>CAJJAA010000019.1 GCA_905182025.1 uncultured OM182 clade bacterium
ATTTAAAAAAAATGGTAAAGAGGGATTTTGGCAAGCGTACTTTATGTAATTAAAAAACTATAAACGGGCGCAGACTTTAGTGCTGTGAAAAAGAAGAATAAACCGCATTTCTGCCAAGACAGCCAAGTATATCAGCGGTTGAAATTTGAGCTTAACTTCAGCCCCTGCATTCATCCCGCAAACACTTGCTGTCAATATCGTTGTTGTTCATAGTGGTTTTTCTTATCCTCTATTGCGCGTGCGAGTTTATTGATTCGGCCTTGAAAGAATTAACCTCAAGGCTGACACCAAGAGGTTAATGGCAAAAAAGCCTATTCAGCTGTGTAGATGATTTCGCATAGCTCAAAATTATCAGACACGACTTCGTCGACTAACGCTAGCGCTTCCTGCCAAGTGCCCATCCAAGCGGCACCAGCATAAGCATCGTCAAGAATCCTTCCTGAGGCGCCGTACGACGGGCTTACTGCTCTTAAGTGAATAGTCTCGTGAACGCCGCCGCCAATCGGCTGAAAAACACCAAGATTAACCTTATGCCCAGCTGTCCGCAGAGCAGTCTCTAGTTCAGCAATTTTGTTTACAAATGACTGTAAGTTTTGGCTTGAAATGTTGAGCCGCCAAAGACGCTCAGAGCCTGGTTCTAGCGTGAACTGCTTCAAAGGCTTGAACATGACATTGTATTTTACTTCCCTGATAGCCATTAGTTCAGGTGTCGCCTTCATTGCGTCGTATTTGCTGGTCGCAGCCATGGCCTGTTCAATCGAGTCGAAACCGTTGTAGATGAACATTTGCCCCGGGTAATCATGCCCCGTTTTTGTGATACACGCGCCGGCAATAGAGGAACCAATGGCCTTGAAGGGCGCAGGGTTTTTTTTCAAAGCCGCGATATATGCATCTGGGTCTTGTGCCTGCACCATAAGTGCAACAAAGGCACCGCTACCCGCGGGCACGTCGCCGTGGTCGTTGGAATAGACGAAAGTAGACATCATAGTAGCTAGTAGTAACGTGATAAATCTCATATGCAAAACCTCTTTCTAAGTTTGAAGATATAAAGTAACTCAGCTTAGAGTGCCTTGCTAGATCATTTTTGATAGAAGAACCGCATTTGCGGAAAAAATTGATCAGTATCGTATCGATATTGAGCTATGTGCACCAACGCCTACGATGCAACTAAGCTTAAAGAGTGTCTTGAGACAAAATGAGCCCCGAGGATAAATCAGAGGTGCAAAAGTTGACGAGACAAATGATGAAGAGTTCCCCGGACATCGAGTAACAAACTCTGGCTACCACAGACACAGTTGTATCGGTCTCCGCAGGCTTTCCTATCTCGCAAAGAACAGTGTCATACTGGAATGACAGCATGAGCCCAGGAGCGGACATTGCCGATAAACTCTACCAGGCTGAGACCCGTGATCTAACCTGCTGGTGGGCTTTGCGCGAAGTTTGGAACGTTTGGGTCCATACAATCCCAGGGCAGCGCACTCGCAGTGTAGATATTCATCGCAGGTTTGAACCAAGAGGGGTCATCCAAGCTTGAAGCATAGACTAGGTAGAGGTCCGGTAACGCTCCCAGCGTTGATACCGCCCTTGACCCACAGCTGGGGCAAAACCCCCGATTAATCTCTCCGCCATTGTCACCATACTTGGTGTAAAACTTGTATTCACCGGACATCTGAAAACCGTCTTTTGGGACAGCAAACGCTGTCGCACAAACACTACCAGTCGCTTGCTGGCAATCTCTGCAGTGGCAGCTGAAACTAAAATCAGGCTCGGCGGTAACATTAAAAGTGTAGCGAAACGAGCCGCAAAGGCATCCGCCAGATTGTTCACCTTGCATTGAAGACATCCGTTTACATCCAAAATTCGTGAGCTGTTACTGTAACAGGAGTGCCAGCTTTCACAACGCTTATGGTCGTAGTTTCAAATTTTAATTATAGCACTGGTCAACTCCATTGGGTCGAGTACCGCCGGATTGACTAACGATCTTTAGCTAGCTGCGACCCTTTATCTCCGTTGTAGGCGCTCTCGTTCCGATCGTTGTGGCCACCCGGACTATCGAGGCCATCAGCATGAACAAGGGACAGGTTGCTAAATAGAATAAGTAGAGGTCGTAATATCAAGATCCTAGCCTGATACAGGATGGACAATATCTGGCTAACGGTAAATCGTGATGTCTTCATGCAAAATCTCCTGTACAAATATTACGAGAAAGTTCTACTTTTGAGCAAGGTTACTTCGAGGCGGGATTACCATTCGGTCATGTGTCTACTTAGCTCCGCAGATAAGACTAAGTTTCGGCAAGCGCTGGGCGATTCAAGAACTATTGAACAGATCAATATGTCTGTCGAAATAAATCGTAGGACCAACACTAACTAGAAAAAATCATTATTCCAACGCGGCCTCAGTCAAGTGTTATCTGGGGCTTTTTTGACACGGGCTCGGACAATGCTGAGCCGTTGCCTGCCGGTGGTGTTTATTTTTAAAGTTGGCGTCTCAGCCAGCGGCGAATCCTCTGAGAACGCCAAGGGTTTGGGGTGAGTTTCAACGTTTGTGATAGCGTGCGACGCCGTAGCACTGACACCCAAATCCGAACCATTATTGTACCTCAATGTATCTTCCGCTAGATTCATGGACCCCTTTAATTTTCAATGAACTTAAACATAGCGAGAAGATAATATGATACGAACAGCCCTGACTTTACTTGCGGTATTCGCGCTAGTTCCATGTGCTTTCGCCGACAACCATGAGAATAGCTGGCGAGGCGTAGACCTCGACAAAAATTTCGGCATGCAATTTGAGGTGTGCTCGTTGCAAGCCGGAAAATCTATCACAGACGTGGCGAAACTGGACGCCCGCTTAAAGCAAGCTTGGTCCAAGATGAACATAAACCTTTCCATGATTCGACTGACGCCAATGTTTAGTCATGGTATGCCAGGTCAGTCGAATGTTGATTATATTGATTTGGTTATGGGTGATATCAACGGATTTGGCGCTGCTTGGGACGCTTGGATGGTATCCGATGAAGCCGCCAAGCTCATGGCAGATGCTGCCAAGTTAGGCGATTGTAGATTTAAATTTGGCCAAGGCGTTAACAAAATGCTTAATGCGGCGGAGCTTGATAGCACAGATAACCGCCTAATGACCATGAACTGGTGCGGGCCGAAAGAGGGCGTTTCTTATGAACAATTGAAAGCCAAGCATGGTTCGTGGCTGGCAGACAATGGTGATGATCTTGATCTTGCGGCTTGGAATATTTTCGCGCCGCGTTTGGGTGCGGGTAGTCGACAAGGCAAATTCATGCATTTGGTGTCCTACACCAGCGCCTCAAAACTGATGGCCAATCAAGACTGGCTTGCTAACGGCGGCGGCGCTGCTGCGATGAGAGACTACGAGAATTCATATGCCAGTTGCGAAGGCGAGTCGGCTTGGATTGCTGAGTATATTATCAAGCCTGCTGGTTAATGTTGGTTTCCCTGGCGGTGTCGTTGCGACAAGCAAATGGGCACTGCCATTGAGGAACCTTTAGATTAGGCTGGGTATGGATGATGAGGCTACGAGGATAGTAAATTTATACCGCATTGGCCCCAAATTTCAAAAGCACCCTCATTATTTTTTGCAAAAAGAAGTCTATGCGGCTGTTACGCCAAACCAACGCTTCCGTTCTTAACTAAGAAGCTTCATGTATAGGCTTGCTCGCATACCATCATTCATTCCCACGCACTAAGCGCCAAAGAATCGGAGCTTCGTCAGCGATCTATTTCTGGCAGTCGCACCACTTAAACGCATTGCGGGCAGGTGTCGCAGCGAACGCACTCACATAATCTCAGACTCTCCCACCCAACATAAGCGGCAATCTCTTAATCACTTGTAAGACACCGCCTTCTTCACAAATACTAACCGCTAGATAGAGGTGCAATTATTCATCTTAATCATGACTCTATCCCAATGATCAGCTAAGAATTCAAAAAGAAAGTATCTTGGGACCTCAACACTATGATGAACCTAGAAAAGAATTTATATATGGTCACTTACATCGCAACAGACATAAATGGTAAAACCGCGATAATATCAGCGTATACCGCGTCAGAAGGCGGAAGAGGTTCTAGGTACTGGTCAGAATGTTAGCTTTAAAGAGCTTAGTTCATGACTGGAGTTAGTGATGATGAATGCCCTGCTCATCAGAACCTGATGTCGCAGTTAGAAATGTCTGCCTGTATATTTCTGCCTTGCATATTCCACACTTATATAATTCGCCTCAGGTGTCGGTCATGCAAAGGGTTTGCGATAATTAGCCAGAGGAGAAGCACGTAGCTGGCTTTAGTTTGTTCAACTACAGCATCTTAAAATATTGGAGTTAAAAAGATACTTGGCAGTATTGCCTTATTGTTCACTTATATAATCGTCCCATTTTCAGTCATCCATTGCATGAAAGGCTGAATATGTTGTGCTAATTCTCCATCAATAAAATTAGCGCCGTTATCTACGTGAACAATTCGGTGTTTTATTTTCCATTCGCCTTCGATTTTTTGCAGGTAACTCTCGTAAGTTCCTGAAATGAATATATAGACCTTTTCTGGTCTACTTAACATGCCAGACAATGTACAACGATGTGCAGCACTATCGCCTTTTATACTAACAAGATGATTCGTTTGGACATGGCGAGTGCCGGGTAAAAGGCGAATGTGGGCATCGATAAATTTCTTCAATGCTGGCT
Source organism: uncultured OM182 clade bacterium (assembly GCA_905182025.1). Classification (GTDB taxonomy): domain Bacteria; phylum Pseudomonadota; class Gammaproteobacteria; order Pseudomonadales; family Azotimanducaceae; genus JAHRVQ01. Next base: position 4,712 of record CAJJAA010000019.1, read on the forward strand.
TCCCTAAAAACTGTATTCGATTGCCATCAGCAGCTACTTCAAAGACACCATCTTCGCTGTAACATTTGAGCCATTGCACTGCATCATATTCATCGGCAGCGTGTGCGTACCTTGCAAAAACATCTTCTATCGCAAAACGATCTAGCAGCAACCTATCATCACTCATTATCTTCTTCCCTGGTTTGCCCCAAATACATATGAAGAACGTATTCGTTTTTTGTGATCAGCCTGTGGCCGGTAGCGACCGCCTTCCGCTTTAGTTCGGTCAAGATACACTCGATTGACTAAGGCAGTTATGAAAAAAAATCCATATCTTCAAGTTAGCACTGCTGACGACACTCATCAATATTTCAGGTTTTGCGAGCACTACTCGTTGTCTAGTGCTTGAATCAAACCAATAAGTTCTAGCTCATTGTAGCTTTCCACTGCGGGTCCCTGAGAGCCGCTGCAAGTATTGCGTCCCGTGCAGGTATCGGGGAAGTTGAGTACGTCAGGTCTGAGGTCCAAAACATAGCCTTGATTCATGGCGTGGATATATTTTGTTAAAACCACAATGACAATGTCTTTCTGCGGCCACACATAGATTTTTTGCCCATCTCTACCCAAAGCTGCCGTGATGTCGATGGGTGGTTGGCTGCCGCCATAGAAGGTGTCATTGAGTATCCACCACTGAAAACCATACGGTGCTGACGTTGCAAGCATGCTTTGAATAACATAGTCAGACGACACAATTTGTTCACCTTGCCAGTTGCCATTTCGTGCATATAACAGCCCAAATCGAGCGAAGTCGTCTGGCCGCATATCTAGGCAGCAATAAGTCATTGGATTCGTTGCGGTACTATCAAACCACAGGCCTACGCTGGTGGTATCAATGCCAATAGGCGCAAGAATTTTGTTGACGAGATATTGATGCGCGGTCTGACTGGTTGTTCTTGCCAAGATGGGGGATAGTAGCTGCGTGTTGGCATTCGAATATCTGAATAGGCTGTCAGGGGTACTTTCTAATGGCAAATTAATGGCGTGTAGCGTCTGATCCGCTGCAAAGAACACCTCGGTCCCCGACGCGTACCCTGAGCGCATTTGCAACACTTGTTTTAGGGTGATATCCGCTTTGTCAGTGTTCTGCCACTCCGTAATGATATCACTGACATTTATGTCTACAGACGCTATCAGCCCCTCGTCTATTGCAACGCCAATGGCCGCGCTGTAAAAGCTTTTTGCGACGGACCAGCTGGTGCCATAGCTGTCCTTGTCGTATCCGTCCGCATAGCGTTCGCCAATAGTGAACCCATTTTTGCTGATCAGCACCGATTGTATCGCTTGGTCGGTGAAGATGAAATTCAGTATGGCATCCACGCTTGCTTGGTCAGTATTCACTGCGTCTGGGCTAACCCGTCTCAAGTCCCAATTCCGGCTAAAATCTAATGTAATGACCCCATCGATCGGCCCTGTACCCGCCTGATCTTCAATGTGCGTGGTGATGGTGGTGTCGAGGTCATAGTTGATATTGGGCGTGAAGGTCATTGCCGCCAGCGCCGTGTTCACATTGGCTGCTATGTCAGTCATGGTCCAGACGCCGGTGCCGGCATCATAAGTGTTGCCAGCACCACTGGTGGTCAGTACGCCGGCATTGACATCATTCAGTGTCAGGGTGGCGGTCAGCATATCGCCAGTGTCGACATCAGCGATCACAATGTCATCGATGGCAACGCTGGTGGCGCCTTCCGTGTAAGCGGCGGTGCTGGTCAGATTGGTCGCGGTGGGCGGATCGTTGCTCGCTGTAGACTCAGGGGTTGAGGCGTTGGCGCTGGTGGCACTGTTATCCGCTATCGGCGGCGCTGTGGAGTTGCTGCCGCCACCACATGCAGTAACGGTGAGTAATAACCAGGTAAGCAGGATGTACTTGATTCTCGTCATTTTCTTACTCTTTACGTGAAATAGACCGCACGCTTTACACCCGCTTAGTTTCTAAGCATTTTTCGCCAGCATTAGTCGAAACAGATCAAGCCTTAGGACAGATCGGAGGACAAGAATTATAAACCACGTTTTCCGAAGAACGATCATGTATGGCGATTGCTGATGATCAGAATATCAAGCAATCATTTATTAGTGCCTTGACAACACAATGGGCTCAATGGTGCTAACTGACGAGTTTGAGGTGCCAGCTTAGAAAGCCTTCCGGTAAAAAGCTTGGTCATATTTACTACAACTTTTTCGACATGTAGGAGGCAAAAAAAGTGCACGCAGAGAAACAAAAAGAAATGCTAGAGCGCTTACGAATCCATTTGGCGAACGGCACAACCGATCTGTCGCCTTACAGCTTGGAGGTACCTGCATCCCACTATGTCAGCGAAGAGCAGGCAGCTTTGGAAGTTAAAGTAATGTTTAGGCAACGCCCCCTACTTGTTGCACTTACTCCGCAGATTCCAAATCAGGGTGACTATCTGACACATGAGGTCGTCAATACAAGCTTGCTAATTGTCCGGGATAAATATGGGCTCGCTCGAGCCTACATTAACGCCTGTCGACATCGTGGCGCCCGGATTGCCGAAGGCAAGGGTAGCAAATCATCTTTTTCTTGCCCTTTTCATGCTTGGAACTGGGGACTTGATGGCAAAATAATTGCACGCCCCAATAGTCACGACGGATTCTCAGCGGGTGACGACCGCTATGACCAGCTTGCCGAAGTATCGTGCTTTGAAACAGATGGCTTAATCTTTGTTTTACTTGAAGGTGATGATATCGAGAGCAAGGTGTATGAGCTGTTAGGTGGAGCTCTCACTGACATCGCTAATTACAACATTGAGGAAACACGATACATCGACAGTCGAACGATTGAGTTACCATGTAACTACAAGTTCTTCATCGACGGCTTTGCTGAGACCTATCATATTGCACCACTGCACAAAAACACTATCAGCCCCTATTACTATTCGACCTCAACACTCACTGAGCAAATGGGTGAAGTAGTTCATCTGGTATCGCCAAGAAAAACAATTGAGAAAGAGTTCCAGAAGCCGGAAGCTGAGCAAGGCGCAATACTGCCATATTGCACAACTGAATATATTTTGGCGCCCAATGTCTTACTCACTCATCAGGTAGATCACATTCAATTTTGGACTGTTTACCCAGTTGAGGGGGCAAACCGTTGCCGTGTTGAACTCAATGTTTTTTGGCCTAACCCAATGGACGAAGACGCGGAGCGCAAGGCTAAACTCAACGTAGACCTTGTTTGGCAGGTCACAACGGACGAAGACTTTCCTCAAAGCGTTTCAATACATAGCAATCTTGTAAGCGGCGCATTGCCAAATCTAATTTTTGGCCGCAATGAACCAGCGCTTATCAGCTATCACCAGAACATCGCCAAAGCTATTGGCAGTGATCGATTGATTCCTCTTTATGAGGATCAAGATAATTGAGTTAACGGCTTAATCGCAGAAGCGCCTAAAAGTTGAGGTGGAAGATAGTAATTATAAACCACATTTTCCGAAGAACGATCATGTATGGCGATTGCTGATGATCATTCAAATTTAAGACACTGTGGCGTGGTGATCCTTTAGAGGTCAATAACTGTAATGGTGCTGGTCTGATGGCTTACAGACGGCCGGGTTGATTACCTAGGAGACTAAAAGATCGGGCAGGATTGATTTGGCTTAGTTATCAAAGCATGTTTTTGGATTGGATAGCTGTCGATCGTTTCCGCGGAGGTGGTTGCGACCTAGGCGGCCCCCTTGTGTGATCAAGGATCTTGCGCTTGACGTCAGAAAAACTAATTGACGCCGCTATAGATTGGGAGCTGCCACTGCCCTCTAACTTCACCATCATTCAAATTGACGATCTACCGTCAAGAAACGAAATACCGGAGCCGCGCTTACATATTCGCCTAATTTTGCCACCACGCCTGTCGCTTCTCGCCATGCAAGATAGGCATCATACTGATCTTTAGAACCCCATTTACTGATAATTTCGACCACTTCGCTATCATCCGACACAGAGCATGAATTAACTTCAGTGCATCCATTATAAGACCTTGTGTCAGGTAATATTCCGTTGAACCAATCTGAAAATTCAAGTCGTTTTTCTGGTTTTATTTTGAGCTGAAGATTAACAATTAACATGTAGTACCCCTTAAATATAATATCATTAGCTACCGACCTTTCCGCGGTACTTCGGGTCAGCATTCTTGCGAACATCTTTTACGACGGGTCCGACTTCTTTTCGAAAAAACCGCAGACAGTATCCTCGCCTAAAACGAAACACGCCGACTTTTTATATGCGACGCAAATAGCGAAAAATTCATATGTCTCTTATAGTTTTGGTTATAGTCGCTAAGGTTTAGGAAGTATTTAATGATTAGCTCTGACTCGCATTGAAAATTATCAGCGCAAGCCAGAGCTTAACTCAACCGTTAATTTACTGTGGAAACATCTTCAAAAACGCATCCATATCGTACTGGTTGCCATATAGCATGCTGCTGTTTAATGCTACGTCAGCTGCGATTGCGACGGCGGTCTTGATTTCTTCGTCTGTGGCGCCAGCAGCCTTAGCCATCGCAGTATGCGCAGGAATACAATAAACACATTTAGACGCTACTGAAGCAGCAAGTGCGGCCAGTTGAGCATACTTTAGAGGGACCACCCCGTTAAATACATTTTGTTCTACGGCATTGTAATAGGCTTCAGTTGCAGCTTGATTAGCGGCCGGATGAAGCGCGATCAACGGATTGCTTGATTTTGCCTCGCGGATATCTTGGGTTTTGTGATCATCAGCAATCACAGTGCCGGAGAAAAGTACTGCAAACGTAATAGTAACTAATGCTTTCAAATACATAATTTCATCTCTTTATAAAAATAAAGTGGACATCACTTAACGAACCAGCATGCATAAAATAAAGTCCGAACAACATTCCCTGCACTCGATTTTGGCTACTTCAAGGCATTTGAATGATCAACGATCTCTACTTCAAAGCGTATACATCAATAGACATTGTCCTATTCAATCCATCCATAACTAGTCGATCCAAATTTTGAGTGCCATCAGAAATATTGACGAGCTGTTCCATATGAATCAATGCGCCATCTCGATACCATATTCCAACTCCCGAGCCACCAAAGACTGTTGACTCGTTAGCAAATCCACGACCTTCAAACGTATAGGTGCCACCATCACGCGCGGCGTTATAAGCCAAAATGAAGGTCATGAAAACGCGACCGTA
>CAJJAA010000020.1 GCA_905182025.1 uncultured OM182 clade bacterium
GTTGTAGTTAACAAGGAATGGCGATGTTGCCTTACCGCAACGCAACCCAGCCCGCATCGCTAGCCGTAATAGACACTCACAGGTTGAGCCTTTACCGTTGGTTCCTGCTACCAGCACAGTCTTTTTAGCCGGTGAAAGTATCCCCATCCTATTTGCAACGGTGGAAACACGCTCTAACCCAAGATCCCAGGCAACGGGATGGACTTGGGATATTTTTGTCAGCCAATCATTGAGTTCCATATATCGTTAACTGCTGTATCAAAATTATCTGAACGTTTAGATTTCGATGGCGTTTCGTCTCAACCTACCGAAACTAAATCCATCGCCGTACGCATCTCACTGATGAGTGCGCCTACTGACTCAACAATAATATCTGGCTTGTCTTTGTTGTCAGCGAAGATCTGCACAATAGCTGAACCGACCACGGAGCCATCAGCAAACTCAGCAACCCGCGCAGCACTCGCGCCATCTTTAATCCCAAAACCGACAACCATCGGGATCTTTGTAAATTGCTTGAGATGATTGAAGCGAGTTTCAACTTCATCCATGTTGATCGTGCTTGCACCGGTTGTACCCTTCAGAGAGACATAATAAATGAAGCCGGTACTCTTAGCGCATAGATATGCAGCTCGAGTATCCGTTGTCGTCGGAGCGACCAGATATATCGTATCGATGTCTTGTTTGCGCAAAGCGATTTCGAGTTCAACGCCTTCCTCTGGAGGAACATTCACAAGCAAGCTGGCATCAACTCCCGCGGCCTTCGCCAATTTAGCAAACTCCTCGTAGCCCATTTTTTCAATAGGATTGATATAACCCATTAACAAAACCGGCGTTGTCTTGTCGTTTTGACGAAAATCCGCGACCATTTGAATAGTGTCTCTCAGAGAAACATTGTGCTCCAGAGCTCGCTCGTGAGCGACTTGGATAACTGCGCCCTCAGCTTCTGGCTCACTAAAAGGCACACCTAGCTCAATAAGATCAGCACCCATTTCGACCATTTTGTGCATGACTTTAACCGTTACATCAGGCACGGGATCACCGGCAACGACGTAGGGTATTAAGGCTTTTTTATTCTGCGCCTCGAGCTGTTCAAAACAATTACTAATCCGACTCACAACGATTACTCTCTATGATATTGAGATGCCGTCAATTTTAGCCATAGTAGGAATATCTTTATCCCCACGTCCAGATAAATTTATGACGACAATTTCATCTTTACCCATCTTACTTGCTAGCTCCGCACCGTATGAGAGTGCATGCGCTGTCTCGAGAGCAGGTAGGATACCTTCTAGTAGGTTTAGCTGGCGAAAAGCATGAAGCGCTTGTTCATCAGTAACCGAAACGTATTCTGCCCGCTTTATATCTTTCAACCAAGAGTGCTCTGGCCCGACACCTGGATAGTCGAGACCTGCAGAAATTGAATGAGTCGGCAAAATCTGACCATTTTCATCCTGCATTAGATAGGTTTTGTTGCCGTGTAAGACACCCACCTGACCCTTGCTGAGAGGTGCAGCATGCATCCCCGTCTCAATCCCCTTACCCGCTGGCTCAACGCCTATCAAACGAACCTCCTCATCTTGTAGGAAAGGATGAAATATGCCCATGGCGTTGGAGCCACCGCCAACGCAAGCAACAATGGCATCGGGCAGTTGATTATAATCTGCAAGGCACTGCTTCTTAGTTTCTTTACCAATGACAGATTGGAAGTCACGCACTATCATCGGATAAGGGTGAGGCCCCGCGACTGTACCTATGATGTAGTAGGTATCATCAACATTGGCAACCCAATCGCGCATCGCTTCACTGAGCGCATCCTTTAGTGTCCTCGAACCGGTGGTAACCGGTACAACTTCTGCACCAAGCAATTTCATGCGATAAACGTTAAGGCTTTGTCTTGCGATATCATCACTACCCATATAAACCCGGCACTTGAGGCCAAAGCGAGCAGCCACCGTTGCACTCGCTACGCCGTGCTGCCCTGCCCCAGTTTCTGCAATAACCCTGGGTTTACCCATATACTTAGCCAATAAAGCCTGACCGATACAATTATTAATCTTGTGAGCGCCGGTGTGGTTCAGATCTTCTCTTTTTAACAGAATACGCGCTCCGCCCATTTCTCGAGTTAACCGTTCTGCAAAGTACAGTGGTGACTCTCTACCGACATAGTTCCGCAAATCGCGCTCTATTTCAGCGACAAAGTCTGGATCAGACTTAAGCCGGCTATAGGAATCTCTAAGTTCGTCGAGCGCTGCAATCAGCACCTCAGAAACATATCGACCGCCATAAATGCCATAGCGACCGTCCACAGTAGGCATTGTACTAACCTCTGTGTTGTCTCCAATTGGCTTACCCATAAGTACCTCTATTAAAGTTTCTTAATTGCAAAAACGTTTATTTATCAGACGCCGTTTTGGTCAAGCAGTCTGTCCGCATTCCGAACAGCAACCATAAAGTCGCGTATTTTTTTCGGGTCTTTTACACCCTTCGATACCTCTACACCACTACTGACGTCAACGGCGAAGGGTTTAACTTGGGAAATCGCTGTCGCGACATTTTCAGGCGTTAAACCGCCCGCAAGAATCAACGGCTGATCAATTTTTAAAAGGTTACTCCAATCGAGAGTCTTGCCTGTACCGCCAAACAAAACCTCATCATGCGCATCAACAAGTATCCCATGACTGTTGGGAAACTTTTTTATCTCCTCGTCAAGGGACATAGCGGGGCTTAGCCTTACGACCTTGATAAAAGGCAGGCCAAACTGCGCACAATAATCGTCACTCTCATCGCCGTGAAACTGTAGTAGATCGAATTTTGCTTTTGCGGCTAACGCCTCAACCTTCGATGCATCAGCATTTACAAACAGACCTACTTTGCTAATGAACGGAGGGACACTTTTTGACAGTTCGGACAATTGACCTTCTGGCACGAACCGCGGGCTTGCGGGGAACATATTGAAGCCGAGCGCGTCTGCGCCCGATGTCACAGCATTGACGATGTCGTCGATGGTCGTTAAACCACAAATTTTTACGCGAGTGCGCATGCCTGCCTATACCTGAAATAAATACAGCAAAAATGAAGGGCGGAATTGTAACAGAACTTACGTCGATTTTACCTTCTCGGACCAGCGTTTACGCCTACAGAAGCGAAAAGAAATGCGGTAACGCGCAACCCTGTGGTATCTGTTGATGGTTTGGGTAAACCACATCGACGAGGTAAAGACCATGCGGCTGCGCTGTAGCGCTACCACAATTGCGGTCCTTTAGATCCAGCAACTCCGGCATCCATTCCTCTGACTTTGTCCCAGCCCCAATATCCATTAAGACACCCACAATATTTCTCACCATATGATGCAGAAAGGCGTTTGCTTGAATATCAACGAGAATCAGATCGCCTCGGCGTTCAACCGCTATATGATGAATATTTCTCATCGGCGTGTTTGCTTGGCAGTGAGCGGCACGAAAAGACGTAAAATCATGCTCGCCCAATAAATACTGTCCTGACTGATGCATTCTCGAGACATCAAGGCTTCGGTGCTCACGAGTATAATATTCAGAATGTAGACCGGAACGAAGTCTCTGATTGAGAATTAGATAGTAATATCGCCGGGCAACAGCGGAATGGCGCGCGTCAAAATCCGCCGGAACTTCACTAGACCAATCAATCGATATTTGGTCAGGGAGATGCGCGTTGACGCCTTGTGTCCAAGCCTTGGTTGAGCGGGTCGATTGCGTTTCGAAGTGAACAACTTGTTTCGTAGCATGCACACCGGCGTCTGTTCGACCTGCGCAGGTTACCTGCACAGGATGGTCTGCAACAACGCTTAACGCCTTCTCGACAGCCATTTGAACTGTAGCAATTGACGTGTTTTGGAACTGCCAGCCATGGAAGTCAGTACCACGGTAGCTAACCCCTAATGCGATTTTCTGACTCAAAGCGATCTCAATGACTAACTAATTTTTTCAAGCAATTCGTTAGCTTCAAGAATTTCCGCTTCAGTACCTACTTTAAGTACTTCCTCAAGCAATCCGCGGGCTCCATTACTGTCGCCCATATCGATATAAGCTCGAGCAAGATCGAGTTTATTATCATCAGCATCAAGATCGAGACTAAAAGCACCATCATCGTCGAGTTCTATCTCACTATCCAAGTCTACATCCAGCTCTTCATCATCGAGATTCAAACTGATCGCACCATCGTCATCTAGCTCGAGGCTAAGCTCATCATCGTCATCAAGATCAAGGCTGATCGCGCCGTCATCATCTAGCTCTAGGCTAAACTCATCATCGTCATCAAGATCAAGGCTGATCGCGCCGTCATCATCTAGATCGAGGCTAAGCTCATCATCGTCATCAAGATCGGGGCTGAATTCATCGGCGTCCGAAAGATCTTCGCTTAAATCCAGAACCAACCCGTCATCATCAAGATCTAACTTTTCTGTTAGATCTTGAAAATCATCATCGCCTTCGCCATCAACCAGTGACTTTTCAAGCTCAATCGCACCCTCGTCCGACGTACTGTCGCTATTGAGATCGAGATCAAGATCGAGGTCTAATTCATCTTCATCGCCGTCAAGTTCAAGGTCCAGCTCAAGATCAAACTCATCTTCTTCTATCGACAATGAATCGTCTTCTGTTTCCGAACCTAGGTCATCAAGATCAAACGACACTTCTTCATCGACATCTATGTCAATTGACTCATCGGTTGGATCCGTAATATTGGCCGTCGCATCCATTGATATTCCTAAGTCTTCAACAGCACCGGGTATCTTCTGTTGCAGCGCTTCAGCTTCGGCAATCGCATCGCTGTCGCCTAATAGCTTCAACTGCTCAAATTGTAAGTTAAAGGCAACGCTATCCTCAGTCTGTACAAATACTTCTAGCAACTTCAGTTGAATGTCTGTTCGATTGGGTTCTGACTCAATTGCGTTGTGTAAGAAAGTTATCGCTTGCGGAAATCGACCATAGGCGATGTATATTTCAACTTCACCAATGACATCCGTTGTCTCAGGTGCAATATCTTCTTCATCTTCCTCAATACGGGTTTCAGTTTCCTCAGTATCCTGCAGCTCTGTATCTTGTTCGACAGCATCCACTGCCTCTTCTTCGAAGTCATCTTCAGTGTTTTCTTGCGTTCGCCTCTTTCTCACCATTAACAGGACTGCAACGACGACAATAACCAAAATCAACATGATCACGCCAAGGAACAAGGGGCTGGTAAAGAACGAGCCGCTGTTCTGTGCCACTTGTTGTTTAGGTTGTACAGCGTCTGCATTCGCCTGCATCTTTTGAACTTCTGCGCGTAAAGCCGTCAGTTGATCATCCTTCAACTTCAAGATTTCAGTGAGTGTATCAAGTTGACCCTGGAGATCTTCCATGCGGACATTAAGTTCCGAATTTGCCCTTCTCGCCCTATCGAGATCTTCTTCAGCAACATCCAAATCAGATTGAAGTGCTTGGTTCGCGGCAGCAGATCCATCACCCGCTGTTTCACCACTTGAATTATTTGTGGCAAGTAATTTCAGCTCACCGTCGTTCGAGTTCGCTCCATCAGTTGCTCTACCTGACTGTCGTTTTGATCCATCCAGCTGCGCTAAAGCATCGTTTCGATAAGTAACAAATTCTTCATTCTGAACGCGCACTTCAGCCACTGCAGCCGCAATGCTGTGCGCTCGAATCTGTTCTGCATCCGGGATCCGCAAAACATGTCCCGCTTTGAGAAGATTTATGTTGTTGTTGATGAACGCATCAGGATTTGCATCTTTTAGCGCCAACATTGTTTGCTGGACTGTCACGGAGGGGTTTGGGCGTACTTTGAGCGCGATTTTCCAAAGGGTGTCGCCTAGTCCAGTAACACCATACTCTTGAGAGTTAATTTGGCCTTCTGATGCAGCTCGGCCGGCCGAATCTGCTTGGCTTTCGACTGGCTTTTTAGGTGGGACTTGAGATCTCTGCACAATCGCGTTCTGGCTATCATTGGACCTAGCATCCGGCGCTGGCCGTCGCTCGGCGGCAACTTGTCGCTCTTGGACGCGTGTTTCAGCTATAGGCTCAGCTATCCCATCACCGAAAACCGGCGGGTCAAGCAAAACGGTGTATTCCCTTAATATGCGGCCATTTGGCCATAGTACTTCAACTAAGAAGTTTAGAAATGGTTCGACAATGGGCTTGCTACTCGTCACCACGACAAATAGCTTTCCATCGTCCTTGCGAAGAACCTTAAAGCGAAGATCAACCAAGATATAGCCGCGTTCGACGCCTATTCGGTCAAAATCTTTTTGAGAAGCCAAGTTTGGCAGAATTTCTTCTATCTCAAGACCACGGACATTGGTCAGTTCTATCTCTGCTTGGAATCGCTGATTGAGCGCAGATTCAAGTTCAAGCTCGCCCAGACCGAGGCTGTAACCGCTCGACGCAAACAGGACTGCAGCACAAGTTACGAAGATCAGTGTGACCCGTTGTATCATAATTAAACCTCTTCACCCCTAAAGAGGGCTGATCTCATTCATTGCAGGCATCCACTAACCGGAACAAAAGGCCAGTGAATTAACCTAGAAATGATCTCTAATAGTTGCTTTAAGTATCGCTTATTACAGACGTTTTATCAAAACTTCGGCGATTTGTATACTGTTTAGAGCCGCCCCTTTTCTAACATTGTCAGATACAACCCATAGGTCCAAGCCATTTTCAGTAGATATATCCTGACGTACCCTTCCAACAAACACGGGGTCTGAACTCGCCGCTTCTGGAACGGCTGTTGGGTAACCGCCACTTTCATGTTCGTCGATCAGTTTAACGCCCGCTGCGTTTTTCAGCAGATTAATAGCTTCCTCGGCCGTAATCGGTGACTTAGTCTCGACATGAACAGCTTCTGAATGACCATAAAACACCGGCACTCGAACGCAGGTCGGGTTCACCTTGATGGTCTCATCTTCAAAGATCTTCTGAGTCTCCCAGACCATTTTCATCTCTTCGTTCGTGTAGCCGTTGTCTTCGAAATTTCCGATGTGCGGTATAGCATTGAATGCAATCTGCTTGGAGAACACACTCGGCTCATGGGTTTGACCGTTCAATAATCGCGCAGTCTGACCCGCTAACTCCTCAACCCCGGACTTACCGGCGCCCGATACAGCTTGATAGGTCGCAACATTGATCCGCTTAATGCCGACAGCGTCATGAATTGGTTTTAGCGCAACGAGCATCTGAATTGTCGAGCAATTAGGGTTGGCAATAATGTTTCGCGCCTTGTAGTCATCAATTCGATGCCCATTCACCTCTGGAATAACCAAAGGGATGTCAGCATCGCGACGAAAGTGTGATGTGTTGTCTATAACCACACAGCCTTGCGATGCAGCAATAGGCGCGTACTTTGCAGAGACCGAACCCCCCGCTGAGAAAAGCGCAATGTGCGTATCGGAAAAATCAAACGAATCGAGGTTTTCAACCATAATCGTCTTGCCTTTGAAGGGCAATCGAGTACCCGCCGATCGCTCACTTGCTAGCAGGGATAACTTCCCGACTGGAAAATTTCGCTCCGCCAATAACTCGAGCATAACTTCGCCCACGGCACCGGTAACACCGGCAATTGCAACATTAAAACTGTCCAAGTTAGTACTCCAAAAACGGTAAAAAAAGACTTACGATGTAAACGAGAAAGGTTTCTTTGAGCGATTCTTCGCTCTCGTGAGTTGACAAAACCTGCTGCAAAACTTAATTAGCTTGAACCAAGGCCCCAGCAAACAATTAATGCTATGATCTTTTCTCACATAACTCCAATTCATATTACTTATAGATTCGATAAAATTCTGGAATGATAGATATAGATGGCATTAAGGCGTTCTCAACAGTCGCCGATACGAAATCCTTCTCTCTTGCGGCGCACAGGCTACATTTAACTCAACCCGCTGTCAGTAAGCGAATTGCCTTACTTGAGAGCCAAATGGGTGTTCGTCTGTTCGATCGAATTGGTCGTACAGTGAATCTCACCGAAGCAGGTCGAGAATTGGAGCAAAGAGCTCGAGATATTCTCCTCAGCATCGAAGACACACAACGGGTCATTAGTAACCTTGCCGGTAATATCGGCGGCAGCCTCTCTCTTGCGACAAGCCATCATATTGGTCTTTGGCATCTACCGCAGATACTGAGAACATACTCCCAACGCTTTCCGGACGTTGCACTTGACCTACACTTCATGGATTCCGAGGTCGCACATGAGCAAATTGTTCAAGGTAACCTTGAGTTAGGCATTATTACCTTAGCTCCGACGCCCCATGAAAGACTCGCGTCCGTACCCATCTGGCGTGATGAATTAGCCTTTGTCTGTTCTAAAGATCACCAACTCGCTCAACATGACCGCCTGTTTATAGAACAACTGCCTGATTATCCTGCCATCTTGCCGGATATGAGCACCTTCACGGGTCGCATCGTCAAAGAGCTGTTTACAGACCGAGGTCTTAGACTGAATGTCACCATGTCTACAAACTATCTTGAAACGATCAAGATGTTGATATCCGTTGGCTTAGGCTGGAGCGTACTGCCGTTATCTATGGTCGATGAAGGCATCCATGTCATTAAAGTCCCAAATGTTAAGCTCGAAAGACAGCTTGGTGTCATCCACCACGTGCAAAGAACGCTATCGAATGCAGGTAGCGCTTTTCTTGAACTACTGCAGGAACTAGAACAGAAGCCTTAAGTTAAGCGCCAGTAGCATTTGATACGCTTTGGCGAGGTGCTATTCAGGCCGCACTCACCTACCCTATAAACGCCCCTCCATTTCAAGCGCCTACTAAATTCTAGGTCCGACCTCCGTCACACCCATGTTTTGACCGCGATTTCGTATCAAATGGTCCATAAGAACAATTGCGACCATCGCTTCCGCAATCGGCGTCGCCCGCACACCCACGCAGGGATCGTGTCGACCCTTAGTGATTATTTCTGTTGGATTACCGTCCATATCGACGGTTTGGCCCGGTTGCGTGATGCTTGAGGTTGGTTTCAAAGCAATTTTTGCAACAATATCCTGGCCGCTTGAGATACCACCAAGAATTCCCCCCGCATGGTTGGAGCTAAAACCGTTGGGTGTCATCTCGTCGCGATGTTGCGATCCCCTTTGGGTAACGGTTTCAAAACCATCACCAATTTCCACGCCCTTGACTGCGTTGATCCCCATTAAGGCATGGGCCAATTCAGCATCAAGGCGATCGAAGACTGGCTCACCGAGTCCTGGAATCATATTTCGTGCAATAACCGTAATCTTGGCGCCAATTGAGTCCCCATCTCGCCTCAGCTGATCAATAAGTGCCTCCATTTCTGGCACCTTGTCGACATCCGGGCAGAAAAACGGATTTTGTTCAACAACATCAAAATCGATTGTTTCCGCAACAATGTGTCCCATCTGAGAGAGGTATCCCTTAACTTCTATATTGTGCGCTTGGGCAAGATACTTTTTAGCGATGGCTCCCGCGGCAACCCGCATTGCTGTCTCTCTAGCAGAGGCGCGTCCTCCGCCTCGATAGTCTCGGATACCGTATTTTTTGATATAAGTATAGTCGGCGTGGGCGGGTCTAAACTTATCTTTGATATCTGAGTAATCTTTTGATTTTTGATTTTCATTCTCAATAATCAAACCTATCGCGGTGCCGGTCGTTTTACCCTCGAACACACCGGACAAGATCTTGACGCGATCCCCTTCTTTGCGCTGCGTAGCAAACTTTGAAGTCCCCGGCTTTCGACGATCCAGGTCGGGCTGAATATCGGCTTCCGTCAAGGGAATGCCCGGAGGACAGCCATCAACAATACAGCCAAGGGCTGCGCCATGGCTTTCACCGAAGGTCGTGACTCGAAATTGGTCACCAATACTACTGCCGGGCATAACATTCTCCTGAATAACTGAACCATTATAACGACATTCGACGCCGATCGTATTCGAAATTATTTTGACGGTCGGCTCATGATGTCTTAGGGTAGCCATCTTTTGACATTACCGAAGCGAATTTTATGAAAGAAGCTTTCAAAACAATTATTGAACAGGTCGGAGAAGACCCCTCCAGAGAGGGCTTATTGGACACACCGGACCGAGCTGCAAAGGCGATGAAGTTCCTGACCAAGGGCTATCAACAAACGATCGAGGAAGTCGTCAACAACGCACTTTTCGATTCTGATACTAATGAGATGGTCGTCGTTCAAGGAATCGAACTCTATTCGATGTGCGAGCATCACATGTTACCGTTCATTGGACAGTGCCACGTGGCATACATCCCCACAGGTAAAGTGCTCGGACTATCGAAGATTGCCAGAATCGTTGATATGTTCGCTCGAAGACTTCAAATTCAAGAGAATTTAACAAAACAGATTGCCGAGGCTATTCAAGAGGTCACGCAGGCAAGCGGTGTTAGCGTCATTATTGAAGCTAAACACATGTGCATGATGATGCGTGGAGTTGAGAAGCAGAACTCAATTATGAAAACGTCTGTGATGCTAGGTGAATTCAGAGAGAACGTTTCAACGAGACTTGAGTTCATGTCACTACTGAACTCGCCGCATTAATTCGTATTAAAGGGCGACGGATGCTTCTGACTTCCTTGCCCTTTGTTGGTTTATCAAACCGACTGAAATAGCTCTATACAATCGTCGTTTAGCGACTTGGTAAAGATACGCTGACGCTCTGACAGCCAGCTTGGCTAACGAAACAACACGATCTCTATTCTAACGACACCTTTATGTTCCGCTCCTATAGAGTTGGGTGCGATGGGACCAACTCCATGCGCTTGTATTTCCGCTTCGTCGATACCTTCTTGCTCTATTCGCTCGAGTATCGTGTCCGCAATCTGTTGAGTACGCTGTATTGAGTCCTGAATTGTTTCAGTCGATGTCAATTTCTCATGGACGACAACGGCTAAAAGCTTGTGGCGGTTTATCCGAATTGATTCCGCTATCGACGCGACTTGTACGTCTGTTACCTGATCCCAAAAACTAATTCGGCCTTGTAATCGCAGCTCAGAGTCAACCAGCCGTTGATCAGGAACTTCATTATTATTAACGTCGGTTATCACGACCTGGTGAATATACCGCGCACCCGTTCCTCGCTGAGCAAGATATATCATTACATAGGCTTGTTCGGACTCCAGCCAAGCCAGCATATAATATTGATATTGCTCTGGGCCGAACAATGTTGCTTTACTAAACACAGTATTTGCCCAGTAATTACTGCTGCCACAACCTCGCCCACCGCATTCGAATATGATATTCCCCTTACTTTGGAGTTGTTCTAGGTAGTGTGCGGCGATTTCTTTAGTCGTAGATGAGTCCAGTACTTTCCTGGTAGTCGATAGCTTACGACCATGGACAAATTCTGAAGATTCGGCAATCTGGCGTGTGTTAACACGTTTGATTTTTCCTGTAATGAGCTCATAGATTTTGTTCTCCGTAAGTTGCTCCGAGGAGTCAAGTACAGAGTTCTCATAGGCCGGAATTAGCTCGGAGGCTTGCGAGCTGTTAAAAGCCACTCCCGTAAAGCTGAAAAAAAATACTAACGTTATTATGAATAGTCGTCGATATGCCATTTTACCTCACCGCAATGTGGCTCAAACGATTCTGTTTGGATACCAACAATCATACTTGTTTCAAGAAACACCTCTACATCGGTTAAACGATGCACGAGGTAACTAACCAACGGTTGATGACTGACTAGCAGACAAACTTTAGTGTCGACTTTTTTCGACAACAGGTTCAATACATCATCAACTTGTCCTTCGGGCACGAGTATATCTGAAACTTCGGGCTCGATTCGTACATCACTACTTTCAAGTATCAATTCCGTCGTTTGCCTTGCCCTAACTAGCGGACTCGTAATGATTAGATCCGGAAGTGGCTGTTGCAATCTTAGAAACTTATTATAATTATCAACCACTTGCTCTTCGCCACGCCGAGTTAAATGTCGCTCGAAGTCAGAGGATGCTTGGGAAACCGCTTCTCCGTGTCGCATGACAAGCAACATCATGTTAATACGAACTCAACATCTTCAGCTTGCTCACCCATCATGACGGCGTTGATCACGAATTCGACTGAAGCATCTTCAAACAAAATGCTATAAAGACCAGACACTATCGGCATGTATACACCCATTTCATCTGCTTTTAATTTAACGGTCCTGACGGTGTTAATTCCTTCGGCTAACCGCCCTAGTTTTTCTGTCGCTTCAGCCAACTTCAGACCTTGGCCAATGAAAGAGCCTAGTTGAAAGTTGCGACTCAATGGCGATCCACAGGTGACCATCAAATCGCCCACGCCGGCGAGTCCAAGGAATGTGAGTGGTTTCGCGCCCATCGAGTGGGCAAACCGACTCATCTCGGCCAGACTCCTCGTCAACAACATCCCTTGAGTATTTTGGCCGACGCCAAGGGCATTGGCGAAACCTGCAGCAATCGCATAGATATTCTTCAGCGAACCGGCCAATTCTACACCGTAGACATCATCGCTGGAATACACTCTGAAATAGGATGTGTGGAGAATCTCTTGGACCACTTTATTAAGATCAGGATATTCACTCGCAATCACCGTCGCTGTTATCTGTTTTTGAACGATTTCCTCAGCTAAATTAGGGCCACTGAGGACGCCTCTGGGATTGTCTGGTAATTCTTGCGCGAGCACCTCACTCATCATGTGAAAACCAGCAGACTCGATACCTTTTGTGGTGCTAATGACCATTGTGTCGGGGCGAATCATTGGACCTGCGAGCTGAACAACTTCGCGAAAAGCACCACTTGGTACACTAAAAAATATGACGTCGCATTCGGTGAGGCATTGATGCAGGTCTGAAGTAGGATGCACACCGTCATTGATTTGGTAACCCGGCAATGATTTTTTATTTTCACGACTTTTCGAAATGGATTCAGCCTGAGCCGGATCGCGAGACCATAGCCAAATATTCTGGCCGTTTTCTGCCAGAATATTTGCAATAGCTGTTCCGAACATGCCGGCGCCTAACACTGAAATCGTTTTGCTCATACCTTGACAATACCCATGCGTTCCAAGACTAGACTATACCCCATGAATATCCCCCCGTAAGCAACCCATGGCGAGGATTATGTTCCCGAAACGGCGGGAACGCATCAGGCTTTACAATGATTATAATCGCCGGCGTTACAAAATGATTGCAGAACGCTATCTCGTCTGCGAAACCACTAACAATTCATACATTACGCTTACAATCCAGCGACTCCAACACACCATATTTCTATACAATCAAACCCAATAGGTTTATCTTTTATTGGGCGTATCCACTTGTATATATTAATCAATTGTCAGAAATAGTCGAAAAACTGCAGAAAGCTGCCATTAGCTCGTTGAATCTTTCACTGCAATCCGTGCTGGACGAAAATAACCAATCTCTAGCGATCAGTCGAAACCGTGACAAAATTCTTAAGAATTTCGTCGATAACATGAATAGAACTTTTGACAAGCTGACGGGCAAACACAAAGAAGACATCGTTGCTGTCGATTTCGAGTCACTCTCACTCGTTCAGGATGAGGAGTTAATGGCTATGGTTGCCGTGGAGGGCATGGTAGCCGCCTCTAGAAACCAGCATCTAGCGAGTTTCATAAGCTTCAACACGCGAATCAATTCGCTTTTTGAAGATAACGTAGTAAACGAGTCAACTAATCCACTAGACCCGCAACAAATCGCCGGCTCTTTCACACAAGCAATCATCGAAGCGAAAATCGACTCAGGTGACAGTTTAAGGATCTACCGCAGCTTCAACACACACGTTCTAAAAAACATCGATAAAATAGTCCGTGAAGCAAATCAAATACTCATCGACAACGGTGTCATGCCAAAACTTAGTGTGGACACAATCAGATCCAGACCCGCACCGTCGCGCACGTCTTCTCGCCGTGAAACAGAAGCGCCTAATATGAGTCCCTTTGGGGCCGTCGATGAAAACCGCTACAACGGTGTAACTGAACAACCAGAATTGTTTTCTATGATGCAGAGCTTGATGCATCAGGGCCTAACCGGCGCAGCCAACTCACAAACTATGCAGCCCAACGTTTCAACACTGCAAGGTGCTCCCGGCGGCATGCAAAGCCCAATGCCTGGCGACCTGAATGGCGCACCACAACAATATGCAGTACCTGCGTCCATGATGGCCAACACGCAATCGCAAGGTAACATACAACCCTTTATGCCTGCTCCGGGCCAGCAAGTTGAGATGATCGACCAGGCGCAGTTAATGAACATCCTGACGAACATCCAAAAATCACTAGAAGAGCGAAACACAGACCAGCTGCAGCCTACTAGCACCGAAGACGTGAACAAAATTGATATATCGAGTTCAGTCGGCGAAATGCTACAGGAGACGCAGAAAGAAGGTGTGATTTCCGCTGTCGATGGACAATCGTCCGACATCATTAATCTCGTCACGCTCCTATACGACGCAATTTGGCAAGATGAGTCAGTGCCCATACCGATCAAAGAACTTATCGGTAGAACTCAGATTACGATCATCAAAATTGCGCTTTCTGATACCACTTTTTTTAACAAGGAAGATCACCCTGCCCGGATGATACTCAATGAATTCGCAGAGGCCGGAATCGGCTGGACTGAAGTTGATAACCTTGCAGAAGATCCCCTTTACAAAAAGATCGAGTCATTAGTTGCAAAAATACAACAAAACTACGACGGTAACCTGGCGTTTATTGAGAATCTTATTAAAGACTTTCGGAGCTTCAAGGCCAAAGAGATTGCCAAGACACGACAGCTAGAACAGAGCATCCTTAAATCCAAAGAACGAAAAGAGCGCCTCGGTGATATCGAGGAACTCGTTAGCCAAAAGATCAACGAACGAATATTAGGCCGGGAACTCGATCCTTTTGTCACGGAATTGCTGGAACTTCATTTCCATAAATTTATGGTCATGCTGGTACTTAAAGAAGGGCCAGGCAGTAATGCTTGGAAGCAATCAATTAATACCATTGACGTACTTCTTTGGAGCGTCGAGTTTCATGAACAACGCGGCGACCGAAAACGACTTGAAACGGTCAACCCAAGATTACTTAACAATCTAAAAAAGGCTCTTAGAATTGCCCAGATCGATGCAGATGAAGTCAATTCACTCATTACTAGGCTGCAAGAAGTTCAGGAAAAAACATTTGCTTTTGAAGAGCAAGAAACAGCCGTGGAATCTACTCTAGAATTGTCGATGCTTGACGAATCCGCCGCAGTTGTGAGCGTGGAAGTAGTCGAAGAAACAACCCCGTCAGACAGCAACGACTCGGCAAACGACACAGATCCTACTGATGATAGCGAGCCAAACACATCGCTTTCAACTGAAGCACCAGAGCAAAAGGAGCAAGAAGAAATAAGTGCACTGTCCGAAGACGACCCCATTTTCGACCAGGTCGATGCACTCTCGGTCGGCATTTGGGTTGAGTTTATCGGTGTCGACAGCGAGCAACCAATTCGATGTAAATTGGCGGCAAGGATTAACGCGATAGACAAATTTATTTTCGTCAATCGTCAAGGCGTCAAAGTTGTTGAGAAAACACGTACGGGGCTGGCGCAAGAAATCTTTGACGGCACAGTCAAGATAATCAGTGACGGGCTTCTATTCAGCCGTGCTCTGGAGTCAGTGATTGGCGATTTACGTCACGCTCAGCACGAGCAGCATACGGGTGGCGCCTATCAAAAAGACTCAGCTGAAGCTTAGGATTTGACTATCGCTGACCTTAGCCAATGACAAAAACCCTAAGCCTGCACAGCTGCTGCCCATGAAGTTTTATGCGCTCAGTTCTAGAAGCAGCTTGTTAAGTCGTTGTACATAACTCGCAGGCTCGTCGAGTGAACTGCCCTCCGCTAACATTGCTTGCTCGAATATCACCAACGATAGATCTTTGAAACGATCCATATCTTGCTCATCGTTCAGTTTATTCACCAAAGGATGCTCAGGGTTTATTTCAAAAATCCGTTTCGTTTCTGGTACTTCCTGACCTGCAGATTCTAATATCCTGCGCATCTGCATACCCATCTCATCATCATTAACAACGAGGCAGGCAGGCGAATCGGTTAACCGATGAGTGATTCGAACTTCTTCAACTCGATCTTCAAGTACCTCTTTAATCTTATCCAGCAGACTTTTGAATTCCTTTTCAACTTTCTCTTGCTCTTCCTTGGCTTCTTCATCGTCAAGCTCACCCAAATCAAGAGAACCTTTGGTAACGTCTTGGAATTGCTTGCCATCAAACTCTACCAACTGGTTCATAAGCCACTCATCAATTCTGTCAGTTAAGACAAGCACTTCGATGTCTTTCTTACGAAACACTTCAAGGTGAGGACTATTCTTAGCAGTATGGTAATTCTCAGCAGCAACAAAATAAATTTTGTCCTGACCTTCTTTCATGCGGCTAATGTAGTCAGTCAACGATTGATTTTGAACTTCAGAATCACTCGTGGTGGATGTAAAACGAAGTAATTTCGAGATTTTTTCCTTATTTGCAAAGTCCTCTGCAGGGCCCTCTTTCAGTACTTGACCAAACTCTTCCCAAAATGACTGGTAGGTCGCTGCGTCTTTTTTTGCTAATTTCTCTAATGAGTCCAGTGCACGTTTGGTCAATGCTGTTCGCATCGAATCAATTGCGGGGTCTTTTTGAAGAATTTCCCGTGAGACGTTTAACGACAAATCATTTGAATCAACCACGCCTTTGATAAAACGTAGATACAAAGGCAGAAATTGTTCTGCCTCATCCATAATGAAAACTCGCTGAACATAGAGTTTCAAACCTCTAGGTGCTTCTCGCTGCCACATATCAAAAGGCGCCTTAGATGGCACATAGATCAAACTCGTGTAATCGAGCTTTCCCTCAACCTTGTTATGGCTCCAAGTAAGCGCGTCTTGGAAGTCGTGGGAAACATACTTATAGAACTCCTGATATTCCTCATCAGAAATTTCACTGCGAGAGCGAGTCCAAAGTGCTTGAGCAGAGTTTACCGCTTCGTATTCAACCTGAACTTCAACTTCTTTTTCTTCACCCTCTTCACCAGCATCAGCAACAGGCATCTCTTCTTTCAGCATCTCAACAGGCACAGAAATATGATCTGCATATTTCTTGATGACACTCTTCACCCGCCAGCTATCTGCGAAATCTTTCTCATCAGCCTTTAGGTATAAAGTGACAGATGTACCTCTTGCTGCGCGTTCTATCGTCTCTATCTCAAAATCTGCTTCGCCTATCGAAATCCAACGTACGCCCTCAGATTCTGCGGACCTTGCGGAACGCGTTTCAACCACAACTTTATCGGCAACGATAAATGAAGAGTAAAAACCAACACCAAACTGTCCAATGAGTTGTGCATCCTTTTGCTGATCACCCGTTAAAGCATCCAAAAATTGCGCTGTACCGGATTTAGCAATTGTGCCTAGATTGGCGATCGCTTCATCTCGCGTCATGCCAATACCGTTGTCGCTGATAGTGATGGTCCCAGCGTCTTCGTCCAGATCAACCCGAACACCAAGGTTGACGTCGCCACCTAATAGATCGGCGTCCGAAAGGCTCTCAAACCGGAGCTTATCAATTGCATCGGAGGCATTTGAGACCAATTCTCGAAGAAAGATCTCTTTGTTGCTATACAGCGAATGAATCATTAACTGAAGCAGCTGTTTAGCTTCAGATTGAAATCCAAGCGTTTCTTTTTGTGCGTCAACCGACATATATGTCGCCTTTTTACTTAAGATTGGGTTGCAAGATAAATGGGGTCAAAAATATCGATTTCAAGGGTTGAAATCAGCTTGATCCCTTTGGGGGTAAACAGAAATACATTATTGTGACGGAAACGTAGGGGACAAGGTCGGCTCAAAAGTATTCAACCGATATCTAGTAACCAACCAGATACCGATTGAAATCTCAAAACTGACTTGGGGCTATTTACCAGCCAGTGACGGACTTTAACGTATTGCCTATTTCGGCAAGACTTTTACAGGTCGTCACGCCAGCCGCATTCAAGGCAGCGAATTTATCCTCTGCTGTACCTTTACCACCGGCAATAATCGCGCCTGCATGACCCATCCGTTTGCCGGGGGGCGCAGTAACACCAGCGATATAACCTATAACTGGCTTGCTGACATTCGACTTTATGAACTCAGCCGCTTCTTCTTCTGCATTACCACCGATTTCACCAACCATGATAATTGCTTCAGTCGTCGGGTCAGCCTCGAACATCGCCAAGATATCAATGAAATTGCTTCCAGGAATTGGGTCTCCACCTATGCCAACACAACTGCTCTGGCCAAAACCCAAATCGGTTGTCTGCTTCACAGCTTCATATGTCAGCGTACCTGAACGAGAAACGATGCCGACCTTTCCTGGCAGATGAATTTCGCCAGGCATGATGCCAATCTTGCATTCTCCCGGTGTAATTACACCAGGGCAGTTTGGCCCGATAAGTCGGACACCCTGCGCGTCAAGAGCTGCTTTCACTTCGAGCATATCCAACGTAGGCACACCTTCGGTGATACAGACAATCAGTTTTATGCCCGCTTCGGCCGCTTCGAGTATGCCATCCTTCGCAAAAGGTGCTGGTACGTAGATTACCGATGCATCAGCACCCGTTTCATTAACGGCATCCTTAACCGTGTTGAATACCGGCAGGTCTAGGTGCGTTTGGCCACCCTTACCTGGCGTAACACCGCCGACCATTTTAGTGCCGTAGGCAATCGACTGAGTCGAGTGAAGCGTCCCTTGAGAACCTGTGAAACCCTGACAGATAACCTTCGTATTCTTATCGATTAATATGCTCATGCTGCACCTCCTACTGCTTTAACCGCTTGTTCCACAGCATCCGTGAGGCTTGTGGCAGCAATAATATCGACATCACTTTCTGCAAGGGTTTTTACGCCCAAGGCTGCGTTGTTTCCTTCGAAACGGACCACAACAGGCACTTTAACGCCAACCTCTTTTACGGCGCCAATAATACCGTCTGCAATGATATTGCACTGAACAATACCGCCAAAAATATTAATCAAAACTGCTTTCACATTTGAATCTGACAAAATAATTTTGAACGCTTCACTAACAGTTTCTTTTGTTGCGCCACCGCCTACGTCCAAAAAGTTTGCCGGTTGACCACCGTGCAATTTCACGAGATCCATCGTTCCCATGGCAAGTCCTGCTCCATTGACCATACAACCTATATTTCCTTCTAAGGCAACATAGTTGAGATCGAATTCAGACGCTTGGTTTTCACGGTCATCTTCTTGACTTGGATCTCGCATCGCAGCAAGCGCCTTTTGACGGTAAATAGCATTGCTATCAATTGTCACCTTTGCATCCAGACAATGGATGTCGCCTGCCTGAGTAACAACAAGCGGGTTAATTTCTAACAGTGCCAAATCACGTTCAACAAACATTTTCGACAAAGCAACAAAAACGGCGGCGAACTGATTGACCTGCTTACCTTCGAGCCCCAACTGGAATGCTAAGTCACGACCCTGATAGGCTTGTCCACCAAGTGCTGGATCAATAACAGCCTTAAGAATTTTTTCTGGGGTTTCTTCGGCAACCTTTTCAATCTCAACTCCGCCTTCCGTTGAAGCCATGAATACAACTCGACGAGAGGATCGATCGATCACTGCGCCAAGATAGAGTTCCCTAGCTATATCCGTGCAGGTTTCAACATAGATCTTACTAACGGGTTGGCCATGCTCGTCAGTCTGGAATGTGACAAGGTTAGTACCGATAAGGCGATCGCAAAATTCACGCACTTCAGCTTCAGAAGTAACCAATTTCACCCCACCAGCCTTGCCGCGTCCGCCCGCATGGACCTGTGCTTTAATTACCCAAGTGTCGCCACCCAGTTTCTTTGTCGCTGCCACTGCTTCGTCAGCGGTATCAACTGCAATGCCGATTGACACGGGCAATCCATACTCAGCAAAGACTTGCTTGGCCTGATACTCATGGAGGTTCATATTGGAATGTTCCTTAAATTAAAGCGTGAATGATACGTTATTTTTTTCGATTGCGTTTGCTGTTTGCAATATGAATAGCATGTCCCGACACTGCGAGCGCCGCTTCGTGCAAACTTTCCGATAAGGTTGGATGCGCAAACATTGTCAGTCCTAAATCCTCAGCACTGGATTCAAACTCCATCGCTATGACCGCCTCGGCTATTATTTCAGATACATGCGCACCCACCATATGGATGCCTAATATTCGATCGGTGTGCTCGTCTGCGATAACTTTGATAAAACCAGCCGTATCATTGGCCGCCATCGCTCGACCACTTGCCGCCATTGGGAACGAGCCCGTCTTAAACGACTCTCCAGCGGCTTTTAACTCTTGTTCTGTTTTGCCTACCCATGCAACTTCTGGATGCGTGTAAATAACTGAAGGGACGCAATCGTAATTAACTAATGGCTTATGACCGGCTATTCGTTCCGCAACCATCACACCCTCTTCCATACCTTTGTGCGCGAGCATGGGGCCTCGAACGACATCGCCTACGGCATAGACGCCAGGCGCATTCGTGCTACATAAATCATTGACGTAAACGAAGCCTCGCTCATCCAAATCAACGCCACTATCGGCGGACAATAAGTTCTCTGTATAAGGTCGTCGTCCAACCGCGACAATGAGCTGATCGAAGGTTTCTTGTTTTTCGCCGTCCGCATTACTGTAAGTCACGGTGACTTTGTTTTTCTTCACTTCAGTGCCAGTGACCCGCGTGCCAAGCCTAATATCCATTCCCTGGGACTTGAGCAGCTTGCCGGTCTCCCTTGCAACTTGTTTATCTGCCATCGGTAGAAATTCTTCAAGTGCTTCAAGCACAACAACTTCAGAACCTAGCCGATTCCAAACACTACCCAGCTCAAGGCCGATTACTCCCGCACCAATGACACCCAAACGCTTCGGTACTTTTTGAAAATCCAAGGCGCCTGTGGAGTCAACAATCAAATCCTCTTGTAACGGACAAGGCGGTATAGCAACAGGAACCGACCCTGTCGCAATAATGACATTGTCGCCTTCCAATGACTGCGTTGATCCATCGTGTAAGGTTACCTCCACCATTCTGGCTGCATTCAACTTTGCCGCACCGTCAAGCATCGTCACACCATTGGACTTCAATAGCCCGGCAACCCCTTTAGTCAGGTTTTGGACGACTTTATCTTTTCGAGCAATCATGGTGGGAACATCAATAGTGATCCCTTTAGCTTGAATACCGAGCACTTCAAACTCCGTGCTGGCTTCGACGAACTTATGGGTGGTCTCCAGCAAAGCTTTTGAAGGGATACAACCGACATTCAAACAAGTCCCACCGTAGGCAGGCTCACCTTGTTTGTTAATCCATTTATCAATGCATACTACTTTCAGACCGAGCTGAGCAGCACGAATTGCAGCGTGATAACCCGCAGGTCCGGCGCCAATTACTATTACGTCGTATTTTTCTGTCATTTGGAGAAACCTTTTGTGTATTCCTAAATATCCAGCAATATCCGAGCGGGCTCTTCAAGGAAGTCCTTAATTGTAACGAGAAAACGTACCGCTTCTTGTCCATCGATAAGACGATGGTCGTAGGAAAGCGCGAGGTACATCATTGGCCTAATCTTCACTTCTCCGTTTACCGCCATTGGCCGTTCCTGAATCTTATGCATGCCTAGGATGCCTGTTTGAGGCGGGTTTAGAATAGGCGTCGAAAGCAGAGAACCATATACACCACCATTCGAAATGGTGAATGTTCCACCGGTCATGTCATCAATAGATAACTTGTTTGCCTGTGCTTTAGTGCCGTACTCTCGTATTTGGCTCTCGACTTCAGCCAAAGTGAGACTGTCGGCGTCGCGAAGAACAGGCACCACTAACCCTCTTGGGGACCCAACGGCTACACCAATATCCTGATAGCCATGATAAACAATGTCACTGCCATCTATTGATGCGTTTACTGCAGGGAACCGCTTCAAGGCTTCGACACAGGCCCGAACAAAGAAAGACATAAAGCCTAGGCGAGTGCCATCATGCGCTTTTTCAAACGCCTCTTTGTATTGGCGCCGTAGATCCATAATCGCAGTCATATCAACTTCGTTAAAGGTGGTCAGCATCGCGGCAG
Source organism: uncultured OM182 clade bacterium (assembly GCA_905182025.1). Taxonomy (GTDB): domain Bacteria; phylum Pseudomonadota; class Gammaproteobacteria; order Pseudomonadales; family Azotimanducaceae; genus JAHRVQ01. The sequence goes on from CAJJAA010000020.1 coordinate 22,090, forward strand.
TTTCTTGCGCCTCGATTAATCGCCTCGCTACACTAGCCCGCAAACGCGTCATTGGTACACGTCGCTCAACCCTGCCTTCATTCGAAATTGGCGTCTCTATGACCAAGTTAGCCTGAGTTGGCACTGCTGTAGCGCTGATTTTATCGGAAGCTTCAACGGCTTTGAGCACATCCTCCTTAGTTATTCGACCACCCTTACCACTGCCTACCAACTTGGTTACATCCAAGTGATTTTCTTCAGCAATTTTTTTAGCGGCCGGACTCGCTATCGCTTCAGCTGCCGACGCTGCAGCACCAGTACTTTCTATTGTCGCTGAAGTCGTTGCTGTCGATGTTGATGCCGAGGCTGCTAAGCTAGCGGAGGTATCATTCTCTGCTGGGTTCGAAGGCCCTTTTTCTGACACGGCCCCTGCTTTATAGCGAGCTAACACTTCTTCAGCGAGTACCGTCTCACCTTCGCCTTTGAGTATTTCCGTTATCTGCCCATCTTCCTGAGCCACAACTTCCAAAACCACCTTATCTGTTTCTATTTCCACCAATAGTTGATCGCGGCGAATGACATCACCGACTTGTACATGCCAGGTTGCAATTTCACCATCCGCAATAGATTCTGGAAATTCTGGTGCTTTAATTTCTGTCATTTTTGTTCCTTTGAATCCTTTGTCTGCAGCCTTCGCTGAATGTTTGTCTCAACGCTATGTTTAGCCGAAAGTTTATGATGATTCGCCGTAAATCGCCGTATTCAAAAGCGACTCCAGTTGTTTCATGTGCAGTGACATGTAACCTGCTGCTGCGGCCGCAGATGCTGCACGGCCAGCATATTCCAGATAAAGACCGGGAAATTTCGAGTGCACAACCCGCCGCATATGATGCTGACTGCTATACCAAGCACCCTGATTCATAGGTTCTTCTTGGCACCAAACAGCGGTTGCAATATTTTTATATCGCGCAATAGTTTCCACCATTGCTTCTTCTGGGAAGGGATACAGTTGCTCCACTCTCACGATCGCGACATTTGTAAGACCGTCTTCTAAACGCTTTGCATCCAAATCGTAAAAGACTTTGCCTGAACAGAAAACGATGCGGGTGACGTCATCATCATTACCTGTCTGGGGCTCGGAAATCACATTTTGAAATTCGCCATCACACAAGTCTTCAAGGGTATTAATTGCATGTTTGTGCCTAAGTAGACTTTTTGGCGTCATCACAATCAACGGTCGACGCAGTGGGCGTATCGCCTGTCGTCGAATTAGGTGAAAAATTTGTGCAGGTGTTGTCGGCACACACACTTGGATATTATGTTCAGCACAGAGCTGCAAATAACGTTCGAGTCTTGCGGAAGAATGTTCTGGACCGGCACCTTCATATCCGTGTGGTAGTAACATGGTTAGACCACACAATCGCCCCCACTTGTGCTCACCACTCGTAATAAACTGATCAATAACAACCTGTGCACCATTGGCAAAATCACCAAATTGCGCTTCCCAAATTACTAAAGTGTTGGGGCTTGTTTGAGAGTAACCATATTCAAATGCAAGCACGGCTTCTTCTGACAGAAAAGAATCGTAGAGTTCAAAGTCGGTTGCCGACTCGCTCACATGATGAAGAGGTACATACTCATTGCCTTCTTTTTGGTCATGAAGCACCGCATGCCTATGCGCAAATGTACCCCTGCCGACATCCTGACCGGTGACTCGCAATTTATAACCTTGGTCCAGCAAAGTGGCATAAGCCATTGTTTCTGCATATCCCCAATTGATGGGTAACGCACCTGCCGTCATCTTATGCCGGTCTTCCATAATTTTAGCGACTTGTTTCTGCAACACAAATCCATCAGGCAACTCGCCTAACCGGTTAGCAAGTGCTTGGAAATTCTTGAGCGGATAACGTGTATCGCTTTTCGCCTCCCAGGTGTGACCGAGAAACGGTCTCCAATCAACGAACATAGAAGAATCAGGTTCCTTCAGGAAGTCCCAAGCAACCGCATTGCCCTCATCGAGTAAGTCACGGTAATTCTCTGTCCGACGCAAATACTCCGCCTCATCAATAGCACCTTCTGCGATAGCTTTTTCGGCGTAAATTGCGAGCGTCGTTGGGTGCTTCCTGATTTTTTGGTACATCGTTGGCTGGGTAATCGAAGGTTCATCACCTTCATTGTGGCCACGACGTCGGTAACAAACGATGTCGATGACGACATCCTTCTTAAACTCCATTCGATAATCAACGGCCAGTTGGGAAACAAAAATGACGGCTTCCGGGTCATCACCATTGACATGGAAAATGGGCGCCTGAACCATCTTGGCGATCTCAGTACAATATCGGGTAGAACGGGCATCCTCCCGCTTACTGATAGTGTAACCAATCTGATTATTAATAATGACGTGTATCGTTCCACCCGTGTAGTAACCGCGGGTTTGTGACATTTGGAAAGTTTCCATAACAACGCCTTGGCCGGCAAAAGCCGCGTCACCATGCACGTTAATTGCCATAACCTTGTCGCCGGTCTTGTCGCCCCGACGGTCCTGCCTAGCCCGAACAGAGCCCTCGATAACAGGCGCGACAATTTCCAAGTGCGATGGGTTGAAGCCTAGAGCCAGATGCATTTCACCGCCTGGCGTCATCAAATTAGAAGAGAAACCTTGATGATATTTTACATCGCCAGAACCGGAACCAGGCGTATAACGGCCTTCGAATTCATCGAACAATTCCGCAGGGTCTTTCCCCATCAAATTGACCAACAGATTAATTCTGCCGCGGTGCGCCATACCCATAACGGTTTCAGCGATCCCCGCACTACCACCTCGATGGATAAGCTCTGCAATACAGGGTATAAAACTCTCGCCACCTTCAATGCCAAAGCGTTTCATACCGGGATATTTCTTACCAAGATATTTTTCAAGACCTTCAGCAGCAATAAGCCGATCTAGAATTCGACGTTTAACACCATTGCTGTAACTTGGATTCGATCGAGCACTTTCCATCCGCTGTTGCACCCATAATTGCTCTGCCTCATCGGAGATATGAATGTACTCAGCGCCGACTGAATCGCAGTAGGTTTGCTCCAGCACATCGATGATCTCTCGAAGCGGTGCATTCTTGTTACCAAAGAATAGCGCGCCTGTCTGAAAACTGGTATCAAGATCAGCGGGTGACAAGTTGTGATGTTCGAGCTCAAGAACGGGTACGGGCGCTTTTTCTTCCAACCCAAGCGGATCCAAATTAGCCTTTAAGTGACCTCGTCTGCGGTAGCCCGAGATAAGCTCACCGACAGCAAATTGTTTGCGCTCGTGGTCAGCGTGCACGGAGCTCGCGGGAACAGGGCTAACCCTAGATTGGTTTTTTGACAAGAGCAGAAAATGGTCTTTGACAGTCGAGTGAGAAATATCTCGGGCGAGAGACCCTTCAACCATTGGAAGGGTGTCAAAATAGCTACGCCATTGATCGGCTACCGATGCAGGGTCTTGGAGGTAAGCTTCATATAACTCTTCTACATAAGAAGCGTTACCGCCGGAAATGTGACCACTGCGCCACAATTCTTCCATATTACTTTCTTGCATGGTTTCCGTTCCTTGCTGACAAAGCAAAATACTACTCAATAATTAGGAGTAGCTGTTCCTGCAATTCTAACGCCTGACAGTCTTAAAAACGGTGAAGCTAAACCGCTCGCTTGAGCAACATATTACGAATATGCCCAATCGCTCGAGTGGGATTCAATCCCCTCGGACAAACGTTGACACAATTCATGATGCCACGACACCTAAAGACGCTGAAAGGGTCTTCTAAGTTAGACAAACGTTCTTCGGTAGCAGTATCTCTAGTGTCAGCTAAGAACCGATAAGCTTGTAACAACCCTGCTGGGCCGATGAACTTATCAGGGTTCCACCAAAAGCTTGGGCAAGAAGTTGAGCAGCATGCGCAAAGAATGCACTCGTACAGACCATCTAGCTTCGCCCTATCTTCCGGGGACTGAAGTCTTTCTTGAGACGGCGCTACATCTGTATTCATCAGGTAAGGCTGAATTTTCTTGTACTGAGCATAAAACTGCTCCATATCGACAACGAGGTCGCGGATGACGGGCAGTCCGGGAAGCGGCTTGAGTACCAACTTATCTTTGCGAACAACTTCAGATAACGGCGTAATGCACGCAAGTCCATTCTTGCCATTCATGCTAATACCATCTGAGCCACACACACCTTCTCGACACGATCGTCGATAGGTGACTGATTCATCTTTTTCTTTCAGCAGAGCAAGAAGGTCCAAAACCATCAAATCTTTGCCACCAGGTATCTCTATATTGAAATCCTGTAGGTAAGGTTCGTTGTCCTTGTCAGGATCATATCGATAGACGCTAACTTGCATTAGTAAACTCTCTCTTTAGGTTCGAACACACCGTCCGGTAAATCACTATCCGTCTCAAGCAGTGAAGGCGTAAAGTTCACAGCTCGCTTACGAAGCTCTTTGTTATTGGGATCATAGATCGAGTGACTCAACCAATTCTCATCATCTCGCGTCTGATAGTCATCACGAGCATGAGCACCACGACTCTCTTTTCGACCTTCTGCGGACCGTGCTGTGGCCTCTGCTATTTCTAACAAATTGTCTAACTCTAGCGCTTCGAGTTTTGCCGTATTAAAGGCCTTACTCTTGTCTGTGAGCGAAGCCCTAGAGATGCGTTCTCTTAGCTCTGCCAGTTTTTGTATACCCTCGAGCATGGGTTCTTCTTTACGGAAGACACCAAAATTAAGTTGCATACAGGATTGCAGCTCTCTCTTTAGCTCAGCGACGTTTTCACCGCCTGGCGCTGAAGTTTCCCAGCGGTTCAACCGATGCGTCGCTTCTTCAATATCACTGGACGATGCGTCTTTCGCGCTCAGTCCTGAATTCAACTGGTCAATAATGTGTAGACCAGCTGCGCGTCCAAAGACAACGAGATCGAGAAGTGAATTACCACCTAATCGGTTAGCACCATGTACTGAGACACAAGCAGCTTCGCCTACAGCGTAAAGACCATCAATAACGTGATCTGTTCCGTCGGGTGCAACTCTGATTGCTTGGCCGTGAATGTTCGTAGGCGTTCCACCCATCATGTAATGGCAGGTTGGAACAACAGGAATGGGCTCTTTGACCGGATCAACATGAGCAAAGGTTTTCGAGAGCTCAACAATACCGGGTAATCGGGACTGCAGAACTTCTTCACCGAGATGATCTAGCTTTAAGAACACGTGATCGCCGTTTTCGCCGCCGCCACGTCCTTCCAATATTTCCAGCACCATACTTCTAGCGACAACATCTCGTCCCGCTAGATCTTTTGCTGTTGGCGCATATCGTTCCATGAAACGTTCGCCATCTTTATTAACAAGGTAACCACCTTCGCCACGACACCCTTCGGTGACGAGTGTACCTGCACCGGCGATACCGGTCGGGTGAAACTGCCACATTTCCATATCTTGGACAGGAAAGCCTGCGCGCAGTGCCATACCAGTACCATCACCGGTGTTCATTAACGCATTGGTTGTTGACTGATAAATACGACCCGCACCACCGGTAGCCAATACCGTTGCCTTTGACTTAATAAAGTGCGTCTGTCCTGTTTCCATGCAAATCGCCGTTACACCTGCGACGGCACCTGATTGGGTTTTAACAAGGTCAACTGCGAACCATTCTGAAAAGAAAACCGAACCTGCTTTTAAATTGCCTTGGTACAAGGCATGTAACATTGCATGCCCTGTTCTGTCTGCTGCTGCACAGGTTCGTGCAGCTTGACCGCCTTTACCAAATGCCTTGGATTGCCCACCAAATGGTCGCTGGTAGATTCTACCGTTGTCATTTCGCGAAAACGGCAGGCCCATATGTTCAAGTTCATAGACCGCTTGAGGTCCGACGCTACACATATACTGGATAGCATCTTGGTCGCCTATGTAGTCAGAGCCTTTGATGGTGTCGTACATGTGCCAACGCCAATCATCGTCGGGATCGTCACTGGCTATTGCACAGGTAATACCACCCTGAGCCGACACAGTGTGCGATCGAGTCGGAAAAACCTTTGATATCACCGCTGTTTTGCGACCGGATTCAGCTAGCTGCAGTGCAGCTCGCATACCGGAGCCACCGCCACCGATAATAATGGCATCGAATTCTAAAGTTTCTAAGTCACTCATTGCTTAATTCCCCCATAGGATCTTTACGCACCAGATCAGGAAAATCACTAGCGTAACAATACAAAAAATCTGATAAAAAAGGCGTATACCATCTGCGCCTCCGCCAAAATAATGTTCACGTATATAGTCAGTACCAATCGTCCACATACCTATCCACGCATGGGCGCATATAGATAAAACAGCGAGAAGTGTGAATACCTGCATCCATGTCGTGTCGAACAGACCGCGCCATTGTTCATATGACATATCACCGTTGAAGGCGACATAACCCACCATCACAACCGTGTAGAGTGCGAGGATGATTGCGGTGACTCTCTGAACTATCCAGTCCGAGAGGCCGTTTCTTGAAAAACTTGTAACCTGAGTAACCATAACTGCCCGACCTACCCTTGAATGACCCAGACCGCAGCGAGAAAAATCAATACCGCCGAAATAAGAATGGTGAATTTTGCAGCAAATCTACTGCCCTCTAATGTTTCGGCAAAGCCCATGTCCATGACCAGGTGTTTAATGCCTGCCACGAAATGGTAAGCAAGCGCCGCAAGCAGCCCCCAGCTAATAAACATGCCCAAAGGCGATTTGATCATTGCCTTCAAGGCATTGAACCCTTCTTCGGAGGCTAACGATGTCTCGAGAGCAAACAGACCGAATCCGATTCCGACGAACAGCACAACGCCTGCTATACGGTGGGTAATGGATGCCAAGGCCGTAATGGGCCAGTCAAATGCCGCTAGATCCGATGGATCTACGTTAATAGGACGATGATCGTTTTTCACAACAATGTTCTCAGTTATAGGAATCTCGGTATGTCCCATCAATGGGGTCATCGATAGGCTTACAAGTAGCGCAGATACTAGCTATTAAGCGCACTGTGCCGAGGTTCCAGAATAAAATGATATTTACGTTCTCAAAGCTAAATCGGATGAACTTTTGTAGTGCAGCGAGACGCTTCGGCTTTCGCGGGGATATGATAGTTAGTTTGACTTCAAAAAACAAACCCGCAACTGCACCTAAGCCGCAATCTATGGGCTTTACAAGGAAGCCTTGTTTTGGAATGATGTGCCGCGCTGTGATACCCGTTAAGAACACGACAAAATTCGTACTATAATACTTAAAAGATAAATCTGGAGCTCCAAATGACACAGAAAGTAACGATAACAATTGACGGGAAAACGACCGAATTACCCGTGCTTGCAGCGACCGAAGGCAAGAATGTCGTTGATGTCAGAGGGCTTATTGCCGAGGGTATCTTCACCTATGACCCCGGCTTCCTCTCGACTGCAAGCTGTGATTCGAAAATCACTTACATTGATGGTGATGCCGGCATACTGATGTATCGCGGTTACCCGATCGAACAATTGGCTGACAACTCGAATCATCTGGAGGTCGCTTACCTCCTATTGAATGGAGAACTGCCTACACCGACAGAGTACGAAAGTTTCGTCGCCAGCATCAAAGGACACCAAGACATCGACCAGAATTTTCAGGGTATTTTCAATGGATTTACACAGGGTGCCCATCCAATGTCGATGATCGGAGCAGCCATCTCGGGCTTGGCTTCTCTCTACCATGAAGAAACCGATATCGATAACGCGCAGGACCGCATGACAACAGCGCATCGGCTAATCGCGAAGATCCCAACACTTGCCGCTATGGCTTACAAACATGGTCGCGGCGAAGCCTTTATCGCACCTGATGACAGCCTTTCTTACGCTGAGAACTTCCTAAACATGTGCTTCGGTACAGCCGGTGAAGCGCCCAATGTCAGCCCAACAATCGCTGCAGCGATGGATAAAATCTTTATTTTGCATGCAGATCACGAGCAAAATGCTTCGACATCAACGGTACGAATGGCCGGCTCGACTGATTGCAACCCCTACGCCGCAATCGCTGCTGGCGTCAGTGCACTTTGGGGTCCATCACATGGCGGTGCGAACGAAGCGGTGTTAGACATGCTGAATGAGATTGGTGATGAATCTCGCGTTGAGGAGTTTGTCAATAAAGCCAAAGACAAAAATGATCCTTTCAAACTGATGGGTTTTGGCCACCGGGTTTACAAAAACTTCGACCCTAGAGCCACCGTTATGCAGGATTCCTGTCACGCAGTACTTGCAGAACAAGGCGTCGAAGACGAGCCACTGCTAAAGGTCGCTCAAAAGCTGGAGAAAATCGCACGCGAAGATAGCTACTTTATCGAACGTAAACTCTATCCGAATATCGATTTCTACTCAGGCATCACATTGAAGGCAGTCGGTATTCCGACAGAATTATTCACAGTTATTTTCACTCTAGGCCGCATGCCAGGCTGGATTACTCATTGGAATGAGATGCTAAGCGAACCTTACAAGATAGCCCGTCCGAGACAGCTGTACCTTGGTGAGTCTAAGCGTGACTTTAAAAATCTAGCAGAACGATAGCAAGCTGCTTGTAAATACTAAAACCCAAGCCATCATCCCTAGGACTCTAGGTGATTATGAACAACGAACAAACGGAGCGAATTGTGGAAATTAAAATTACAATCGAAACATCGAAAGGCCCAATCAACATCAATATGTTTCCGGAGAAAGTACCTGTAACTACAGCTAACTTCCTGAATCTTGCAAAAAAAGGTTTCTACGACGGACTAAGTTTTCATCGTGTTATCCCTAACTTCATGATCCAAGGTGGTTGTCCTCTTGGTACTGGAACCGGCGGTCCTGGTTACCGCTTCGAAGACGAGTTTGACGCATCACTACGGCACGACAGCGCAGGCAAACTCTCTATGGCAAACGCTGGACCTGGCACAAATGGCAGTCAGTTCTTTGTCACCCATGGACCTACACCGCACCTTGATGACGCACACACTGTCTTCGGTGAAGTCGCCAGTGTTGACGACCAGGCCATTGTTGATTCAGTTGAGCAAGGCGACACCATCACAACAATATCAATGACGGGTGACGTCGATTCATTCCTCACGAGTCAACAAGCGCGTATCGATGAATGGAACAAGGCGGCTAGCTAGTAGCACTAATGGATTTTGGAAGCCGCACGGCTTCCAAAATTGCTTTGTCAGCACACTTTTCCATTAAATTGTTACCGTAGCCACCACAACCGTTTTCCCGCCTCCTGTTAGCCCACAATCTTTACTCAATTCCTTCTCATTGATGCTATCGTTGGTCCTTATTCGGCGTGCGTGTTGCTACCCTTTATCTTTGCAATTTGTCCTCGCCAGTGCACTTAGCATTGATCAAAGCGTGTCTTTAGTTTCCGTAGACAGAAACGCAGCATGCACCGGGGAAAAATTTAGAACCTAGCGCACTAAACAGCAGCAATTTTGGAGATTAGGTATTAAAGATGAAAGGCGTGATATTAGATGCAGACAGCCTTGGAGACATTGATCTTTACCCCATCATAAGTTTGTTAGATCACTGGGATGTTTATCCAGATACATCCGAAGACGATATCGATAAACGTATAGAAACCGCTGACGTGGTTCTAACAAATAAGATCAAATTATCAAAACAAACAATTACTAATGCTAAACACCTTTCATACATTTCTATTCTCGCAACAGGCACTAACAATGTAGACCTCACTGCTGCACGAGATAAGGGTATCGCTGTGAGTAATTCACAAGGTTATTCGACAGCCTCCGTTGTACAGCACACCCTATCATTGATACTTAATCTTGCGACTCAAATGCCAAGGTACTTAACGGATGTTAAATCGGGGCTCTGGCAACAAAGCAATGTATTCACGCGATTGGATCATCCTATATCGGAACTCAACGGCAAATTGTTAGGCATCGTCGGTTACGGTGAGCTAGGCAGTAATGTCGGCCGAATAGCCGAAGCCTTCGGTATGCAGGTACTGATTGCGAAACGAGCGGATACAATTGATGACACGTCACGCTTTTTACTCGACGATTTACTCCCTAGGATCGATATTCTTTCCCTACATTGCCCACTGACAGATGCTAATCAACACCTGATTAATCAACGCACCCTGGGATTAATGAAACCAACGGCCTTTGTGGTCAACACAGCACGGGGAAAATTGGTGAATTCAGGCGACCTGATATCAGCGCTCGAACAGGGCGTTATCGCTGGTGCAGCAATAGATGTTCTCGATACGGAACCACCAGAAAAAGATGAATTGCTAACAGCCGCCGCCGCCCGTCTAGACAACCTTCTTGTCACACCTCACAACGCCTGGGGAGCACGAGAGTCTAGAATGAGACTAGTTCAACAAACACGGGAAAACATTCTTGGACACATTTCAGGCAACAATCTACGCGTCGTTAACTAGCGCGGCTTGCTTAGCCTGCGCTAAGCAAATTACGACACCAAAGCTTGATCAGCGGGCAAGTTGCTTCATCGCTCGCTCTAAGCCTTTCACACCCAAATGGTACATATGATCATCGATTATTCTCTGTATCAAAACGGTCGTGTGGGAGTCTTGCCATTTTTCCACGGCAACGGGATTTAGCCAGACGATTTTCTTAAAGTGATCCTGAAGCCTACTAAACCAAATTTCCCCAGGCTCTAGGTTAAAGTGCTCGACACTCCCGCCCTTCTCGGTAATTTCATGCCGAGCCATACTAGCGTCACCGACAAAGATGACCTTGTAATCACTACCAAAGCGGTGAATCAAATCATAAGTATTTAGCTGCTCTTGCTTGCCTCGATCGTTACTCGTCCAGACGAATTCGTAGGGGAAATTATGGAAGTAGTAAATTTCTAGGTATTTAAACTCAGATCGTGCCGCGGAAAAAAGTTGGCTGCATAGTAAAACGTGATCATCCATTGATCCGCCGACATCCAAGAATAGCAGCACCTTAACGGCGTTTCGTTTCTCTGGGACTTCGACAATATCCAGCATGCCCGCATTTTTTGCCGTGCGCCGAATGGTTTCCTCAAGATCCAACTCCAAATCAGCACCCGTGCGAGCAAACTTTCTTAACCGCCTGAGCGCCATTTTGAGGTTTCGCGTACCGAGTTCCGCGTCGGGATCGTAGTCTTCATACTGTCGCTGCAACCAAACTTTACTGGCGGAATGCAGGCGTGCAACGTCAGAATCATCTCGCATGCCCTGCCCAGGTTCCTCACCAGCACCCAAACCTAGCTTGCCCTGAGCACCCTCGCCGTCATCTTCGCCGTCTCCCTCTCCTTGCCCCTCTCCTTCTCCTTCTCCTTCTCCCTCTCCTTGCCCTTCTCCCTCTCCTTCCCCGTCTCTTTCGCCCTCCGCATCATCCGGTATGACGTCACTCTGCTCCGACCCCTTGCCGGATTCTGGGGCAGTTACAGAGCCGTCGGCTAATTGAGAGCCGTCAGCCAGATCAGAGTCTTCTTCGCGTAAGCGACGTTCCACGGCGATAGAGCCTTCGGAATTAGACGGTGATATGTCGAACGCCGGAACTTGAACATTTTGGTAGGCTTCGATGATTTGACGGTACTCGTCTACGTTTAGATTGGGAAAGTAGCGAGCTACCATAGAATCCAATAATTCAGGCGAGTGAGCTGTTGAAAAAATACTCTCAAGCGAATCAAGACCGTCAAAAAAATCGGCGAAAGCGCGATCAAATCGGTCATAGAATTGTTCGTCTTTTACCAACGCCATGCGGCTAAGAAAGTAAAATTCACCGAGATCGGCAAAAATTAGACGCTGACGCATCAGTTCCAACAGGTCCAACATTTCACGTGTAGATATTGGAACACGGTATTCTCTTAGTGTTTCGAAATAACGTAACAACAAGCTAAATGGGGCTCTTAAAGTTGATGGGGTTTACCTTGTTGATAAGATCTCAGACGCGTTTCAAAACCTGCTCGCTGTCGGGCGTCTTTGGGCAGTGAATCAAGTACTGACTCTAATGTTGCGACAGCCAAATCGTACTTGCCGACGCGAGCGTAGGCTGCCGCTAATGAATCCTGATAGCCTGGGTTATTGTCCAGCGCAACGGCTTCTTTCGCCAGCCGAACCGCTAGCTCACCATTGCAAACCTTTTCGGTCGGGCATCCTGCCAGCAACCATGAAAGCCTGTTTTTAGCCTCAAAATTATCTTGTTCAGAAGCAAGTTCATACCAAAGTGCCGCTTCAGAGTAATCGCGTTCAACACCTAAACCTCGACGGTACATGTAACCCAATGAATTCTGAGCCTGGCCATGCCCTTGAATCGCTGCAAATCGATAATGCTCCACAGCTAGCTTTAAATTTGGTGGCGTACCTACCCCTTTTTCGAGTGAGTGACCGAGGTAATAGTGTGCATCGATGACACCTGCTTCAACCCCTTGTTCAAAAAGTCCAACGGCCTTTCTCGTATTCTTGGCTACACCCTCACCGTTTAAGTACAACAAACCGAGGGGAACATAAGCCATGCCGTAATTTTGCTTTACGGCAACATCATAAAGCTCAAAAGCCATGCTGAAGTTCTGCTCCACACCTTTACCTGATCTGTAAAGGTTTGCCAGATTCACCTGACTACCAGGGAAGCCAATTAGCGCGGCTCTTTCGTAATAGCCTCGGGCAGTTATATAGTCCAGATCGACTTGCTCAGCCAGCAAACCTAAGTGATTTAGTGTCAGTGTATTTTCACTATCTATCGACAATGCATGCTTCAAATCTTGTGTCGCAAGGCCATATGCTTGCAGTAAGCTGTAGGCGACACCTCTGTTTGAGTAAGCAACAACCTCGTCTTGTGGCTCTAATTCGCCGGACTCAATTGAAATCGAAAGCAGCTCTACAACATCTTTGTAGCGGCCATCCGTCGCCGCTTTTTGAGCGTCATCAAACGTATTGGCAAAACATAAAATTGGCGCTAGCCAACACAACAGAAAAATATTCTGTAAGGGCAATAACCTCGACATAGTTCCCATGCAACTATTGTTTAGCATCCTGTTCTTTTCTCTACTGTATTTAAGCTACTGATCGATTCAATGCTAATAACGATTAAATAATTTGACAACTTAGGTCTTTCGGTCAACTGAGATACAACAGAGATATGAGGGAGAGATAGGGCGGCTTTTGCGTCAAACAGCTCTAAGGGTATCTTCTACCGGACTGTATCAGATGAACTTAATACGGAGAAGCATGGCAGCACTAAATTGCAAGGTTAATTGAATGCTACTTCATCGACTCGAATGAACATAACGCGCCACAGTTGACGGCAATGAACACCAACAACTTTCATACTGCGGAGCACAAACGCGCTCAAATTGGCAAAAATTAATAGTAGGGCTGAAACGCCCCTGAACGCTTGGCAAACTTAATTCTTAACAGGGATGGTTATATTAAGCGTCTATTGACGAGGTCTCTCCCGCACAAAATCTCAACAGCCCAACCTAAACATCTATTCAAGAACAGACCTTAATTCAGCAGCGATCTCTGACAACTTCCGCTTAATCGCACGGGTGTTTTTTGGCCCCATTCGTATCATTTGTTTTTGAACAGGGCTTAGCATTTCAAGTCGAACATCTTCATATTCATACATCACAACGGGCTGAATGACTCTAATAGGTTCATCAATCGCAGGTGTCTCGAGTAGACGACCAATCGATTTGAAAATAACATCTTCAAATTTCCCTTCTGGGTAACCTAATTCATCGTATGCCTGCTGGAACAATGGTCGTAACAATATGTAAAACTCAACCGCTCGTTTTGTATCGATCGAGACGAGAATATTGGTCACCACATCATATCGCTCATACGATTTTTGTTCGATCTCAAACACCTTATCGTTAATTTGTTTAACGAGAAACTTTCCTTTCGGTGCGAGCACGCGTACGGGCTCTCTTGCAATATTGCCATTGGCGACACTATCAGTGAAGGTGACTATTTTTCGGACGAGTTCATTGGGTGAAAGCCATGCATTCACACCCTCATGCCGAGTTAGGCTCACAGCACCATCTCGTATCAGCTGATCACTATCATCGAGAAGTGGCAGAATAAAGCTTTGTTCGGGCGTTTTAATAACCGCCGGCGTATTTTGCAAGACAACTTCAGGTTCGGGTTCAATCACGGGTTCCGGTTCAGCTAACACGACAGGCTCAGACTTCGGGATTTCTAGCGATGTTGTAACAACATCTTTGTCCGGTTCGCCCATAAATGTGTAACCGAGATAACCCAATATAATAATACCGACTACCGCGAGCGAGATAAGAAGAGGCTTGTTATCTGACATTTTTTGACCCAAACATGTAAGTGTTGCCATTTTTAAGGGATTACGGACGTATCACAATAGCAGACGACTTCATTCCACTATTCTTCCATCATATACTGGATGTTTCACAACTTAGTCCTCAAAACTAACTCAAGGTTCACTTATTCGTTGCATCCAAACGATAGATCAAAGCCATAAATGCTCTGAATTAATCGCCCCTTAAGGCAATCGTTTCTTAAAACCACTCAACCTAGCCATTCATCAGCAACTATTCGGCTATGCTCAGGTCGCGCAAACTCAGCAATGAGGTCACTATCTGTTCCGCTGAATCACCATAGCCGACAACACCATCTTCGTGTCCAGACATACAAAAAATACCGCTATCTTGGCGAACGATATCAGTTACAGCTTTAGCCATTTCGGGAGTACCGTAGGGAATACTCGATGCGGTTGATTGTATCGACAATCGATCCCGCGCTAACCAAATATGAGGGCTATGCACATGGAACACATAAGTAATTAGATCACTACAAAGATATACAGCAGCATGAGTGAGCGATTCAGAGGAAGGCGCGGTAGCACCTATCGATGTGACAGAATTGGCTGATAAATCGCTGTGGGTAACTTCGGCGAAATCTTCAAGACTAAGAACATCTCGCTCACCTGTCTGAGTCCCTGTAATTAAAAAACCATCATCAGTTCGTCGGCTCATGTTACCAAAGCCATAGCCATCATAGCGTTTAGGGTCTGCGCCAATCATGCCTTGCCGCATCAACACAGATCGCCAATGGACAAGTTCTTCAACATCGACACCCTGCAAAGGTCTCGCGCTGTGATTAAGGTGGAATTTAACAACCCCTTCTTGCTCGGTCATATGAAGCCTTGCTTAGCTGTTAATCGGTAGGATTTGGCGCGAAGAGTTGCGCAAGACTCTGTTCGTAAGGCGCTGTTGTAATACCCTGCTCTGTAATAATGCCTTTCACCAAATTTGATGGCGTGACATCAAAGGCTGGATTAAAAACCTTGGTATCTAATGTGGCAACTTGTGCAGTGCCAAATTGTGTTACTTCTTGCGCGCCACGCTCCTCAATTAGAATCTGCTTCCCTTCTGCTGTCTCAAGGTCAATCGTTGAGGTCGGCGCGGCAACATAGAAAGGAATACCATAGTATTTGCACAAGATTGCTAAACCCAGTGTGCCTATCTTGTTCGCCACATCACCATTAGCGGCAATTCTATCGGCACCAACGAGGACACCATCAACCTGCCCAAGTGACATCACATGAGCTGCTGCATTATCGCAAATCAGCGTGTTCGATATCCCAGCCCGACCTAATTCAAAACTGGTAAGCCTTGCCCCCTGCAACAATGGGCGAGTTTCGTCGACGTAGACATGGAACTGAAATCCAGCTTCTGCCGCCGTATAAAATGGAGCAAGCGCTGTACCTAACTCGGATACAGCCAACGCTCCCGCATTGCAGTGCGTCAACCAATTACTATTTGCTTTGATCAAAGGCAAACCGTGCACACCAATATTGCGGCATGATGCTGCATCTTCGCTATGAATGCGCTTTGCCTCATCACAGAGTAATCCGACTGGAATTTCATCGTCGTAGGTTTCTGCTAACACCACGGCGCATCGATAGACTCTCTCAACCGCCCAAGCCAGATTGACCGCCGTAGGTCTCGCTCCGATTAAGTAATCGACCCGTTCGCGTAGTGCCGACAGAGCAACATTCTCTGCAAGGCCAACGATAAGTCCATAAGCCGCCGCAATGCCTATCGCAGGCGCACCTCTAACACGCAGGGCACAAATAGCCTCGTGAACCGATTCAATTTGTTCACAGCAAAAAGTTTCTTCCACGTGAGGTAGTTTGGTTTGATCGAGAAGATACAACTTATCATCTTGCCAAACGACTGATTTAGGTAATGGTTTTATATTCATACAAAAGCACCGGTGCCATAGACGTTTTGTCTCTGACACCGGTTATATACCTTATTGCTAAATTTCAATTTCGCCCTGGTTCGAGCATTTCTTCGCGCACTGGACCAAGCTACGCTGAGCTTAGCCGAATTAGGCAGCTCGAATTTTCGCAACCATTTCTCTGCGCTTTTCATCGTCAACAAAACCAAAGCCACCGTCGATACGATGAGTGATGTCACCAAAGCGTCTGATAATCTCGGTCACGACGTCATCAGGCTCACCCATAACGCCAAATGTATTCAACATTTCATCTGTGATCATATCGCCCATCTCTTTCCATTTGCCTTGTTTGGACATGGCATTAAGCTCCGGCTGCATATCTCCCCAACCTTGGACACCCAGCACTTGCTTGTACGCGGGTGTGGAACCGTAGAAGGCAATTCTATCCATAGCGGCTCGCTTGCTAGCTTCAAACGTCTTCTCGTCTTTACCCGAAATCAAAAATGGTGTGTACGAGATTTCGAAATCATCCATGGTTCGTCCGGACCGTCTCAATCCTTCTTCAACGGCAGGCAATGTAACTTCACGGATATATTTTTCGTTACTAAAGGGATGAATAATGAGACCGTCAGCAACTTCGCCGGCAACTCTGGTCATAATAGGGCCAACGGCAGCCAAGATGACCTTAGGCGGGCCATATTCTTTATTCTCGGGCGTAAAGGCAGGAGTCATCAACGTATGATTGTAATACTCACCTTCAAACTTTAACGGCTCGCCTTCATACCAATTTGCCCATATCGCACGCATCGCCTCGACCAGCTCTTTCATCTGTGGTGCAGGTGCACCCCAAGGCATACTAAATCGCTTAGTAATATGTGGCCGAATCTGAGATCCAAGACCCATAGTAAAGCGACCTTTCGAGTAGGCGTTTAGATCATGACCTAAATTCGCCAGTATCATTGGGCTACGAGCAAAGGCTACCGCAATCCCCGTTTTTATTTCAATTTTCTCACTATGCTCTGCTGCTAGCAGCAGCGGGAAAAAGGGATCGTGGTTCATCTCAGCAGTACCAGTGGCGTCATACCCCTGTGCTTCGAGTTTTTTGACGTGATCTGGGATCTTGTGCCAATCAGCGGTTAAATGTGAATCAACTTTCATGCTTACGTTCCTTTTCTTCAGCTCTCATAATTACCCTAAACCATACCCAAAACGGGGTAGTTTTGCCATATGGAAAACCACCGGTGATGCTCCTCCAATCCTGATTAACATAGGGACGTCAGATTGAGGAAATTCAGCTGACAATACAAAGGCCTAAGGTAGCTTGTTTTATCAACTGTGCCGCTAAGAAGGAGGCTCGACCGGAGGTTTACCAAGCGATGATTCCGTTACTTGGATTTCATCACGAAATTCTACATGTTGCATAAGTACGTACTGATAGGCTTCGACTAATGCGTTCCAACTCGCCTTGATAATATCGACGTTCACACCAATGGTGCCAAATATCTCACCTTCAAAGCTATGTTCAAGATAGACACGCACTTTGGCAGCGGTTTCTTGAGTATTGTTAATCACGCGGACACTATAATCGGTTAAGTGCAACCCTGACAGCACAGGAAATTGACCAACCAATGCTTCCTGCAGGGCTTTATTTAGCGCATCAACCGGCCCATTACCTTCGGCCGCGCAGAGCATTGTCTCGGTTCCAACCTTGAGTTTCACAGACGCTTCAATCAACCCATCAGAGTCCTTGTGCTCCTCATTTGAAGGGCTATAAATTCGATAGTAGGCGGGATCAAAAACCGGTTTATACTTACCAATGTGACGTCGGACCACCAGATCAAAGCTACCGTCGGCATTCTCATAGGAGTACCCGGCGTGCTCTTTCTCTTGCACTTCTTCGAGTATCGCTTTGACGGCATTGTTATCTTCGAGTTCGCTATAACGGTTTGCCAATTTTGCCCGCAAGTTTGACCCGCCGGAGAGTTCGCTGATGAGAATCTTTCGAGAGTTACCTACCTGCTCAGGTTCAATATGCTCATAAGTACTCGGGTTTCTCTGCACAGCACTGACATGCACACCGCCCTTGTGAGCGAACGCAGAGGGACCAACAAAGGGCTGCCCCAATGGTCCCTGCATACCAAGATATTCCCATACTGTTTTTGACAACATGGTTAATCCCTTGATATTTCCTTCTGGCAAACACTGATAACCCAGTTTGAGTTCTAAATTGCCAATGATCGAAGTCAAATCGACATTGCCACAACGCTCACCGATACCATTAATTGTTCCATGCACCTGAATGACGCCAGATTCAATCGCGCGAAGCGTGTTTGCAACACCCAGCCCGCCATCATTGTGAACATGGATGCCCAACTTTATATCAGGAATTTGTTTTCGAAGCTCGAGTATTGCCTTACCGAGATCGGCTGGCATCACACCACCGTTCGTATCACACAAAATGACCCTGGCGGCCCCTGCATCCGTCGCTGCTTGAACGGTTGCCAGCGCGTAGCCAGGATCACTTTTGAAGCCATCGAAAAAGTGCTCCGCATCATAGAAAACAGGCTTACCTGTACTTTGTGCCAAATACCTAATCGAGCCTTCGATCATTTCAAGGTTTTTATCAGGGCTAACCCGCAGAGCCTGTTCAACATGAAGATCCCAGGATTTACCAAATATACAAGTGACGTCAGCTTCAGCAGCGATAAGCTTTTGAAGGAAGAAGTCATCGGATGGTTGAACATCAGATCTATGAGTTGAACCGAAAGCGACAATCTTAGCCGTCTTGAGGTCAAGCTCTTGAGCCATGACAAAAAATTCATCATCCTTAGGATTGGAACCAGGCCAACCACCCTCAATGAAATCAACGCCTATGCCATCTAAGACTTTAGCGATATCAATCTTATCGCGCAGGCTCAGATTGACACCTTCCCCTTGATTACCGTCTCTCAGGGTCGTGTCGTAGATTTCAATTTTTTTCTTAGCCATTTCTTGACTGACCATATTGTTGACCATATTGCTAACCGCTAGTGCGAACTACTTATTAAACAATAGGCGCGCTGATATCAGGCATAGCCTAAACGCTTTGCTGTTTCTTCGACCGCTGACTTCGCCACTAAAAGCGTATCGAGAGGGTCATAGCTTGCTGCAAGAAATGCTTCTCGCGCAGAATCTTTCATTTCTACGTTAAAGACATGGTTGCCACAAATAACTTTCAAACCTTCAATGTCCACAATCATGTCAGTGTCTGGGTCATTAGCAATAATTTTTGCAATCATCTCTCGGTCTGTTTTAACCATCGTCACGCAGGGAATGCCAAGCGTTGTGCAGTTGCCATGAAAGATCTCTGCGAAGCTTTCAGCGATAACAGCCTTGAAGCCAAACTTCTGAATTGCTTGCGGTGCATGTTCACGACTTGAACCACAGCCAAAGTTGGCATCAGAGATCAGAACTTGGGCTCCACTGTGCTCGGCTTTGTCCAGTACATGATGCTTGGAGTTGTCTTGCGTATCGAACCTTTCATCATAAAATAATGCCGGGCCCAACTCATCGAAGGTTACACACTTCAGAAATCGTGCTGGAATGATTCGATCCGTGTCTATGTCATTGCCTGCAACATAAACACCTTTACCACTAACTTTCTCAATCTTCATACCGGTCATATCACCTACTCCAACCCAAATACTTCTCTGGCGTCCGCTACCTGCCCTTCAATTGCCGCTGCCGCGACCATCATTGGACTCATTAACAATGTTCTACCCGTCGGTGAGCCCTGTCGGCCTACAAAGTTTCTATTTGAACTTGAAGCACAAATTTCATCGCCAACAAGTTTATCTGGATTCATTGCTAAGCACATTGAACAACCTGGGAGACGCCATTCAAACCCAGCGGCCTCGAAAATTTCGTGAAGGCCAAGCGCTCTTGCAGCAACATCGACTTTTTCGGATCCAGGTACCGCAATCGCTTTCACGTTCGAAGCAACATGCCTACCCTCGATTAACTTAGCAACAGCTTCAAAATCACTTAGCCGGCCGTTCGTACAGCTGCCAATAAAGGCGACATCAATCTTTGTTCCCTTAATCGGTGCGTTAGCTGCCAACTTCATGTAGGACAGCGCATCGTTAATCAGATCCTTATCGAGCCCTTCGACCGCTTCAGGATCCGGTGTTAACTCTTCGATAGAAATTGACTGTGCCGGTGTAATACCCCATGTGACCGTTGGTTTAATCTCTGCAGCCTGAATCACAATTTCATCATCGTAGCTTGCGTCTGCATCCGACGCGTAAGACTTCCAACGTTCTACTGCTGAATCAAACTCGGCACCTTGAGGTGACCGTTCTTTACCCTGCAGAAAATCAAATGTTGTTTGATCAGGGTTGATATAACCGCAACGCGCACCGCCTTCAATGCTCATATTACAGACCGTCATGCGCTCTTCCATCGTCATACTCTCAATGGCTGAGCCAGCATATTCATAGGCAAAACCTACGCCACCGTTTACCCCAAGCATTCGAATGATGTGCAAGGTCACATCCTTGGCCGTAACCCCTGCTGATAGTTTGCCTTCAACGCTGATGCGCCGAACTTTAAGCGGGTCAATTGCCAATGTTTGACTTGCCAGCACATCGCGTACTTGGCTGGTACCAATACCGAGTGCAATACACCCAAAAGCACCATGCGTAGAAGTGTGACTATCGCCACAGCAGATTGTCATACCCGGTTGCGTTAAGCCCAGTTCAGGACCGACAACATGGACAATACCCTGCGATCCCGACTTAGGTGCAAAAAACTCTATACCTGCTTCTTCGGTCGCGTCGCTCAAAACCTGAATCATTTTTTCAGCCATATCATCGCTTAATGGGCGAGATTGATCCGTCGTTGGAATGATGTGATCAACAGTGGCAAATGTTCTTTGGGGGTACGCAACGCCTAGTCCCTTGTCCTTCAACATACCGAAGGCCTGAGGGCTGGTTACTTCATGGATTAGATGCAACGCGATAAATAACTGATACTGGCCACTTTCTAACTGACCAACCACATGATCGTCCCACACCTTTTGATAGAGGTTTTTACCCACTGAAATGCTCCGAAATCCGCAAATTTATTGACCGCGGATTCTAGCATGATTAAGCGGCATGGGGATTCCAATATGGAATTACGGTAATTACCTGAAAAGTATGGCAAACATCTGAGCCGCCAGAAAGAACGTGAAAAACAGTAAGTTGCCAGAGTGGAGACCGGGTTGGGGCAACCGTCAACCCGCCTGCTTGCGTGCTACTTCCAATACTCGGCTGGCCAGCTTCGAATTCGGCAGTACTTCGTAGAAGTATTTTTGCTCGCTAGGTTCAACGATTTGTCCATTCGCCCAACCACGAACCAGACCCTCACGTATGACCAACTCTCGCTCTTTTCCAGCCAGATCGGGAAATCGGCCAAAAAACATGGTTTCTGAGCTTTCACCAATATTTATTTTGAATTTTTTTAGTGGTATTTCAGACATTAATTTTTTGAACCCGCCATCGTCCAATAAAATACCATTAACGTTGTAACGGGCATATTCCTGTCCTTTTTCATCTTGCTCGCGCTCTGATTTCTGTATTGAGAGCACATCGACATTAAAAGGAGAGTCGGACAAAAGATCTCTAAGTTGCCATGAACACGATGACAATCGATCAGCATCACCAATCGCTGAAGATATCATTATCGGTTTAGTCTCATCAAACAAAAATACAGGGCTTTTGTCTCGATAACTTATACCGATGCCAATCTCCAAAGTGGGCAAATCTGTTTGACGAGAATGACTATTTTTCGAACGAACAATATCTAGAATGTCTTTTGCGACGCCACAGCTTCTGGAGACGCTGTACCACTGTTCGGGTCGATTACTTTCTTCGACAACTGAAAGAATGACAGCATCACCTTCAATGAAGACTTTGCTTGCACCGTAGGTCGGCAGAATATCCGTAATAGGATTGAAGAACCTAAGGCTAAAGTAGGAGGCTGGGTTCAAATCTCGATTACTAAGCTCTTCAGTAACTTTTGTCGAACCCCTTACATCCGCCTTTAAAATGCAGTGGTGTATGACTTGCGGCGCTGAGGACTCGAGTAGTTTATTTTCCTCCTCTGACAGCAACTCGTAAAGCCGACCACCTGCCCGAGCGAGCTGTATTTCATCTGGCTCCGTGATTACAGAGATTCTGTTTAAGACTCTGTGGGCAAAGCGAAAGTACTTCAGGTGTAATCGATACCGGCCTATATCAGCGAGTAGCCTAAGAAAAATCTCGTCCAACTCTTCTTTAAACTGCTTATCGACATCCTCAACGAGGTCATCGAGTCTCTTGATCAGCGCGTTTGCGCCTTCTTGTGTTCGATCGATTCGCGCCAGCAGCTTTTTAGTGTCGTTACCTGTGACGTAGGCACAAGCGATAGGTAATTCAATTAGATCTTCATCTGCAATGGACCATTTTCCTCGCAGCAAATAAGACGCGATAGCCTGCTTCATATCATCTTCACTGAACATTTTTTTTCTCAGCTCTGTCGCTTTTTTGAGCAACTTCTTAACCTCGGATCTAAAACCCCAGTGAGCTCTTCTTCCAAGCTCTTGCTTCACCCGACCAAGAGAACGTTCATGAATACTTGCATCGAATAAAATTCGATAATTTGCCGGCTGTTCCAACCAACAAAAATTTTCCGTAACCAAGTCATTTTGGTTTTCACTAGGGCCGAGAAGATCCTGAGAACTAAAAAGACCATGCAATGTGTCAAACACTTCCGATTGAACTGACTGCAATTTAATATCAGTTTTTAATGCTATAATATCGCGCTCCGGTACGAGCTGCCCCAGCATATCTTCAAGCTGCAAGTTGGCTTCTGTGATCCCTTCCCCTTGGCCAGGCCACAATCCGTAACAATCCACCAACAAATGAATATCTCTCGGTCCGGATGCTGACAGCATGGGATTAAAAATAATATGTGACTGCTCGGGGAAAACGTCACCTAATAACTGTTTGCGTTGTTCACGCAGCCCATTCTCTTCTCTTTGTAGCAATTCAAAAAGTAACCGATTAATACGGAACAAGAATTGACCGGAGTGCTTTCGTATTCGCGCTAATCTTTCTTGCGTCGGTAGCAGGTTCCTTGACCCCGCAAACTGTTGTTGACCAACAGACTCCTCGAGTTTTTTGACAACATCATCGAGCTGCCTCCTCACTTCCTGCAAAATGAATTTAACAACACCAAACTGAAGAAAATTAATCGTAGCCACATCGAGATCGGCCTTTGCTCGATACAAGGTTGTCCGCATCATGTTCCTGTAGGTCTCGCGAAACACTTCTGTTTCTTTAGCGAGCAAGCCAGCCTTTGAACCAGCCACGATTCTCTTGACGGCATTTTCGATGACGTCTTTAGCGGCAAAAAGAAACCCATCACTCAAATGAACATCGACATGATAGTTATCAATACCGCGATGTAGCGCACTGACATCCATTTCAATAGACTTCGGTGAGCTAATGGTTGCGATGATGTCGTTACGACTTGAAATCTGCTTAGTCATCTATTGTTTGTACTCTTAAACGTCAGATGCATCTGATGCACCTGATGAAACTAATAATATCTATATCTTAAACTGCCTCTCTAAGCCCAACTTAGAAAAAGGGTTGACGTCTAACCAACGTTCAACATCTTACATGCAAGATAAACTAACTCTCGCCTGGCACGAAACCGCCTGATTCAACATGAGAACTCCATCAAGAAAACCGCACCTGTGCTAAATTGAAACGGCGTCGATAATCTAGGCCATCACTGAGGCAGACAAATCGCCACCTGAATCAGTCATTAGTGCTAATAGAACTCGGTTTTTCTTGTTAGTTCAAGTATTTACCCTAGTGAAATACGCATACACTAGCCTCTATGATCCCACTTTACGGGTAAACAATATTCCCAGTTTAACTGTGAATTCATCTAAAACTCGACACATTGATCACTTATGAACCTAATAAAACCGGCCAAACGTCAAGTCGCCGATCAGTTCGAAACCGAGCGGTTGGTGATTCGTCGTTATCAAACGACTGACATAGAGGCGCTATATGCTGCCGCGAGAGAATCAATCGAGGAAGTATCGCGATTTCTTCCCTGGTGCCATCCTGATTATTCAATCGCCGAGTCCAAACAATGGGTCACCCTGGTGATCAAAAATTGGGGAGTAAGTAATCTATTCAGCTTCGTGATTGAAGAAAAGTCTTCACGGCGGTTTATCGGTAGTGTTGGCATCAATGCTGTCGATTTACATCCCATGGTGAATCTAGGCTATTGGCTTAGATCCAGTGAGACAGGCAAGGGCTACGCCATTGAGGCTGCGCAGGGGATAATAGACTGGACTTTTGCGGAACTCCAATCGCAACGAATTGAGATCATCCTCTCGGTTGAGAATAACCCAAGTAAAAAAGTCGCTGAGAAAACAGGTGCGCGACACGAGGGTATATTAGCAAGTCGCTTGTTATTACACGGTAGGCTTCACGACGCCCATCTGTTTGCCCTAACCCGGGATAGTCGACTCGACGATCATTCGACATAGAGATGCGCAAAATAGCCTATTGACTCACTATTAGTCTGCTAACATAGTTCGTCATACCGGTGTGGACCCGTGTTGCTTTTAGTCAATCTGACTTACACGGGAGCGAAAAAAGTCATCGTCGCCAGCATCGACATTCAGTAAATGACTAAGCATAAATGTTCACAATACAGGAAACCCAGATGAGCGAATCGAATCAACAGGACATCGGACAAGAAATGTTAGATGTGCTCAATCGTCAAAAGAAATCTTATCTCGCTGAAGGCGAAGTGAGTGCTGAAAAGCGTATCGATCGTCTTGATCGAACCATCAACATACTTGTCAAACACGGCGACCGATTATGCGATGCGATGGCGGCAGACTTTGGCCACCGGTCAATCGAGCAGTCAAAGCTGACAGACATCAACGGTTCAATTGGTCCTTTGAAAGATGCCAAGAAGCACCTGCGTCAATGGATGCGCCCGGAAAGACGCAAGGTCATGGTACCCCTTGGTCTATTTGGCTCCCGTGCACGAATTCAGTATCAACCCTTAGGCGTTGTTGGTTGTATCTCGCCCTGGAATTTTCCTGTGCAACTGACGTTTAGTCCCTTGGCAGGCGTTTTTGCAGCGGGTAATAGAACGATGATCAAGCCATCAGAGTTCACTCCAGCAACATCTGAATTAATGAAAGAGCTCTTTACAGAGGTCTTTGACGAAGATGAAGTGGCTATCTTCACCGGCGGACCCGAGGTCGGCACAGCCTTCAGCGCACTCCCCTTTGATCATATGTTATTTACTGGCGCTACAGCGATTGCTAAGCATGTCATGCGCGCGGCTTCGGAAAACCTTGTACCTTTAACGCTAGAACTGGGCGGAAAATCACCAGTGGTTATCAGCGAAAGTGCCGATATTGAACTTGCCGCATCAAATATTATGGCAGGTAAGACAATGAACGCAGGCCAAATTTGTCTGGCGCCTGATTATGTGTTTGTTCCGGAAGATAAAGCTGACGATTTCATCAATGCAGCTAAAAACTCAGTGGCTAAAATGTACCCGAATTTAAAAGACAACCCTGACTACACGTCGATCGTCAACGAACGGCACTTTGAACGACTCAATGGTTACATTGCAGATGCTAAAGCCAAAGGTGCCGAAGTGGTTGAGATAAACCCCGCGCAGGAGGATTTCAGCCAACAACAACATCATCGAATTCCTCCCACAATTATCGTCGACCCGACTGAAGATATGACTGTCATGCAGGAGGAGATTTTTGGTCCGGTCCTGCCGGTGAAACGGTATAAAAATATCGAAGAGACACTGGACTACATTAACGACCACCCACGTCCCTTGGGCTTGTACTATTTTGGCCAAGATGCGCAAGAAGAGAAAAAGGTACTAACCCACACGACATCCGGTGGCGTGACTGTTAATGACGTAATCATGCATATAGCCCAAGAAGATCTGCCCTTCGGTGGTGTTGGGCCAAGTGGCATGGGTGCATATCACGGTCATGACGGATTCAAAACTTTCAGCCACGCGAAAGCGGTTTATACGCAATCAAAATTAGTGTCTAAGCTCGCTGCCGCAATGAGACCGCCTTACAAAAAGGCTTCGTAGAAGAGAGCATGATTTACACATGTAAAAATGTGAACGCTTGCCAAGCCTGATTGGGTAACTACCAATCGGGCTTGAAAAGCTTTCGTTAGCTATCTTTAAGCGACATCTAGACTGTCGATGTAAATACCGGCAAAGCAGCATTGTCTACGATAGCTATTTATCAACCTTCACTTTCTGAATGACTAACGAGAACAAATAGGCCTGCGCTGATGCGCAGTGTTAATGGCGCTAAATTGTATGGTCACACTGGCACGGTTATGTTGCCGTCGTCATAGCAGTCTACGATTTTCAACATTAGATCGTCGATCGGAGACCTTAGCTTGCCCCTAATGAACTCCAATCAACGCCAATTACGCCAAGTAACTTTGATCTAGTGACCCGTGAACTTCGGTTTTCTGCGTTCTAGGAACGCATCAACGCCCTCTTTGAAATCTTCGCTTTCAAACATACCAGCAAGGTGAACCATCAAATGATCGACAGACGTATCATACGATTGCTCTAACCCCATTCTCATCATACGTTTAGTTGTTTGAACGGCTAATGGCGCATTTTCAGCAATGTCTGTTGCCCACTCCATTGCGGTTTCCATCAATTTGTCATCTGGTACAACCGCATTAACCAAACCGATATCAAGGCTTTCCTGCGCATCAACAACCCTACCTCGATAGTAAAGTTCAGAAGCTTTGGCCCATCCAATCAAACGCGGTAGCAGCCAGGTACCGCCGCTTTCTGGTACAACGTTACGCTTGGCTGTAACCGCTGCCATCTTGCCGGATTCAGCTGAGATTCTGATATCACAAAGCAGCGCGATATCCATGCCGTAACCTGCAGCAGCACCATTAAGCGCACACACAATCGGTGTATCGATGTTCCACATAACGGTGATAGGTGCTTCTCTCAGACTAAACAATTGACGAGGTGGTTTATTGTCACCCTTGCCTTTAGCTGAGGCACCGCTACCAATACCGCCTTGACCTACGGCAACGAGGTCGAGCCCAGCGCAGAAGCCACGTCCGGTTCCTGTTAAAATAATGCAGCGGATCTCTGGATCCTTATTCGCCTCAACCATCTTCTCAGACAATTCCTGAAGCATTTCACGACTTATCGCATTGAGTCGCTCTGGTCGATTCAGGGTGATGATCGCAATTGCGCCTTTTTGCTCAATCAAGAGCTCCTCGGTTTTCGATTCACTTAATGCCATCTTTTCTTCTCCTCTTCGTGTGTTCTACAAACTTTCAAAACTATTTTTGCGTTTTTTAGGTTATCACTATGAACGCGTCACATCGAAAACTCGCGTCTTACCAACACGTTCTTCTCAAATACTTTTTTGTTTCATAAATCGACTAATATCTTCAACGACTTTACTGCCGCGACGATGCAATCGCGTAAACTCTAGTATGATATCCACGTGGCCCATCGCTTCGTAGATCTCACGGTCCGCTTGCCCACCCGCCGTAACAACTTTTTCCATCAAGCTCTTGGAGTGCCCTCGCCTGACTCGAGTATCCTCTTTTCCATGCAGTAGATACAACGGAGGAGCATCATGACGAATAAAGTTAACGGCCTGGGATTCTGCATAGCGTTCTTTCGGCGAGAAAAGGTCCCAGTGGTCGTCTTCCGTAAATGGATAGAAATCATACGGCCCGGCCAAGCCGACAAATCCACTTAGGCGTTGGTCGCAGTTGTAGCTCTGCGATAAAAGAGATTGATTAAGCGTTAGTAGTGAGCCTAATTGAGCCCCCGCTGAATGCCCCATGATGAAAAGAGGCTGGTTCTCAGGAACATTTTCCAAGGTCCATTGGTAGGCTAATTGGGCATCTTGCAGAATCTCAGGAAATCTCACCGAGGGGTACAAACGGTAATCCGGCACAACCACATTAAAACCTTGGCAAGCCAGTGTATCCGCGACGAATCGGTAATCCGACTTGTTGCCGCTGCGCCAATTGCCGCCATAGAAAAATAGCACTGTCGGACGCGCTGAATCACCGTCAATACGATAATGGTCAAGGTAATTCCGATGTGCGCTACCAAAGGGAATATCACTCAAACGCTCATAGTCGCCGGAACGGGCTATAGCGTTTATTAGATTAAGACCCGCAGATTGATAGAATCCACCGATGAGTTCTTTAATTTTCAATAGCTTATAACAACTTATTAACGTATTATTCGGCGCTTTTGGCGAGCAGCAAATGCCTCTGGTATGAGACGTTAACCAGGCGCCTAGAAAACCACAAGCACCAATATAAAACCATCCCTCCTAGTAAAATTTGCAGGATTTCAACAACGCACGACTCCACTTAGAGTCACAGAGACAAAACTCAAATTGAACTCTAACATCACACGCTGGATAGGACTGACATCGCTGTGTTTCATCGCGTTTGTGTTCGCCCCGGATGCAAGAGCTGCAAG
This sequence comes from uncultured OM182 clade bacterium, assembly GCA_905182025.1. GTDB lineage: Bacteria > Pseudomonadota > Gammaproteobacteria > Pseudomonadales > Azotimanducaceae > JAHRVQ01. The sequence continues at coordinate 50,879 of CAJJAA010000020.1, forward strand.
CGCCGGAAACCAAAATCGTTTTGAACAAATCACTTTAACCAAAGTTGAATCCCCCAACATCAAAATTGATGGTGTCCTAGACGAAGCTATTTGGAAAACATTACCATCGGCGACCGGCCCCATGGTTGTTGTTCAGCCTGACAGCATGGTGCCCGCTGGGAATGAAACACGCACCTACCTTTTCTATACGAAAGAGGGCTTATACGTTGGCATATGGGCAGAGCAAGATCCCGAAACGCTGATAGCTCGACTCAGTTCCAGAGATCAATTTATTTCTCGAGACGGCGTTTCATTAACGCTTGATCCTAGCGGCAAAGGGCTTTACGGCTATTGGTTTGCAACCTACCTTGGCGGTAGCATTGGCGACGGAACCGTTGTGCCTGAACGACAGTATTCACGGCAATGGGACGGGCCTTGGTATGGCGAAACGGCTGTCCATGATCAGGGCTACTCAGCGGAGATGTTCATCCCCTGGTCCACGATGACAATGCCCGATACCAATTCATCGGAGCGCATCGTCGGCTATAGCTTGACTCGAACCGTTGGATATAACGATCAACATTGGGCATACCCGCCTTTGTCACGAAGAGAAAACGTCTTCTTGTCCCAATTACCAACAATGGCACTCGAATCTATTAGTCCAAAACAGCAATACACGTTTTACCCCTTTGTGTCGTCGTCCTATGACAACACAATGGATCAAAACCAAGATAGCTACAAAGCCGGGTTCGATCTCTTCTGGCGCCCAACCAGCAACTTGCAACTGACGGCAACTGTTAACCCCGACTTCGGTAACGTTGAATCAGACAACGTCGATGTGAACCTGTCGTCCTTTGAAACTTTTTTCCCAGAGAAACGAGCATTCTTTCTCGAGGGCCAGGAAATATTCATTACGACACCAAGAGCAAGCGGTCGGGATGGAACGCCTACGACGCTTTTAAACACGCGTCGAATCGGTAGTGCACCGAAAGACCCTCTCATTCTCGATTTCGAACTTGAAGGCATTGAAGCAAATCAACCCAGTGAGCTTGAAGGTGCGGGTAAAGTCACCGGCCAAAACGGTAAATTACGTTACGGTTTTCTCGCGGCTATCGAAGACGATACTAAACTCAGCGGCGAGCTTAGCGGACAGCCTTTGGAAGTTTTGCAGGATGGCAGACAGTTCAGCGTTGCTCGTTTGCTCTATGAAGACACTTCGACAGGCGACCGAAGATCTATTGGTTGGATGTCAACCAATGTCGCCCATACACAGGAAGACGCAACCGTTCACGGCATTGACGGGCACTATCTGACCGCCGATGGACGATGGAACACCGATGCTCAAATAATGTATTCAGACGTCAACAACGTCACAGGCCAAGGTGCCTTTGTAGACGTAACCTACACACCCCAGAGGGGACGCTCTCACAAATTGTCCATGGATTATTACGATGATACGTTGGATATAAACGACTTCGGTTTTCTGCGCCGCAATGACAACATTGCTGCGCGTTACCGATATGATCGAAACGACAGTAACCTGGTCGATCTAAGATCCCGCACGACGACGATAAAACTGGTTCAAGAGTACAACACCGCAGGCCGACTCGTTCGCAGCGGCGCATTCTGGGAGCAAAAGTTCGAGTTCCAAAACAATAACTTCATGTCCTACCAACTCAACTATTTCCCTGAGCGTTGGGAAGATAGAGAGTCGGACGAAGGTGACTATCGTGTTGAGGGAAGATGGCTCACCGGGGCATTTGCCAAGACAAATCAATCAAAGCCTTTGAGTATTGGCGGCGGTGTTTTTTATCGTGGCGAACAACTCGGTGGCTATACCATGGAATATGTCACTGAGCTTGACTGGCGTCCGACCGATAGGTTTTCTCTTACCGCAAAGCTAGTCTATGAAGACAAGTCGGGCTGGTTACTGCACGACGATGGCCGAGACTTTACCACCTTCAATGCCGTTGTCTGGCGTCCGGAAATGGAAATGGACTTTTTCATTACAGCCAAACAACAAATTCGAATAACCGCGCAGTGGGCAGGCATAAAGTCTCATGAAGATGAGCGATGGAAAATCCCCCTCGGTGATGGTGAGTTAATTACTGACCCCGTTCCCCCGGGTGACTCCTCTCGCGATTTCAACATTAGCCGACTTACATTCCAAGCCCGTTATCGCTGGCAAATAGCACCCCTTTCAGATCTATTCTTAGTCTACACACGCGGCTCAAACGTCAATAGTATGCCTGACGACGATTTCGACGATCTGCTCAGTAGCGCTTGGACAGATCGTCTTGTTGACATCTTCGTTATCAAACTACGCTATCGGCTTGGGTCCTAAAAATGAAAAACGCCATCAAAATGCTAGCATTGGACCTTGATGGCACACTGGCGCTCGACGATCATCAGATTTCTCCTGCGACAAAGCGGGGCTTGCAACAACTCCACAATAACGAAGAAGTTGAGGTCGTGATCGCAACAGGTCGCCGCTACAGGTCAACTCGCTATGTAGCGGACAATCTTGATTTTGACGTATCAATCGTATGTAACGGTGGTGCTCTAGTAAAAAATCAACAACACCAAACGCTACAAAGCGTTACTTTCACAGAGGATCAGGTACAACATCTGATAAAGCTGGGGCGAAGTGTCGGGTTGAGTTTATCGGGACAGCGGGACTCACATGCATTGGGCGGTCCAGACTTTTACATCGACAATGCCGAGGTATGGAACAAACAAGCGCAAGGGTACTTCGATGACAACGCGGCTTATGCCGAAGCGGCAGATATACAAAAAAACTGGCAAGACATATTGGTTATCGGTGCGTTCGATGACGAAGAGAAATTACTCGCCTTCTCAAAATTAGTGAATGAAGATTCCGAAGGCAGATTTAACACAGTTATCGTGCCCCACCTAGACAGTCCCTACCATTATTGTGAGGTCAGCCTGAGCCACGTAACAAAATGGTATGGACTCGACGTCCTCGCTCAAAAGAACTTCATTACCGCCGATAATATTTGTGCCGCCGGCGATCAGATGAATGACTACGCCATGGTTCAGACTGTGGCACATGGCGTAGCCATGGCAAACGGCAACGATGAATTAAAGTCTATCGCCAACTTCATATGCGGCCGTCATGACGAAGACGGCCTGTTAGATGTTATCAACTACATTCGCCAGCATAATCAAAAACATGGCTAAGACCTCGATAAACAAGACCACTGACATCGATGACATTTGGGTTTTTGGTTACGGCTCACTGATTTGGCGAGCGGACTTCGAGTATGCAGAGGTCCAGCCTGGCTACATCAAACACTTCAGTCGACGATTCTGGCAAGGCTCCACAGATCACCGCGGCACACCGCAATCACCCGGACGGGTGGTTACCTTAATCGAACAACCCGACGCGATTTGCTGGCGTACCGCTTATCGACCTGATCATGAAAGGGCAGCGCAAACGCTGCAGCATTTAGATCACAGAGAGAAAGGCGGCTATGACCGTCAAACGCTACCGGTCTATTTAAAAAGTGGCGTAACGATCCAGGGACTCACCTACCACGCGACGAAAGACAACGAGCATTATCTTGGCGAGGCCAGTGCAACCCAGATTGCTGAACAAGTTATAAACTCACTTGGACCCAGTGGTAACAATATTGAATATGTACTGAACCTGGAACAAGCACTTAGCCAGATCAATGCTACTGATGAGCACGTAACAGACGTCGCCAAGGAAATTCGAGCGTTGCTTGGTTCCTAGTTCGCTTCCCAACCGTTTCTCTCTCACCAGCGCCGTAAGGAACCTCTAGGCGAGCGACAGAAATAGATTCGAACAAAGCCTGCATCGGCATTGCAAACCAATGATGAAACTCTTACATTGCTTTGGACGTTAAATCAAAAGCCCAATGCTATGAAAACTATCGATTCGATCGAAAAATATAAAAATGAGATGACACAATGGCGTCGCGATATACACGCCCATCCAGAGATTGCATTCGAGGAACATCGAACAGCACAGGTTGTAGCAGAAAAACTCGAAAGCTTCGGCATTGAAGTCGAAACAGGTATTGCTG
>CAJJAA010000021.1 GCA_905182025.1 uncultured OM182 clade bacterium
CCTGATCAAAAAACTCAATTCTCGAAACGGTAAAGACCATTCGGCCGGATCGCCCCGTTTTTGTATAAATGTCATGTAAATGTGTTCGACCGATAACGGCCTGACCCGGTTTAATCGGACTAAAACACTCAACGCCTTTGCCTGCGTCCATACCAATGCCGAACCGAGGAAAGCCTTTTGGCAGAGAGCGGCCGCCGCTCAAGCTGGCAATAAATGTCGGTGGCGCTTGGAAGTCAGGATCGTTTTTGTCCAAAAACCGATTCGCTGTTTCACCGCACAATCGCGCATATTCAATGGTTATATCAGGGTCAATATCAAATGATTTCTCATCGAAATCCTGATTGAGATATTCATCTCTTAAAGTTTCAATATCTTGATCCACGTTATCTCTCTCGTTCTAAACAGATTCTTTTAAGGTAACCGCTTCAAACTTGCCGGTCTTCAGGGCCGCGACGAGATCATCAATGTTCTCGATCGCATCGTCAAAGCGTGTGGCACAGCGACCAATGTGGCTGACAATATGTGAATCACTGCCGCCTACGCCCAGATAACCCAGTGATTGCGCATTGTCGATGGCAATCTGGTCTTCTTTATCGCGACTACCGCCATTGTATATCTCAACAATTTTGACACCTTTCGGTATGCCTAATTCTTCAGTGTGAGCGAACATGCCAACTCTAGGTCTACCCGGGTGACAAGGCACCGCGACTGCGCCGTGCGCTTCGCTAACCTCAAGCACCCTCTCTAAAGACAACTCAATGCTCGAGAAATCAAAAGCTTGCGTCAGAGCTTCGGTTACGCCGTAAACTAAGACATGGCCGTATTCGGTTTCTACTTCGCTTGCTTTCAATATGGTCAGACCAAATTTCTCGGCAAGATCGGAATAGTCAGATTCAGCATCAAATTGGCGATGCTCCGTCAGTACAAATCCGTCGATAGGAATATTCTTAGCCTTGATCCATTGGCAATAGTTCTCAACCTTGGCTCGGCCATCATCGGACTTGATCGAATGGGTGTGTAAATCCAGTAACACGCCAACCTCTTTATGATTCTAATTAAGCGGGACAAACTGCCACAGCCCCCGCAGTTGTGCAAGCATTCGGCGATCAAGTCACGTCAGCGTGATTACCTGCCAAAAACCCCAGCTATACGCATCGGCTCTATCGTGTCGTGCGGAACAAGGCCCGATTCCGTAATTTGGTGAATAGACGCCGCAACATGCCCCACCTCAATATCCAGATAACCGATTGTACCTCGACGCAAAGATTGGTTTCTCGGCAACGTGGGGGATCCTGGATTAATACAGAGCGTGTCGTTAACGTGATATAGCCCCTCAAAATGGGTATGTCCAAAAATCACAACATCTGGCCGCGTGTCAAAATGTTTATCGATATGGCGTCCTATCACTTCAGGACTTTTGCGCTGTGGCGAAGGAAAATGATGGATCAAACCAATTTGCACACCCCCAAGGTTCAGCAACCAAGTGTCATCGAGCCTGTCGTCGATAATGCCCTGATCACCATTTCCGCGCGAGACATAAGTCGGCGCAAGCGCTGACAGTTCATCTACGATCTCTAAGGTATGAAGGTCGCCCGCATGCAAAATACAATCAACGCCCTGCAGCGCCGTCATAGCCTCAGGCCAAAGCTCACTTAATGAGCCTGGCATATGTGTGTCAGCGATAAGACCTATGCGCATGCATCAATACTCACTGGTATGCCCGTCATAAACGCCTGATTGCTCAACTTTTCATAGCTCCCCGGACCCGAAGGCAGCAGAGCATTGGCATTCACACCGGCATGTTTTTGCGCAACGCGCATACGCGTTTTCGCGTGCCCCCAGCCGTGCGTCATTGCAACCGTACCGGGCTTTAGATCCTCATCCAACACAACCCTTGCCTCAACAGCACCATTGTCATTGTAGATGCTTGCCATTGAGCCATCGCCAAGATTTCTCGAACGCGCATCTTGTGGGTGCATGAATATCGGATTATCCAACTGATTTTTTCGTTTCAATGAAGGTAAGTTATGGAACCAAGAGTTCAGCATATAGTTAGTACGCCGAGAGATCATTTTCAATTGACCTTTCTCATTTTCAGACGCGGTGAATATGTTCTCACAAAGTGCCAACGCCTCGGTAAACACGGCAGGGCAGCAATCTATTTTGCCTGATTCTGTTTGAATCCATTTGTTAAAAAATTTACCCGGCACATTTGCCGGCAATACGGCGGTCTGCGAGGGTTTACGCTTCAACTCGTCAATACTGAGATCCACATGTTTCAGCATATGATCCGTGCGACCAAAGAGATAAGGATTGTCGCCGTCATCCAAAACTGAATCGAAGCCTTGCGCTTGCTCGATTCGACCCAGTGACCACCATTCAGGTCGGCGCTCATCTTTTGGTGGCACAATCATGTCACTGTATTGAACAAAAGGTTGGTTCTGCATGCCCAGACCACAAATGTTGATGTCTTGCCTTTCAAACATATCGGTCGCAGGCAACACATAGTCAGCGAACTCCGCCGTTGCGTTTGGATAGATATCAATCACGAACAAAAACTCAAGCGAAGCAAAAGCCTCTTCAAGCCTTTCGCCACCGCCAACAGAGAGTATCGGGTTACCCGAAATAACGACCATAGCTTTGATGGGTTTGTCAGCATCCAAAATCATATCCGCCATCAGATTTCCCGGCAGTGAACCTCGAATCTTACGCACTTCGCCAAAGGGTCCGTCGAAGAACGGGCTTTCACCGTTGCCTTTACCGGCTTTTGCAGCCGGGTAGAAACCTTCCGCGTAATAGTTGCCACCACGTTTGTCGAAGTTGCCGGAGACTAAGCTCAACATAAACAACAACCAATACGCGATCGTTCCCTGGCGCCCCATATTGACCCCGGTCGACATATAAACTGCGGCCGAATCAGCTTGCGCAAACTCATCTGCCAAGGTGCAAATTTCCTGCGCCGAAACACCCACAACATCAGCGACGCGCTCTGGCGAATAAGCGCTAACAAACGCCCTAAGCTGCGCGACATTGTCGCCATGAGCGGCGAGAGTCTCTTCATCGAACTGACCGGATCTATCCATGTGATGCAACATCGCCGCCATGAGATAAACATCTGTATCCGGGTGTACCTGAACAATCTCCCCAAGACCCTTTATCGTTTCATTGACTCTGGGATCAACAAAGCGAAGTTTTGCGCCCCGCGCTTCCGCTGCACGCAAGCTTGCGACAGGGTCCGCAATGGACAAAAAGCTCATGTGGGATATGCGCGGGTTTGAACCAAACGCGAGTAGAAAATCCGTGTGTTCAATGTCTGGCACAGGATGGATAGTTGAGGAACCAAAAATAGCTTCACTACCGGCAAATTTATTGACGCAATCCTGTGTACCTGAACTAAAGTTAGTCCGAATCTCGTTCTTAATAAAAAATGAACCGATCGCCGGACCGGCAAGGGAGTTGAAAGCCAGGGGGTTACCAGAATAGGACGCAATCGCACCAGCACCATACTTTTCCTTAATCTCAGCTAATCTCGACGCAATGCCCTGAGCAGCCTCGTCCCAACTTATCCGTTCGAAGCCTTCACCAACCTTCTTCTGAGGAAAGGCGAGCCGATCAGGATCGTTGTGCAACTCCAAGGTCGCAAGTCCCTTATGACAGGCAAAACCTTTCGAAACAGGATGATCCTTATCGGGCTTGAGTGAAATGATTTGGTTATCTTCAACGTCCGCGATGAGCGCACAAGATGGTTCACATACTCGACAAAATGTAGATACTTTCGTCACGATTACTCTCCCTTTATCCAGCTCAGTACGCCGAGTACTGATTCAACTGGCGGGCGTCGATCTTACTGTCGCCCAAATGGTTGTTATTAAACACCGGCCTGTGAGTCTCTGAACCGTCATCAATCCTGAACGAGCCAATCAGACCAGCTGATAATTCGCCCCGGGTATACGACATTGCGAAAAGGCCAGGCATTAGCAAGCCATTGCCGCACATCCTCATAGAGCTGTTGATCTAAATCACTGCCCGATCTGACCCACATGATCACCTGAGCATCAACATCTGCTTTCGATGTCGGATAAATATACACACATCCCAGACAAGTTACTTCATCCAAACTCATCATCGTATAGGCGAAAGAAGATCTGTTTTGAAACTCTTTCTGATGCCAGCCAATATCAATAAGATCTTGTTCCATCGTCATGTCGGCTTTGGGCCAATGACTTTCGGGCCCGAACACGCCCTGCAGTTCGGTTTGACTCGACATCACAGCATCGTAGTCCTTTACCAGATCGTTTACCGTCAACATCCTCAGGCGGTAACCGGATGTTTGCATCGCTCGCGGGATGTCAAAATGCTTGTCGACCCAATCGGCCATAATTTCTCCTCAACTGGCCAATCCTGCTCTTTTATCCGAGCACGACTTCCTGTACAACTTCTCCCCTTACTATACCTGCATTTAGGTCGCCAGCGACCATCAACAGGCGTAGGGACAGTCAATATTGAATATACAAGTTTTTAACGCAACAGGAGCAACACAGCATGTCCGATGCAGAAAAGCAGGACACACCGGAACAGGCGGAATTTCGAACCCATTGCCAGCAATGGCTTGCCGAAAACCACCCCGGCCAACCATCCGTACATATCCCGCAGGGCGCACTGGAACTTAGTGATCCAGCGGCACTGCAATGGCTGAAAACGTGGCAGCAATCAGCGTACGACGCCGGTTTGATCGGCACTGACTACAGCAAGGAAACCGGTGGTCGCGGACTTACCGGTTGTCAGGCGATTGCGAACCAGGAAATGCAAAAAGCCAAAACGCCTTTTTTCCCAAACATCATTGGTTTGGGTATGGCTGCACCGACGGTCTATTTCCATGCACAGGAGGCCGTGAAGCAGGAACTTCTACCCAAGCTTCTTTCTGGCGAACATATTTGGTGTCAGGGTTTCAGTGAACCCGGCGCAGGTTCTGACTTGGCAAACCAGCAAACTTTTGCGGAGAAAAAAGGTGACACCTGGGTAATCAATGGTCACAAGGTATGGACGTCACTGGCTCACTTTGCCGATTGGATGATCCTGCTATGCCGCACCAGCAAGGATGACAAATATAACGGCCTGTCCTACTTCGTCGTCCCTATTCAATCCATGATTGGTAAGGGCGTAACGGTTAATCCTCTGATTAAACTGACCGGTGAGACGGGCTTCAATGAGGTGATTTTTGAAGATCTTGTTGTCGAAGATAAGTATCGACTAGACGAAGTGGGCGCTGGCTGGAAAGTCGCCATGACGACCCTCGCTCACGAACGCGGCGCAGGTCTACTAACGACACCTGCCGCTGGCGGCATGGTAATGGAAAAAGAGAAAGGCGCCGGCATTGGCAATGCAATGTCATTGATCGACCTTGCTAAACAGTCCTTTCGCAATGGCAAGACCGCCGCAGATGACGGCGCAATTCGTGATTCGATTATGGAACTGATGATTAGGCAGGAAGGTTTTCGACAGAATCAACGCCGCATAGGCGTCAAAGAACTAAATGACCATCCGATGCGGCTGCCGCTGCAGTTCAAGCTTGTTGCGACGGAAATGAGTCAGGACATCGCACAGCTCGCTTACGAAATTGAAGGCGCCAGCAGCACACTGTACGTCAATGACGAAAAAGCCGTCGCGGGTGGTCAGTGGCAACTCGCCTACATGAACAGTTTTGGCGTCACCATCGCAGCAGGCGCAAACGAAGTTCAACGTAACATTCTCGGCGAGCGTGTACTCAACATGCCGAAATCGAAGTAAGGAGAAATTGATGACACAACCTAAAAACTTTGGCTTCGGCGAAGATGAAACAATGCTAAGGGACTCGGCACGTAAATTTTTTGCCGACAATTGTTCCGCCGATAAGATCCACTCTCAGGTGGCACACAACTACGATATCTATCGTGATATTGAATCCATTTGGGATAAAAATCTCTGGTCCCAGATATGTGAATTAGGCTGGACAGCAGCTTGTGTACCAGAAGAAGCCGGCGGTATCGGTATGCCCGTCGTGGCAGCGGTTGCATTGGCAGAAGAAGCCGGTAAAGCGGCATTCCCATCGCCGTTGATCTCTACGTTTAATGCCACCTTCGCTCTGCGTGCCTGCAAATCAGATGCGGCCACTAAGGTCTTAGGGGATATCGCGACAGGCACTTCCGCTACCCTGGCCATGACAAACCAAAAAGGCAGTTGGGAAGCACAAGATACAGACGTCGCCGTCACCGATGGTAAATTAAGCGGCACAGCATGGTTTGTTCAAGATGCAAAGAAAGTTGAACGATTCGTCGTTTCTGCGTCGACGGACAAGGGCGTCGGTCTGTACGTTGTCGATCCGAGTGCGGCAGGGGTTCAAATCATTGCTGATGGCATCATCGACTTAACCCGTGATCAGGCGCACATTGTCTTTAACAATGTTGAAGCGATAGAAGTTGCAGCGCCGGGAACCGGCGACAAAGCGCTAGCAGAAGCCCTACCTGCAATCCTGTGCATCATATCTGCCGATATTGTCGGTAGCGGTGAATGGTTACTCCAAACGACAACGGACTACGCAACCGTTCGGGTTCAGTTCGATCATCCGCTGGGTTTCTTTCAAGCGGTCAAGCATCCTTTAGTGAACGTCATGCTAGCAGTCGATCAGACCAAATCATTGGTCTATAACGCTGCCTGTGCAATCGACAACGAACCTGAACAGGCCGAGCGTCTAGCGCGCATGGCAAAGTCTTCGGCCAGTGATATGGCGGTTTTCTCCTCAAGTCGTTCGGTACAGTTTCATGGCGGGATCGGCTTTACATGGGAATGCTTCATTCATATTTTCTTCAAGCGACAGATGCACAATCACGTGCTCTACGGTGATGCTAAATATCAGCGGGCAAAACTCGCTGACATGTTGATGGGAAAAGCGGCTTAATCACGTTCGAATAAAGCTGATATTGATCGTGCAGTTGTGGATGCCTCCGCTCGGAGGCATCTTTTTGTTCCACTTAAGCCATCTATAAATATTCAAAAACACACCCTTACCCCGCTGACCTATCGGCCACACCGCACCTTTCAGGCAACCCTTGACTGTTTGGATCAAGAGGCGGAAACTAGTTAGTATGCTAATTAATTGAATTCTAACTATTTAGTCTACCAACGTCATCATTTCAACACGGTCAATATGTCAAAAGATCTCAAACAGCAGTTCGTCTCTCATCTGTTCAATGCACGCAACCGAGTGCGTTTTGCGATGGATGATATGTTCAAGCCACTTGATATCACCGATGCCACCTGGCGCACGCTGTTCTTTTTACGTCAGGAGGGCAACGGCTTACAACAGAAGGAATTGGCCAAGACCATGGGCATCGAGAGCCCGAGCTTGGTTCGCTTGCTGGATAATTTGGCAAAAAAATCTCTGATAGAACGTCGCACAGACCCCAATGATCGTCGAAGCAACACACTGTATTTGACAAAGAAGTCTGAAGCATTGTTCGAACAACTCGATGTCCTGTCGAAGCAAGCCCGGGAGTCGGTACTGAAAGATGTCAGCAATGAGGACATTAAGACCTGCATTAGGGTCTTTGAAAAAATACTGTCGGCGCAGCCAAATGAATGAATCTACAGACGAGAAAGAACCAAAAAAGCTAAACGTCACCAGCCTTATCTCCATCTCGATTCTTACGTTGTCGAGCATCGGTTTAACAGCTTGGTTTTATGATCGCTCGCAATATGTGCATGTGACCGACGCGAGAATCACAGCGACCATGGTTTCTGTGAGCAGTCGTATTCCCGGTTGGGTGGTCGATTTCCCAGTTGTTGAGGGCGAGTTTGTTAACAAAGGCGATGTACTTGTTCAGATCGACAATCGTGACGCAGCATTGAAGCTCGACGAAATTGATGCCAGCTTGATGACCATTGCGGCCGAGCAAGCGCGTTTAGACAGTGAATATAGCCTCAAACAAAAACAGGTAAGCTCGCATATTGATGCGCAGCAATCGCGTCTGAACGCGGCAATCGCCAGTTCAACAGAATCACAGGTAACCTTGCAGCAGGCGAAGCGAGAGTTTGTTCGTGCTAAATCACTGCTTGATCAGAATATGGTTTCTGAAGGTGATTACGATGCTCGTAAGCTTGCATTGGACAGCGCAGCACAAACATACAATCGACGCTTGGCAGAGATTGAAGTCGCGCGTGCGGAGCTGCTGCTATCACAAGCAGGCATGTCAGAGCTGGACGTTATCAACAAACGCATGGACATTTTGAAAAGTGAATCGACAGAATTGTCGCTTGCGCGCGATCGCCTAAACAACACATTAGGGGATCACACAATCAAAAGTCCCATCACAGGTGTGGTTGATGAAACGTTTATCAATCAAGGCGAATATGTTTACCCCGGCCAACGTATGTTGATGGTGCATGATCCTAAGAAAATTTGGGTAAAAGCGAACGTCAAGGAAACCGAAATTCGCAGATTTGGCCTTAACTCACAGGTAAAAGTATCTGTTGATGCCTACCCCGATGAACCCATCGCGGGTTATGTGCGCAATATTGGTTCTGCAGCCACGAGCCAGTTCGCTCTACTTCCAAGCCCAAACCCCAGTGGCAATTTCACCAAGGTGACACAAAGACTTGAGGTGCAAATTGAACTACAAACATCAAACTCGCGACTAAGGCCAGGCATGATGGTAGAGCTAGCGATCGACGCCGGGCCTGTTGCAGAGAACGGTATCGCTGAACAGTAATGAGTGCTCGCATACCACAGGGTATTGAAGCGACCCCGCCTATCATCGCTATGTTCGAAACCTTTGGACCCAGTTATGTTTGGTTTGCGGTCACAACCTCTATGCTGGCGTCATTCGCCACCCTTCTACCCGCAACCATTATCAATGTCGCTATCCCTGAAGTCATGGGCTCCTTTGGACTTGGCCAGGATCAAGCCCAATGGCTAGCGACCGGCTTTCTTGCCGCCGGCACAGTCACCATGCTGATGACGTCCTATTGCATTGACGTTATCGGGCTACGATTGACCTTTGTTATTGCCATGACGATATTTCTACTCGGCTCCATCATGGGAGGGCTCGCACCGAATCAGGAAGTGCTTATCGCCTCCCGGGTTATAACCGGTGCTGCCGCCGGCATCATCAGCCCGCTGGCCATGGTGATTAACTTTCAAATTTTCCCAGTGCACAGACGAGGCTTTGCGATGGGCATCTTTGGTATTGGCACCATACTGGCGCCGGCACTGGGACCGACTTTAGGCGGCATTTTGATTGATAATTTTGGCTGGCGATACGTGTTTTTTGTCGCCGTACCTTTTTCGATCATCACAATCCCGCTGGCGATGATTTTTATGCCCGACAGGGATAAAACGAAAACCGATATCCCAAAGTTTGACTGGGCTGGTTTTTTATTGGCATCAATCTTTTTGAGTACATTACTTGCCGCCCTGTCCAGCGGTGTTAGAGAGGGATGGCAATCTGACTATATCATTTCATTATTTGCCGTGGCGCTGTTTTCTTTCGTGTTGTTTATCTGGTGGGAGAACACGGTTAAAAATCCAATACTGGAGTTAAAAATATTTCTCTATGGCCGATTTCTTGCCGCAGCGATCGTTACATTGATTGTTGGCTTTGGCTTGTATGGTTCAACCTATCTGTTGCCTCTATTCTTGCAGACCTTGCAGGGCATTATGCCAACGGATTCTGGCTTACTGATGCTGCCAGCGGGTTTGGCGATGGCCGTTTTCTTTCCGATCGCCGGGGCGCTAAGTGATCGCTATGAACCACGTTACATCATTATTTGTGGACTATTGCTGTTTGCTTTCTCGAGTTGGCTCATGCGATCGGTGGACGTAAATACCGCCTATGCGTCGATTTTGGTCTGGGCACTGATCGGCAGAATTGGGCTGGCATTAATCTTTCCTAGTTTAAATGTCGCATCATTAAACTCACTGCCGCCATCGCTAATTAGTCAAGGATCGGCAGCCATAAATTTCTTACGGCAATTAGGTGGCGCGTTTGGTGTTAATTACCTCTCCATATTTTTATCCAATAGAACCAACAACTATGCGCATCAGTTCAACGAGACCCAAGTGATGAGCCCGGCAACCATTGAGCTGCTGATTAATATACAGGATAGAATGTTCGCGCAACACTTTGGTTTTATTATGGAATTCCCTGCGTCCTTCGCGTTCTTGTCGTCGACAATACTATCGCAGGCATCAACCATGGCTTTTCGGGAGGGCTTTTTGGTGATTGCGATCGTATTTTTTGTAACGATCATCCCCACCTGGTATATGCGAGGCAGTCGAAAACGTCCTTAATCGACGACCTAAGTTTCGACTGAACCTCTCTTTTTTTTGTGCAGCAGCCCATCAAGCAATATTAAAGCCTCGATAATGATCCGCTGCGACGTCATCACATAGCTCTCTATAAGGCGCTACACCACCCGCGTAAGGCATAAAAATACGCGGCTTACCCGGGATGTTAGCGCCCATATACCAAGACCCCGCTTTTGGAAAAAGCGTAGCAGCGGCTACTTCATTAACATGCTCTACCCACTGCTCTTCCGCCGCCGAATCTACTTCAAAGTAATCTGTACCATTATCGCGCATTGATGCGATGAACTCGCAAATCCACTCAATGTGCTGCTCAATGGACACAATCATATTACTGAGAACCGAAGGGCTACCGGGGCCCGTAATGGTGAACATATTTGGGAATCCATGCACACCTAAGCCCAAATAGGATTTAGGCCCTTCTGCCCATTTATCTTTCAAGGACAGACCATCAACACCGGTAATGTTCATTTTCAACAGACTCCCTGTCATCGCATCGAAGCCAGTCGCCAACACCAATATATCGAACTCATATTCATCGGCAGTCGTTCTCAGTCCATTTGCTGTCACCGTCTCAATTGGATTGGTGGCGACATCAACTATGCTCACATTTGCTCGATTGAATGTCTCGAAATAGTTAGAATCTACGCAGATACGTTTTGTTCCGATGGGATAAGTCATTGGGCTTAGCAGGTCTGCAACCGCTGGATCATCAACAGTCTGACGTATTTTTTCGCGAACAAAATCCGCCACAATCGCATTGGCCTCTTCGCTGACCATGGTGTCGATAAACGCACCAATAAATTTAGCCCCGCCAAATTGCCAATAACGTTCCATTGTTTCGCGCGCCTCTTCTATTGGCACACTGGTAATCATTGTTTCTGACATACCTCGGTATTCGTCCGGGATCATCAGATCACCGAAACTGGAAACACGGTCTAAACGATAATCTTCTCGATGGTCAGGATAGTTTTTCTTGTAACCTTCGACCCACTTCGGATCAAGCGGTGCATTATTAGCAGGTACGCTGAAATTTGGCGTGCGCTGAAAAACCGTTAAATGTTTCGCCTGCTGCGCAATAACAGGAATCGCCTGAATCGCTGAAGAACCTGTGCCGACAATACCCACCGTCTTATCGGTAAAGTCGACACCTTCATGGGGCCATTGGCTGGCGTAGTAGGTCGGTCCAGCGAAGTCATTAAGATTCGTGATATTTGGAATTTGCGGTGTAGAAAGGCAACCGGTCGCCATAATGCAAAATTGCGCATCCACCTCATCACCCTTGTCGGTTTTGACGGACCAGCGATGCGACTCATCGGAATAGTTGACATGGGTCACCCGGGTTTCCAATTTGATATCAGACCAAAGCTCGAAACGATCGGCGACATGGTTGATATAACGCAAAATCTCAGCTTGCGTTGCATAACGCTCAGTCCATTCCCACTCCTGTTCAAGTTCCGGGGAGAAGGAATAAGAGTAAGCCATGCTCTCGGCATCACAGCGAGCACCAGGATAACGATTCCAATACCAGGTTCCACCGACACCATCACCGGCTTCAAACACCTGTGCAGATAAGCCCATCTGGCGAAACTTTTGCAGTAGATACAGCCCGGCGAATCCAGCCCCCACAATTGCCACATCTACCGATCGTGTTATCGAGGTACCTTGCTCGGTCATTGAATCATTGCTGTTAAGCGACTGCGACATCTGTCTATCCCTCCTAAATGAACTTTAGCTTGGATGAATAGTTATATAGGCAAATTGAATTCCTTACCAGTCGATAACAAGGGCATTAATTATCTAAATTGGAATGGTGCGAATCGGTGAATAGTTAATCGACGGGTGAGCTCAAGCACTATTTAGGTCGCTTGGCACGGGATTAACACATTGAGGATGGTAACAAGGGCTTTGGTAATCGAATCGAAACGGTCGGCAAAACAGCAAGTTCATCAAGCGCCTTGGAATAAGGATCGCTTGATAAAATTGAAACCTGTGCGGCCTAAACTCGCTTAACGAGGCTTAGCGGGCTTTCGTTTCCTCTCACCGGACTTGCCAGCACTGGATCGAGGTTTTCTATCCGCTGATGATCTCGTTGACGAAGACCTATCTGTCGCTGGCTTTTTGCGGCGTGCAGGTTCTTCCTCAGAGCTGCCTTGCTGCTCTGGCTCAGCTTTGGCCTTTGTAATACCTAGACGTTGTCCACAAACCCAAGCTTTCTTCAGATCCGTGAAGACATCCTTTGGCATGCCAGCCGGTAGATCAACTAAACTGTAGTCTTCCATGATGTTTACGTGCCCAATGTGTTCAGCATCCAAACCGGCTTCATTGGCGATTGCACCAACAATATTGCCTGGTTTGACATCATGGTTCGAACCGACTGAAATACGGAACCGTTCCATACCTTCAGGCACAGAACCGTCACGTCGACGTGGTTTTTGAGGCTTACGACGAGATGAATCACCTCGGTTGTTAGCACCATCGGCTGATCGACTATCCCGGCTTGGTCCTCTTTCAACGACTGTCGGAATATCCTTAACAAGCAAAGGACGATCGGCTACGGACATTTTAGCAAGCGCCGCGGCCACTTCAATCGCAGGAATATCGTGCTCTAAGACGTATTGGTCGATCACACCCTGCATAAACTCAAGGTCGCCCGCTGCCAGCACATCGGAAATCGATTGCTTGAAGTCAGAGATGCGCTTGTTATTAACCATCTCCGTACTGGGCAACTTCATCGGTTCGATTTTTTGACCTGTGGCCCGCTCAATCGCAGACAACATTCTTTTTTCTCTTGGCGCGACAAATACTATTGCTTCGCCGGTACGCCCTGCTCGACCGGTTCGACCGATTCGGTGAATATAGGATTCCGTATCGTTAGGAATATCATAGTTAATAACGTGGCTGATACGGTCGACATCCAGCCCTCTGGCTGCAACGTCGGTGGCAACCAAGATATCTAACTTACCTTGCTTCAAACCCTGAATGGTTTTTTCTCGCTGCTTCTGCACCAGGTCGCCGTTGATTGCCGCGGCGGCGTAGCCACGCGCTGACAGTTTTTCTGCTAACTCACCCGTCGCAGTCTTGGTGCGAACAAAGACAATAATGCCTTCGAAGGGTTCAACTTCCAAAATACGGGTCAATGCATCAAGTTTATGTGACTGACTGACGGACCAAAAACGTTGTCGGATCGTTGATGCCGTCTTTGTTTTCGATTCAATCGTAATTTCTTTAGGATTGTCTTGGAACTTACGTGCAATCTTCAAAACTTGTTTGGGCATGGTCGCGGAAAATAACGCCATTTGTTTTTCTTTCGGCATTTGCTCCAAAATCCACTCGACATCTTCATGGAAGCCCATGCGCAGCATTTCGTCCGCTTCATCGAGCACCATCGCTTTAACATCTGACAAGACCAGCGTGCCACGACGCATATGATCCATTACGCGACCCGGGGTGCCAACAACCGCGTGTACACCACGACGTAATTGACGAATCTGACCGCTATAATCTTGACCACCGTAGATGGGCAAAATACGGAAGTCTTTCATGCGAGAGGCATAACGTTGAAATGCTTCGGATACTTGAATCGCCAACTCACGCGTTGGTGCCAGAACGAGTATCTGTACACCCTTTGCTTTTAAATCCAGACGCGACAATAAGGGCAACGCAAATGCCGCCGTTTTACCGGTTCCGGTCGGTGCATGACCCAAAACATCCAGTCCTTCCAGCAAATGCGGGATGGTCAGCGCTTGAATCGGCGAAGGTGTTTCGTACCCAACCTCGTCGAGTGCTTTCATTAGTGGCGCAGCGAGACCGAGATCTCGGAAGCCGATCGTTTCAACGACTTCCTCTACTGGCTGTTCAGATGCATCGTTTGATTTAGATTTTGACATAGGGAGGCTGGTGCGGGGCACATTCATTGGGCAGGGCGGCGAGTATACTGGCCTGTTGCCCGATTACAACCAAAGTCGTCCGAAATCGTTGAATTACTTACAATTTTTTCACCTTTGCGGCTCAGATTTAGGATTCGATACGACCTATCAAGCGACATCTGTCAGGCCTGAATCCAAGCCAGTAATTATGCTAATCTTGCGCGACCAGCCACCATCAATAACCCAAAGGGATTAAACACTTGCTTACGCTACGTCCAATCTTGTCTGCGCTACGATCTATTGCCCTAATATCCTTTACGGTAGGCACTACTTTTTTGTCTGCTAGCGCCTTTGCCGAGGACGTTACCGCCAGCAACCCAAACCCTGCCAAGAATGTCATCCTGATCATCGGGGACGGCATGGATGACCATCAAATTACCATTGCGCGAAACTATTTAAAGGGCGCCGCCGGTCGCCTCACCCTAGATGACATGCCCGTTCGCAGCTCTGTGGCTGTATTAACAGTGTCGGAGCAAGCGCCTGATGAGTACATTTACGTCGCCGACTCAGCCTGCAGCGGCACGTCGATGTCGACGGGACAGGCAACCAGTCGGGCAAGAATCGCCACGACGGCAAAGAGCGATATTGATATCGAGACCATCGTTGAGATGGCGCACAAATCAGGATTCAAAACGGGTATTGTCAGCACCTCCTCGGTCACGGATGCAACCCCGGCTGTTTTCGCATCCCATATTCAATACCGATTCTGCGAAAACCCAGAGAAAATGGTCACAGAACGCTTCAGCTGCCCGCAGGACTTAAAAGCAAACGGCGGTCCTGGTTCTATCTCTGAACAGCTCGCTGTCTCCAATGTTGACGTTATTTTCGGCGGCGGCATGGAAAACTTCACCCCCACTGTTGAAGGCGGTTCAACTAGCGTACTCGACAGCGCGATCGCAAACGGCTTTACAATTCTTAAAACAAAGCAAGATCTAAACAATGTAACCACCGCAGGTAAAGTATTGGGCCTGTTTGCTGACAAGCATTTGGCAACCAAACTTAGAGGTGAAGACGGACGCATAGCTGAGAAGCCTGAGCCCAGCTTACTTAATAGCGTGCATTGGTCCCTTGGGGAGGTCGATCTACCCGAACCTATGACTTGCGAGACTAACCCTGATGCCGCAGACACACCCAGTTTGCTTTCTATGTCCAGCAAGGCAATTGAACTGCTTTCCACCGATAATGATAAGGGCTTCTTCCTTATGATCGAATCGGCATCGATTGACAAGCAATCTCATGCGCGTAACCCCTGCGGATCAATCGGCGAGCTCGACCAACTCGATGAGACTGTCGCCTATGCCTTAAAGTTTGCCGACCAACACCCCGGCACACTCATTTTAGTCACGGCTGATCATGCCCAAGCGGCTCAACTGGTACCAGAATCAAGCATGTTCTCAGGTTTGGACATTCCCGTTTATAGCCCCGGCAGCATGGTGCGAATTATCACACCAGAGGGCGGATTGATGGGCGTAAACTACGCGACCAATGATTTCTTTGCGGAAGAACATACAGGCGCTGCCGTGCCCCTCTATGCTAACGATGTTGCGATAGGTAAGATCGATACCTACATTAGCCAGACTGATATTTTCGATATCGCAAAGCAGCATCTGGGCCTATAACCTGTTGCAAGGCGCCGATGGCAAAAAGCTAACGACCAAGCTATGTTTGTTATTGTGTATGGCAGAACGCGTGCTTTGACCTTAAGTTTCAAGCGAGAACACATATGAAAAAACTTACTCTCACATTCATCAGCTTGATGGTCTTGACGGCGACAACACTTGTTCAGGCTCAGAACGCTGCCTCGGCGCAGCCAGACTCGATCAAGAATCGCGTCGAAGATGCCTACAATTTCCGTCGTCCTACCCCTCAGGTACACACATCTGGCGTGATTAACGAAAATCAACTGACCAACTTGAAGGCAGAGGGCTACATTGCCGTCATCAATTTACTCCCCAAGAAGAACGACAATGCCATCGCAAATGAGAAGAAAATTGTAAAAGAGCAGGGATTGAGCTACCACAACATCCAAGTCGATTGGGAAAACCCAACCGCAAAAGATTATGCAAAATTCGCAAAAATTATGGATAGTTATAAAAAAGCCATCACAAGCAGCGATCCAACACAAAAGGTCATCGTCCATTGTGCAGCCAACTTTCGTGCATCCGCGTTCTTCTCACTTTATGCCTATAAAAATCTACGCTGGAGCGAGGGTCACGTGACCGAGTCTATTAATTCTGTCTGGGCTATCGCTGACTATCCCACGTGGGACACGTTCATAAAGAACAAAATGCAAGAAAGCGCACTGTAGAGTACCCAAGGTTAGTTTTATGCGCTTCATTACAATCGTTACTTCGGGCACTTTCTTCGCCGTCACAGCGCCATTCTCTAACACGATTACTTTCAGTGAAAATGAATAACACGCTGCACTAAATCATCATCCGCATCATTCATATTTTGTGAACGACGCCTTCAAAAACGGTCGCCAATATTTGAATCTCTTTTAGTCTCGCGGCGCCAACCTCATAGGGGTCGAGATCCATAATTGCAAAATCGGCTTTTTTACCAGAACGAAGGCTGCCGGTTTCTGCCTCGATACCCAGCGTCGCTGCAGCGTCGATGGTAATCGCTCGCAAGGCTGCATCTAACGATAATCTCTCGTTCGGCGATACAACTTTTCCGTCGCAATTTTCCCGTGTGCAAGCCACCCAAGCACTATGAAGCGGCATGGCAGGCGCCATCGGAAAATCAGAATGAAACGCAACACGAATATCATGACGGACGCAATCACCAACCCTTGCCATTTGTGACGAACGCTCAATACCGACACCCTTTTCACTGTAGGCTGCGCTGAGTTCATGTAAGTAATACACATTTGCTGAAACCTGCGCGCCCAGCGCTTTGATACGTTGCACTTGCTCCGGCGTACTGAACCCAAAATGTTCGATGGTGTAACCGTGATTGAACCGAGGCCGCTCCCATTGCAGCTTCTCTAGCGTATCGAGCGCTAACTCCAAGCCAAGATCACCCGTACAGTGAACATGGATCTGATAACCGTTTTGCCAATAAAGACGAGCCAAGGACTCGTAGTCTTCGGGCACCGTCAACCATTCACCGTGATGACCATCGATATAGCTCGGCTCCGAAAGCATCGCCAGCTGAGAGAAAAACGCACCGTCAGTGAATAATTTAACTTTATTAGTGAACCTGAAGTTCGGCTTACTACGCGCCTGCAATGCGTCTATAAACGCGAGCCCCTTGTCTGGATCGCCCTGCATGGCATTGACCGCGACGACATGTGGCACACAAATAACCCGATAAGGCGCCTGCGGTATATCAAGAATTTCCTCGACGTTGCGCCACTCTCGATCAAAATCAAACAGACCGACCGCCATGTCACCGACCGTCGTTTGGCCGCCAAAATGGACGACCTTGCCAAGCCGTTGTAAGCCTTTTTCAATCCATTCGGCCGACATAATGATCGAGTTAAGATGTCGAATCGCATAGCCCAAACCATTTTCATAAAAGTGGCCAGCATCAATATCAATTTGCGGCCGGCTGCGTGCTTTTTCCTCGTCCATAGCCAACAACTTAATCATGGCGCTGTTCAGATACACTTCATGAAAGGAGCGTTGCCAAACCACCGCTGGACGATCTCCAAATATGCCATCAAGCAACGTGCGATTCATCTCACCGTGCCAATGAGAGTGGTAACCCCAAGTAAAAAAAGGTTCACTCGCATCTGATTCAGCAGCCGCATCAATCAATGCTTGCTCATAGGCCTGTGGCGTTGTGGTCGCAGGCGCAACGTCCCATGGAAATGACCACTTCATCGCAGTGATAAATTTCATCGGCAACAAAACTGCGGCCATCATCGGATGAAGATGCGGATCAATAAGCCCCGGCATCATAACGTGCTGTTCGAACTGATCGTCTATCTCGTAGTCAACGCCAAGCTTTTTGCCAGCCAGCCAAGGTGCCAGCGTGTCGAGTGTGCCGACTTCTAGAATCAAGCCTTCTCGCACAGCGATGGCTGTGCCATCTGGCCAAGAAGGGTTCATCGTAATGATTTTCTTCGCTGTAAATACAGTAATCATAGTTATGCCTCGCAGGTACTAAAGCCGTTACAGGGCCTCACAAAAACTAACGTTAAAAACAAGTTCTGATAGTAATGGCTGTCTGGCCAAAGAATACCGCATGCAGCTATAGCCGTTAGAAAACGACGCTAAAACATGAAAAAACTGCGGCCTTTTAATCTAAGCGATTTATGTAGATGGGTCTATAGCCAGGTTTCCACGTTAAAAACGAAATTGTACGCCCGAATTTGACCCACTCGAAGCTGAAAAATGCCGCTCAACAAAAAATCGAACCTTAGACTATTTACTCGAGACGGACTCTGGCATCCAAATAGATTAGATGAGTCCGACTGATTGACCATGGTAGTATTCTGATTATCTTAACGATCAGGAAAATTCAATGAGCAGCCAAATTGTTCTCCCCCGAATCTTGCAGATAGGCGCAGGTGCTTCCAAAGAAATTGGCAAGATCCTCGCAAGCCTCGGCTGCTCCAACCCACTGATTGTGACCGACAAAATGATGGTGCAGTTGGGCTATGTGGCCAAAATACAGGCGCACCTTGAGCGCAGCGAAGTCTATGACGACACCGTACCTGAGCCAACTGAGTCATCTATCCTCGGCGGCGTTGAGAAGGTCAAACAGGGTAACTTTGACGCGATTATTGCTATCGGTGGCGGCAGCCCCATCGATAGCGCTAAAGCGATATCAATACTCGGCAAACATGGTGGCAGCATGCGGGACTATATGGTGCCCCGCATCGTCAACGAGCCCGGTCTACCCATCATTGCTATTCCGACGACAGCGGGCACAGGCTCAGAAGCCACCCGGGTCACGATCATTACCGATGAGACGAGTGACGAGAAAATGCTCTGCATGGGCATGGGTTTCATGCCAACTGCTGCACTGGTCGATTTTGAGTTGACCCTTAGCCTGCCACCCAGAACAACCGCTGACACAGGCATCGATGCATTGACCCATGCGATGGAAGCGTATGTTTCCAAGAAAGCGAATGCCTACTCTGACAGTCAGGCGATTCAGGCAATGGGATTACTTGCGCCAAATCTGCGGCGGGCCTACCACGATGGCGAGGACAAGGCCGCCAGAGAGGCAATGATGTTAGGCGCCACGCTGGCCGGCATAGCCTTCAGCAATGCCTCCGTCGCGCTTGTACACGGTATGAGCAGGCCTATAGGTGCATTCTTTCATGTGCCCCACGGTCTCTCGAACGCCATGCTATTACCGGCAGTCACCGCTTTTTCTATTCCAAGCGCTGTCGCACGGTACGCGGATTGCGCCAGGGCAATGCAAATAGCCACTGCGGCGGACTCCGATCAGGTCGCAAACACAAAATTGATGGATGAGCTTATCGCCATCAATGACGAACTACAGGTACCAACGCCGGCCGCTTTTGGTATCGACAAAAATGCTTTCTTTCAGGTTCGACATACCATGGCTGAACAGGCCACGGCATCGGGGTCACCCGCCAATAATCCACGGGTGCCGTCAAATGAAGAAATTGTGACGCTTTATGAGCAACTTTGGGCGAGCTAACCCACCACTTCCAAGCCCCGACAGGTAGCGGTAGACTCATAACAACGGATAAGCGACTTAACATGAGGTAAAGATGTCTCAGAACCTTGGCAAAAACATCAACAAGAACATCGATCAACTCATCAAAAGGGATGCAGAAGTCTTACTGCACCCCTCTTCATCGATTACCGACCTTATTGAGAACGGTCCAAAGATGGTTGTTGGCGCACAAGGGCGACATGTCGTCGACGCCGAGGGCAGGCAATTACTTGATGCAATGGCAGGTCTGTGGTGTGTGAACGTCGGTTATGGTCGCGATGAACTTGGTGAGGCCATGAAAGTTGCGTCGAATCAACTAGGCTTTTACCACAGCTTTACGAATGCCTCGAATCCCTGGCAGGTTGAACTTGCCGACAAACTACTGCAACTGACACCCAATAATATGGGCAAGGTTTTTTTCGGCACCTCCGGCAGTGACTGTAACGACACCCTGATTAAAATTGCCTGGCACTACCATGCGCTTAAAGGCAATAACAAAAAGACCAAGATCATCGCCAGAGACCAGGCGTATCACGGCACCTCCATCAGCACCGCTAGTCTGACCGGATTAACAGGCTTCCATAAAGAATTCCCGATCCCGCTAGACTTTGTTGTGCGTGTCGACTGCCCGCACTATTACAGCCAAGCAATCGATGACGAAACAGAAGAACAATTTTGTGACCGATTGATCAATAACATTGAAGCGATGATCGAGCGTGAAGGTGCAGACACACTTGCCGCATTCTTTGCCGAACCCATCATGGGCGCCGGCGGCATCATTGTGCCACCACAAGACTACTATCCAAGACTCGGCAAGCTACTCAAACAACATGACATTCTGTTTGTCGCCGATGAAGTGATTTGCGGCTACGGTCGCCTAGGCGCCTGGTTTGGTTCGACCGAATTCGGCATTGAGCCAGATATGATCGCCTCCGCAAAGGGCCTCACAAGCGGATACTTCCCACTGTCCGCTGCTTTCCTTACAGATGAAATTTGGGAGGTGCTTAAACTCGGTTCTGAACAAATCGGCGCATTTATGCACGGTTATACCTACAGTGGCCACCCTGTTGGTGCCGCTGTGGCGCTTGCGAACATAGAAATAATGGAACGTGAAAATCTGATCGAAAAAGCCAAGGTATCTGGCAAGTATTTACACGAACAACTGCAATCATTAATGAATCTGCCGAATGTCGGTGAGGTACGTGGTCAAGGCCTCATCGCGGGCATTCAACTCGTCACCGATAAAGCCAGCCGACAAACGCCAGATCAGGCCGACGCACTACCCGCAAAGATAACCGCATTGATGCGAGAAAAAGGTGTCATTGTGCGACCACTCGCCAGCATCGGCACACTCGCCGTGTCACCACCACTCAACATTACCAACGATGAAATTGACACACTCGTCAGCGCGTTGTCGGAGTCCATTTCAAGTTTTGCGTAAATAGCTTCAGCGGCTGCAGTGCGATCTGGCGCGAACTTTGTCGAGCCTATCGTGCCGTCTAGAGCGTACGTGAAGATTTTTTTAGTGACGCAAAAAATGGATTCAATCGCGATTTGTAACAAGCCAGAGCATTTGAACTAAATCGTGACCGTCGCGTTCGAGAAAAACGGCCTAACGCGGGCCTTGGTTTACAAACCTTTTTTGAAGGGGCAACTCGCGCGAGTTTGATTCTGACTCAACAAAATGCCGAAATGAATTTATTTTGGCTCAACGATCAACTGCACCGTGATCATGCCACGAAATTCATTCACATCCGTGCGGTAGGCAAGGGTTTGATAGCGGCTTTCAAGCAGCTGACCTTGATTGAAAGCAATCGCATCGATGACCTGGCCATTTTCAACTTTCGCCAACTTCAATTTCAGATGGCTACCGCCGACAATGCGTTGATCCAAAATTTCGAATTCATCGTCAAACATTGGATCAGGGAAACCCTGCCCCCAGGGTGAGCTTTGCGCAAGTTCGCGCGCTAACTCAACGGTGAAGTCTTCGCCAATCGGCCCATCGCTCAAAATGACCGGCGCTAAATCTTCTTCCTGCAACCATCGTCTTGCCTCAAGATCAAATGCCTTGGCGAAGGTATCAAACTTATCTTCGGCAAGGGTGAGACCTGCTGCCATGGCATGGCCGCCGAACTTCTCGATCAGCCCAGGGTTTTGCGATGCAATCGCATCCAGCGCATCGCGGATGTGTAAACCCTTGATTGAACGCGCAGAACCTTTCAACTCATTCGGTCCGCTACTGGCAAAGGCAATAACAGGTCGATGAATTTTGTCTTTAATACGTGAGGCAACAATACCAACGACACCTTGGTGCCACTCAGCTTCGTGTAGGCAGACACCCATCAATGCATTAGGCGTTGTGAATTTTTCTAATGAACCAAGCGATGCGAGCGCCTGCTGTTTCATTTCTTTTTCGATATCGCGACGTTCAAGATTGAGTTGATCTAACTGCGTTGCTAAGTCGCCTGCTTTGTTATCGTCTTGCGCCAGCAAACAATCGATACCCAGGGAGATATCTTCAAGTCGCCCGGCGGCGTTGAGTCTCGGCGCTACGCCAAAACCCAAGTCCATCGATGCGACCGTCTCAATGCGCGTACCAGAAATCCGCAGCAGCGCGGCCAAGCCTGGTCGTATACGGCCAGCGCGCATGCGACGCAAACCTTCATTAACGAGTATTCGATTGTTGTAATCCATGGGGACAACGTCGGCAATCGTACCCAATGCAACGAGGTCGAGATATTGCGCCAAATTCGGTTCCGCTTGCTCTGCGAACCAGTTGCTTTGGCGCAATTGTTTTCTAACAGCTGATAACAAATAAAAGCTAACACCGACACCGGCGAGGTTCTTACTTTGGAATTCGCAGTGCGGTTGATTGGGGTTCACGATCGCCGCTGCATCAGGTAGTTGATGGCCAGGCAGATGGTGATCAGTGATGATCGTTTTAATACCTAAACTGGTAGCATGAGCAACACCGTCAATGCTGGAGATACCGTTATCGACGGTGACAATCAGGTCAGGCGATTGCAAATTAGCAACATCGACGATCTCCGGTGTCAGTCCGTATCCATAGTCGAATCTATTCGGTACCAGATAACTGACGGGGCCTGCACGAAGATCTCGAAAACCTTGCACCAACAAAGCACAACTTGTTGCACCATCGGCATCAAAATCACCCACGATCATGATGTGTCGTTGATTCTGGATTGCGTCGGCAAGCAATTCTGCGGCAGTGTCGATGCCCCGCAGCCCATCAGGCGACAGCATATGCTTGAGAGAGTAGTCCACTTCGCTAGCATGCGTGACACCACGATTGGCATAAAGCCGAGACATCAATGGTGACAAACCTTCGATCGGACTCCCCGCTACGCGCCTTTTTATCGCTTTAGGCATGTCTGCTCATCACATTCTGTCGCGTACTCAAACAAACCCATTGCCTCACTCAGAAGGACTCGACTCTAATACGTGTGACCGAGTCTTCCACTTGATCGAGTGATTCCAGCTCAACGATCGCGGCGTTCATTGATTTTTCAATCACGCTGTCTGTGACGATAACAACGGGCACTTGGCCATCATGTAAATCTTTCTGGATCAAGGACTCGATACTGATATTGTGACGCCCAAGGATGCTGGAAATTTGCGCCATCACACCCGGTTTATCCAGCGCACTTAACCTTAGATAATAGGCGGATTCAACATCTTCAATCGCCAACACGGGCGAGTTGAGCAGCTCATCTTGCAGAAACCCCATGTCTGGGATCGCATTGCCTGCTCGCACCACATCAATAACGTCAGCGATGACAGAAGAGGCAGTTGGTCCAGCGCCAGCGCCGGCTCCGTAATACATCGTTTCGCCAGCGGCATCACTGCCGACTA
The DNA here is from genome assembly GCA_905182025.1 of uncultured OM182 clade bacterium. GTDB lineage: Bacteria > Pseudomonadota > Gammaproteobacteria > Pseudomonadales > Azotimanducaceae > JAHRVQ01. Next base: position 23,785 of record CAJJAA010000021.1, read on the forward strand.
GCACGGCGTTCATTACGCCATTAACCTGCGCCAACATCTTGTCCTTTTGAATTAAGGTTGGATGCACCCGAAGACCAATGCCTTTATCGGTTTTGGTTGTAATACCTAAATGTTTAATCTTGAACCCAAGCTCTGATGCGTACCGAATATCCTCAACCGTAATCTTAGATATACCTTCGGTGTACATGGCATCAAATTGCAGCGGCACGCCGAATGCAATAGAGGAAAGTATGGTCAGTTTATGCGCCGCGTCGATACCCTCAATATCAAAGGTCGGGTCCGCTTCTGCGTAACCCAATGCCTGCGCTTCAGCGAGAACATCGGCAAAGTCACGATTACCGGCTGATTCCATTTCCGTCAAAATAAAATTTGTGGTGCCGTTAATAATGCCGGCAACGAATTCAATATCATTCCCCGCAAGACCTTCTCGTATGGCTTTAACAATGGGAATACCGCCCGCAATCGCTGCTTCATATTTCAAGCAAACGCCAGCGTCGGCAGCCATCTGGAACAACTTCTCACCATGCAAGGCGATGAGCGCCTTGTTCGCGGTCACAACATGCTTCTTATTTTCGATCGCGGCGATGACAAGTTCCATCGCGATATCGGTGCCGCCTATTAGCTCAAGTACGATATCTACCGCAGGGTTTTTAACCACATCAAAGATGTCTCGCGTGACATCAACGTCGCTCAAATCGCAGTCAGTGTGATCGCGACGGCAGCCAACCTGAACCACTTTTACATGACGGTTCGTTTTACGGGAGATCTCTGCTTCGTTATTCGCCAGCAGGTTGAACGCGCCGGAACCTACTGTGCCAAGCCCACAGATACCAACACCCAATTGTGCTTTTTGCTGACTAGATCCGTTCAAACTCTACCCCTTAGTCGCTGCTGACAGCATTCTTGAACATTTGTTTGACGCCGCGAATGGCCTGCCGAGTACGATGTTCATTTTCAATAAGCGCAAACCGAACATGGTCGTCCCCATACTGGCCGAAACCAATACCCGGTGATACCGCCACCTTGGCTTCTTTTAGCAGGAACTTGCTGAATTCCAATGAACCCATATGTAAAAACTGGGGCGGAATTTTTGCCCAAACAAACATCGTCGCTTTAGGTTTCTCAACTTCCCAGCCCGCTGAATTCAAACCTTCACAAAGCACATCGCGCCGACGCTTATACATGTCCCTGATTTCGGTGACGCAGGTTTGATCGCCCTCTAAGGCGGCAATGGCGGCAACCTGAATCGGCGTGAACATGCCATAGTCTAGATACGATTTTATTTTTGTTAACGCGCCCACAAGCGTCTTATTACCAACGCAAAATCCAACCCGCCAGCCAGGCATATTGTAGCTCTTTGACATTGAGTAGAATTCAACGGCGATATCCTTAGCGCCCGGCACCTGTAAAATTGAGGGCGCAACATAGCCATCAAAAACGATATCCGCATAGGCTAAATCTTGAATCACCCAAATCTTGTGTTCTTTCGCAATCGCAATAACCTTCTCAAAGAAATCCAGCTCAACACATTGAGTCGTAGGATTGCCGGGGAAGTTAATGACCAAGGCCTTTGGCTTAGGCCAAGTGTTAGTAATCGCTGTTTCTAGTTCAGAGAAAAAGTCGGTATCACTAGTAAGTGGTACATGTCGTACTTCCGCCCCTGCTATAACAAACCCATAGGGATGAATCGGGTAAGAAGGGTTCGGTACCAGTACTGTGTCACCCGGCCCGAGAATCGCCAGAGCCAAATGTGCAATACCTTCCTTTGAACCCAACGTCACAATGGTTTCAGTCTCCGCATCAAGCTCAACGTCGAAACGATCCTTGTACCATTGCGTGATCGCGCGTCTCAGCCGAGGAATGCCCTTTGATTGAGAATAACGATGCGTATCACCGCGCTTTACCGTCTCAATCAACTTGTCGACAATGTGCGGTGGCGTTTCTTGGTCTGGATTACCCATTCCAAAATCGATGATGTCTTCTCCCCTCGCTCGCGCATCCTTCTTCAGCGCATCGGTGATACTGAAGATATAGGGCGGCAGCCGCTTTATTCTGGGGAAATCGTCCATCTCTGACACTGTCTTGTTCCTTTTCTTAAACTAAAACCTTGAGACAAAAAAAAGCCGGGGCCACACCTTGAGTGCGGACCCGGCACTCTAATTCAATTTAGCCTATGGCTGCGGAGGTCGCCACAATTGCGATCCACGCCAGCGCCGCAGCATCGGTTGCCGCTCGCCGTAAGATCACATTTGAAACCAATTTACTCTGCACTTGGGTACTCTTTACACTGAACCTAGCTAGGGCCAGCATATTACCTTAACTGTAGCGTGATTCAAACAATGCGAAGCTGTTCGTCACAACGGCAGCAGGCTTTTGGGTCGCCGTTAGTCACCAAAACTGATCTTAGCGTGTCGTGGCTCAGGGACAAATAATTTAACGATTGTGCCGCCAATGAGAAGAAAAGTGATCGACAAGATAAAGACAGACTCATAACCCCAAATCGCCGCGATGATCCCGCCGGATAGTGGTCCCAAAGTACCCGCAATTTCAGACGCGGTATTGGCAATAGCAATGCGTATGGGCAGATCGTCTCGGCTACCAAACTCCAGCGTGAGCATCATGGAGGCGACCCTGAAACCCTGTGAGGCCGCGCCTATGCCAACGAATACGACGACTGTGGCAACTAAACCATCGGCAAACATCAACAATATTGTTGATAGCACCCACAGTAATATCGACAATAAATAGGCGGCACGAAAACCCTTCCGATCAGCGATAAAACCCCAGATAAGGTTCGATACTGTCGCCGAGATGGTGAACGCAAAGGTAATAACACCCAGTGTTTGGCCGGTCAAGTCCATAGTTTGACCCGCATAAAGAATATAAAACGGCATCGCCATGCGACCCATTGTTGCCATCGTGCGCGCTAGAAAGTAGCGCGTAAAAGCTGGGTCACTTCGCAACAGAGCGGGAATTTCAGAAAGTCGATCTCGAAAACCCAATTTGTCCCTTACCGTTGGCGGCTCGGGTTCTCTGAGCATCAGCAGCATCAACAAGCCGCAACTTGTTAAACAAAATGCTAATAGGAATATCCACGAATAACCAATCTGATCCGGCGTATCTCCGAGCAGGTATTCACCACCAACCCACGCGACCATTGCCGCAACGCCGCCGGCCAAGAAGTTACGTATGCCGCTCAATCGGCCTCGCTTTGAAACGGGAATCACTTTAGATGTAAGGAAGTTAAACACCACACCCTGCATGCCCTCAAAGATGCCAAATAACCCCAGCAATACCAGCAATGCAATCAGCGTTGCTTGCCCTTCAAGGAAGAAACCCGCCATGGCCATGAGCAAAACCATCGAGCGCATCCCACTGCCTATGACGAAGCCAACCGGCAAAACGCGCTTACGGTGTTCAATCAGGGAAGCACCAAAAATAGGAGTTAGGGTCATGCCAAATGCTTGCAGGGCGAGTCCCAAGCCAACGACAAATTCTGAGCCATCGGAGAGCATCATTAAATAGGCTGGCAGAAAAGTTGGCGCGTTGACGAATCGAAACCCCGTCTGACCCAACATGCCGTGAAGTAATTGGGCGATATAATTACGGGTTAGATTGTCTTTAACTTCACTTTCATAGCGTGCTTCTGCTTGTCGCAGCGCATCGGCATTAAGATCAGTTGAGTTCGACACGAAGGCAATCCAAAATTGGAGCGTGGCAGCATAACAGAACTATGCGGACAAATCTTTTCGCGACTCATTGAAAACGTTAGGCCTAGAAATTGCTCCAGCGCTAGCATTTAGATTATTTGCCATTGCAATGACGACTCAGCGCGACACTGCCAACACTTCAACATCACCCCACTAACTAGCGGGATCCAAAATACCCAATGTCTCCGCCAACTTATCGGCAGGTAAATAACCGGGCATCAACGTACCATCTTCATGGATGATGGAAGGTGTGGAGTTTACGCCGAACTCGCCGCCCAGTTGAAATTGCGCTGCGACAGGGTTTTCGCATGTCCGATCTTCAATAGCTTGACCATTCTTAGCACGGGTCAATGCGATTTTAGGATTATCAGCACACCAGGCTGACACGTACTTATCGTAAGACTCGCTGTCTATACCCGCGCGTGGATAGGCTAGATAGCGAACCGCGATACCTAACCTATTCAGGTCAGGAATTTCCTTATGTAATTTTCGGCAATATGAACAATCAATATCGGTGAATACCGTCACGGTCGCTTTGACCAAACCTTTCGGCGGTGAGAACACAAGCATTTCAGATTCGTCGAGTTGAGCGAGCATTTGTTTACGCGCGTCTGTCCGACTCTTCTCTGTGACATTGACTAAACCGACATCTTGAACTTCATAAAGATCGCCGGTAAAAAAGTATTTTGCATCCGCTGAGAAATGAAGAATTTGTCCACCGGGCAGCGCAGCATCATAAAAACCAGCCAGCGGACTTGCGGTGACGCTAGTGATTGGCAAATCCGGGCGAACCTCTGCGATTCGAGCGATGATCCCCTGTGTAATTTCATCAAGCGATACTGCCTCAGAATTCGTGTCTGACGCATCTGAATAGGTCGCAAAACTGACCAGTAATAGTCCTAACCCAAAAATGTGCGATAACTGCTTCATACTCATTTCCATAATTTTTTTACTGCTTTATTGCTCGTGCACCTAAAACTCAAAATTTTCGAGCAGCACTTGTTATTCGAACTTTGCATGATGGCTAAGCCCGATGCAAATCTATACATGTAAAGACCTCGTCAGCGGTCAAAAGGTTCCACTTGTCGGACTAACACGTCAAACAAACTAAACCGCGATGCCTGCCCCTTTATCCCTCTCGTTATTTTTCACTAACCTCGAGGATGATGCTCTGCATGCAACTCCTTCATTCTCTGCTGAGCAATGTGCGTATAGATTTGAGTTGTCGACAGATCACTATGCCCTAGGAGCAATTGCACGACCCGCAGGTCCGCGCCATGATTGACTAAATGTGTCGCGAAAGCATGTCGTAACGTGTGGGGCGAGAGTTTCTTTTTTATCCCCGCGTCTTGCGCATGAATCTTAATACGGTGCCAAAAAGTTTGCCGCGTCATCATCTTGCCCTGATTGCTCGGGAAAACGACATCCTCAGAGAGATTTTTCTTCAATAATTCGTCACGCGAATCTTGAATAAATTGCTGCAACCAACTTATTGCTTCCTCCCCTAAAGGCACCAAGCGTTCTTTGCTGCCCTTACCCATCACCCTCAGCACGCCCTGCCGAAGATTCATATCGGTCAACCGCAGCGAGACCAATTCTGTGACTCGAAGACCACAGGCATACAACACCTCTAACATAGCGCGATCTCTGATACCTATCGGGGTTGTCAGATCAGGCGCTGCCAATAAACGCTCAACATCTGATTCCGTTAAACTGTCGGGCAGCGGACGTCCTAACTTTGGGTTATCAATGCGAAGCGTCGGATCTACCTTAATCACCTTCTCTCGCAGCAGGTATCGATAGAAACTTCGCAGGCATGACAAGGCGCGAGCGGTCGAGCGGGCCTTGATGCCGCTGCCCATTCTATCAGCCAAGTATTTCAGTAGGTCTTCGCGTCGAACCGACTGTAGCGATCGATTTGATTCATCCAGCCACTTCGTAAGCGCTTTCAGATCACGCTGATAGGAATCAAGTGTGTTTTGGCTCAAGCCTTTTTCCAGCCAAAGGCTATCAATATATTTATCTATGAGATTTTGGGAGGACACCGTGGAGATATTCCGCAGAAACGACTTTCACTAACATTAAACTTCACCCGCACGATTCACAAACTAAACCGCGTTCAAATGACACAAACAACAACGCCGTGACTAGCACGGCGTTATTCGTGAAGGCGGATTAGCCGCCTTCAAATTCAATCCCAGTTAAATTCCTGCCAGAAACGCCAAGTTCGCGTTTCTGATACAGACTTTTAGCCTAAGATTTAACCTGAGATTTAGTAAGCTTCTCTTTAATTCGAGCTGCTCGACCACTCAACTCACGCAGATAGTAGAGTTTCGCCTGCCGAACATCACCACGTCGCTTAATTGTGATGCTATCGATGATAGGGCTGTGAGTCTGGAAAGAACGCTCAACACCAACGCCGTGAGAAATTTTTCTGACGGTAAATGCAGAGTTGATACCACGATTACGGATACCAATAACAACGCCTTCATAAGCCTGAAGACGTTCTCGAGTACCTTCCACTACGCGAACCTGAACAACAACGGTATCACCGGGGCTGAAATCAGGGACATCCTGCTTAAGTTGTGCGTTTTCGATATCAGCAATAAGCTTAGTTTTCATCGTTCATTCCTTATTTTCGCGTTTCTGGTCAAGTTCCTTTTTGAACTCAGCCAGTAATTCTTTGTCTGTTTGTTCCAAATCAAGACGCTTTAATAAATCCGGTCGTCTCAACCAAGTTTTACCCAGTGCCTGCTTCTTTCTCCAGCGTTTAATCAGTTCATGATTACCACTTAATAATACTGCCGGTACACCTTGCCCATCGACATGCTCTGGTCGGGTGTAATGCGGATGATCCAATAGACCTTCTGCAAACGAATCTGCTTCAACAGACTCTCTGTCACCCACTGCGCCAGGTTGTAGGCGTGTCATGGCATCGATCATGACCATGGCAGGTAACTCTCCACCGGACAATACATAATCGCCGATAGAGTATTCTTCATCTACTTCAGCCGTGATAATACGTTCGTCAATGCCTTCGTAGCGTCCCGCAATCAAGATCAACCGTTCTTCCAATGCGAGTTTCGATATTTCTTGCTGATCTAGTCTTCGCCCTTGTGGCGACAAATAGATCACCTTACATGTTTTATTCTTACCGTCTTCACTCTTACCGTCTTGGATCGACCGTGCGTTGGCCTCCAGTCTCGCTGCATCAATAGCAGCTTTTAACGGTTCTACCTTCATCAACATTCCCGGGCCGCCGCCGTAGGGTTTGTCGTCGACCGTCCGATGTTTGTCGGTCGTAAATTCTCTAGGGTTCCAACAATCTATGTTGAGAATGCCCTTTTCAACTGCCCTGCGAGTAATGCCTGATGCCGTAATAGCCTGAAACATCTCAGGAAATAGCGTCACGACTCCTATCCACATACTCGTCACATACCCGTTATATGTCAGTCAGTCTCATTTATGTTCTATCTACCCTGACACTGCCTGCTAGTATTCTGCAGACCACGTCACTAGAACCTTTTCATTTGCCAGATCAACTTGTCTGATAAATTCAGGCTCGACCCAGGGAATCAATCTCTCCTGATCATCGATACTGTCTTTCGTCGGGCTAACGACAATAACGTCGTTGGCACCTGTTTCTAACATTTGGTCGATCACGCCCAGACACTCGTCGGCTTCGTTAATAACCGCAAGCCCTTTTAACTGGTGCCAGTAATAATCGTCCTGATCGAGCTTCGGCAGCGCGTGCTTATCTACCCAAATCTCGTAGCCGATAAGTTCTTCGGCTTGATTTCGATCCTGAAAACCTTCCGGCAGGACAACAATGCCCTTACCATGGGTCTTACCATTATCGAGCTTGAGCAACTTTTCAGTTGAACGTCTCTTTAGCAGCCAGGGCGCGTAACTCAGTATATGTTCAATAGGATCGGTATAGGAGTAGACCTTTACCCATCCTTTAATGCCATACGCTGCACTGATCTTGCCTGCTAATATCTTAGTTGACTCTTCAGCCATAAAAAGCAGGGATCTTAAGCTGCAGCTTCCTGAGTAGAGGCTTTTTTGTAACCCCTAATAACCTTTTTAACGCGGTCGCTTGTTTGAGCGCCCTGACTAACCCAATAGTCATAACGCTCAAGATCGATACGTGTGCCTTCTTCAGCACCACGGGCAAGAGGGTTATAAAAACCCAGCCGCTCAATGAATCGACCGTCACGCGAGACATGACTGTCTGCAACAGTTACGTGATAAAAAGGTCGCTTTTTGCTACCACCTCGAGATAACCGAATGATTACCATGTCTTTGATTTCCTTAAATAATTCTGTATTGGCGGGCGGATAGGCCGCCGAAAGGGGCGCTATTGTACGGTAAAGAGATTCATATTGAAACCCTTTCATTACACCCGACTCTTGGCTAAGTGATTGAAATTGTTAGCTTTAATTTTAGAGCCCATACAACAACGAAAAAAACTCGATGCAATATTTTGTTCTTCGCGACAACCGAGCACCTATCGGGGGTCGCAAACGCCAAATTAGGCGACAGATTAGACGCCGGGGAAGCCACCGCCTGAACCCTTCATCATTCCATCCATGCCACGCATCATGTTTGCCATGCCACCCTTCTTGGACATCTTCTTCATCATCTTCTGCATCTGCTTGTGTTGCTTTAAAAGACGGTTAACATCTTGAATCTGTGTACCCGAGCCACTGGCGATCCGGCGCTTTCGAGAACCATTAATCACGTCAGGGTATTGCCGCTCACCGGGGGTCATCGAACCGATAATCGCTTCGAGCTGACCAAAGGGGTTATCAGCCAATTTTTCTTCCGCCGCTTTCGCCATGCCACCCATGCCGGGCATCTTATCAAGCATATTGGCGATGCCGCCCATGTTATTCATCTGTTGAATCTGATCGCGAAAATCTTCCAGATCGAACTTCTTACCTTTCTTTAATTTCTTTGCGAGTTTGTCCGCCTTCTTTTTATCGATTTTGGCTTCCGCCTCCTCGATAAGACTCATCATGTCACCCATACCCAGGATTCGAGAGGCTATCCGCTCGGGGTAGAAGGCTTCCAGGGCGTCAATCTTCTCACCGGTCGCCATAAACTTGATCGGCTTGCCGGTAATTGCGCGAACCGACAACGCCGCGCCGCCACGGGCATCGCCATCGGTCTTGGTCAATATCACGCCGGTTAATGGCAATATTTCACTGAACGCCTTCGCCGTATTCGCCGCGTCCTGACCTGTCATTGCATCAACAACAAACAAGGTTTCAATTGGGTTTAACAAATCGTTGAGCGCTTTGATTTCAGCCATCATATTTTCGTCGACGGCCAATCGGCCCGCGGTATCAACGATTAACACATCGGCAAATTGCTTTTTGGCTTCTGACAATGCCGCGGCAGCTATGGCCTCAGGCTTCTGATCCGGCGAGCTTTCGATAAAAATAATGTCAGCTTCAGCTGAAAGGGTTCGCAACTGATCAATCGCCGCAGGTCGATAGATGTCTGTACTGACAACCATCACCTTCTTCTTTTCACGAGACTTTAACCACAGACCAAGCTTTGCGGTCGAGGTGGTCTTACCCGCACCCTGAAGACCCGCCATCAATATTACGCCAGGCGGTTGGGTAGTGAGATCGACAGTATCGTTGATCGAGCCCATCATCTTGACCAACTCGTCATTAACAATCTTGACGAAGACTTGCCCAGGAGACAGTGACTTTGTAATTTCCTGACCGACCGCTTGAACACGCACCTGCTCAATAAAGTCTTTTACGACAGGCAGGGCGACATCCGCTTCCAACAGCGCCATACGCACTTCACGCAGGGTTCCTTGGATGTTTTCGTCGGTAAGTTTGGCCTTCCCAGTAATGCTACTAAGGGATGCACTTAATCGTTCTGTTAATGACTCGAACACAAATCTAACCTGATACTGGTTAACCGGGTCGCGAATTATACCTGATTCACCAAAATCTGCGACAGCTCAAAGGCAATGAATCCACAATCAGGTTCAATGGACCCTCACATTGTGTAACAATTATGCTTTCTCAATAGATGGCATTGTCCAAACGTCCATGGATGCAACGAGCACACAAGCACTGTCTTCCGGTTTATCCGGCACCATGGTATTCGGCAGCCTCGCCTGTTTACTGTATTTATTGAGCGCAATGGTTCAATTCTTCGGACTACGCAGTGACGGTTCGAACCCGGTTAAAGTGCCATCTCACAAGCGTAAATTTGTTATTTTCAGCGCGATAGCCGCACTACTACTGCACGGCGTCTTCAGCTTTCAGGAAATTTATACACAAGCGGGCATAAACATCGGCATTTATCCGATGGCATCGCTTACGACGCTTGCGATTGTTGCCATTGTGGTTGTCAGCAGCTTACGCCGCCCGGTTGAGAACCTGCTGATTGTGTTGTTACCGATTGCCACTATCTCCGTCGCGCTGACATTATTGATGAAAGGTGCCTACACGCCACGCACTGACATCAGCACGGGCATCATGATTCACATCGTCTTATCGGTCATTGCGAATAGTTTGTTAGCCGTGGCCGCTTTTGAAGCAGCTTTTCTTTCCCTCGGCGACTATGAAATGAAACACAGAAATATCGCTGTTCTACGTCGCTTGCCACCATTACAGACCATGGAAAGTTTGCTGTTCGAACTATTGTGGACCGGTTTGATATTTTTAAGCCTTTCGATCATCAGCGGATTCATCTTTTTGGATGATATTTATGATCGCGGCCTGATTCACCACACATCCATTACCTTCGCGGCGTGGATTGTGTTTGCCGTACTTCTATGGGGACGTTTTCAACTGGGCTGGCGCGGCACTGTTGCGTCTCGCTGGACGCTCGCGGGTTTCGGACTACTTTTACTCGGCTATTTTGGCAGCAAACTTGTGCTTGAATTGGTTCTCAACGGCTAATTAAGCCGGTCGCAACACGCTTTTTGCCCTCATTGCTTACTTTCTCTGCTTGACCCTTCATGTTTAATTAGATAAAAAGCTCCTCCATACTCATTGGAGGTCTTCCCTTCTTGGACGATCCCTCGCTTGGACTCTTATTCGGGTCCATTATTCTACTCGTCATTCTCTCCGCGTATTTCTCAGGTTCAGAAACCGCCATGATGGCACTCAACCGTTATCGGTTGAAGCACCTGGCAAATGACGGTCATCGCGGCGCTATTCAAGCCTCCAAACTTCTGGAGCGACCGGATCGATTGCTGGGCGTCATTCTCATCGGCAACAATTTGGTTAACTTCTCCGCCGCTTCTCTAGCCACCGTCATCGCTATCGAGTTGTTCGGCGAAAGTGGTGTTGCCATTGCACCCGTCGTTTGCACGCTGGTGTTCCTGATCTTCTCAGAGGTTGCACCAAAAACAATATCGGCCGCCTATCCTGAAAAAATCGCGCTGCCCTCCTCGTACATTCTGCGTTTTCTGCTCTGGATCTTATTCCCGCTTGTCTGGATGGTGAATGGGTCGGCCAATGCCATGCTAAAGCTGATTGGTATACGCGGCGAGAATGCATTGAACGACGAACTCAGCGCAGAAGAATTACGCACGGTGGTTTATGAAGGCGCAAAACTGGCGGATCATCCACAGAACATGATGCTCGGTGTATTGGATCTCGCCAATGTATCCGTTGAAGACATCATGGTGCCGCGGACTGAAATTTTTGGTATTGATATCGAAGACGACATTGATGAGATCATTGCTCAGATCAAGTCGTCTCAACACACCCGTCTTCCCGTTTTTAAAGAAGATATCGATAGAGTCATTGGTGTTTTGCATTTACGCGATACGGCAAAGTTTCTCACTGACGCTGAGATATCCAAAGCCGCCATCCTGCAGGTCACCGAGGAACCCTACTTCGTACCTGAAAATACACCCCTGCAGACTCAGTTGGTCAATTTTCAGAAGCACAAGGAACGTCTGGCACTGGTTGTTGACGAATATGGCGAGATCAAAGGCATCATTGCGATTGAGGACATACTCGAAGAGATTGTGGGTGAGTTCACCACCGACCTGGCAAACACCAATGTTGATATCCATCCTCAAGAGGAGGGAATATTTCTAATCGAAGGCAGCACACATTTACGGTTAATCAACCGTCAACTGGGCTGGACGCTTCCTCAGGACGGTCCAAAGACCCTCAGCGGCTTGATCATCGAAGCGATGGAAACCATTCCTGAGTTCAATGTTTGTACCGTGATCGGGAATTATCGAATTGAAGTGGTTCAGATTCAGGACAATATGATTAAGACAGCCAGGGTAAGCGAGGTTGCTGACCCATTTTAAGCGGCTGTCCTAATCGATTGGATTATTCGTAACATCGATAATCCAATCACTTACAAGTTTTCGATTCAATCACGCCATTTACGATTGATGGCAGCAACAATCGAATTGAACGCTGCCGTCGTCGTATTAGGGCTAATGCCTACGCCATAGTATTTATTCTGCTCTTCATCTGTTAGCGCGAGAATACAGATCGCTTGCGCTTCACTGCCTTCGTTAAGCGCATATTCCTGATAGTCGACAACATTTAGGGGTTCGTTCAACGTCTCTACCATGGCGGCAATAAAAGCATCAATGGGACCTGAGCCCTGCCCCTCGACAACCATTTCGTTTTCGCCAACTTTGATCGACGCTTTACATGTCTCAAGCTCGTTGGAGCCTGAACGCACTTTATAGTCGATCAACTTGTAGGGACCTTCGACCTCAATGAATTCACTGACGAAAGTTTTCCAAATCGCATCTGGCTTCAGCTCACCACCGTCGGCCTCTGAAGCCCGTTGAACAATCGGGCTAAACTCAACCAATAAAGGCCTTGGTAACGAGACGCCATAGTAATTTTCAAGAATAAAAGCCACGCCACCCTTGCCCGACTGGCTATTTACCCTGACGGTTTCTCGATAGGAGCCGCCAACATCAGCAGGGTCGATTGGCAAATAAGGTACTTCCCATTCGGCACCTTTGTCGCCAACAAAATCCATACCTTTCTTAATTGCATCTTGGTGCGAACCAGAAAACGCAGTAAAAACCAATTCGCCTGCGTAAGGTTGGCGCACATGGATCGGAATCTTTGTACACTCCTCAGAGACAGCGACAATCTTTGGCATATCCGATAAGTACAATTTAGGGTCGACGCCTTGCGAAAACATATTCATCGCCATCGTAATGAGATCACAATTACCGGTTCGCTCGCCATTACCAAACAAGGTACCTTCGATTCGATCAGCACCTGCCATCAATCCTAATTCTGATGCGGCGACACCTGTACCTCGGTCATTGTGGGTATGAAGACTAATCACCGCCTTGTCTCGTTGCGGTAAATGACGAATAAACCATTCAAGCTGATCCGCATAGATATTCGGCGTAGACATTTCAACCGTCGCAGGCAGATTCAAAATAACCTTATTGTCGATAGTAGGTTGCCATACATCCATGACGGCAGCACAAATCTCAACAGCAAAATCCATCTCTGTCGCCGTGTAGCTTTCGGGCGAATACTCCAATGTGATAGCAGTACCTTGGGCAACCAATTGATCCGTGTGCTTCTTAACAATCACTGTCGCATCAGTGGCAAGCTTAATAATCTCTTCTCGATCCATTTTGAAGACAACTTTACGCTGCAAGGTAGAAGTCGAATTATAAAGGTGGAAGATCACGTGCTTGGCACCGACGACCGATTCACAGGAACGGGTAATCAAATCTTCTCTAGCCTGACAAAGAATTTGAATGGTCACATCATCAGGGATTAAGTCCTTTTCAATAATCATTCTGACAAAATCAAAATCTGTCTGGGACGCAGCGGGAAAACCGACTTCAATTTCCTTAAAGCCTAATTCGAGCAACAGGTTCCACATCTTGAATTTTTCATCAGGGGTCATGGGCTCAATCAAAGCTTGATTACCATCACGAAGATCGACGGTACACCAACGCGGCGCCTGCGTGATGACCTGGTCTGGCCAAGTACGATCGGGCAAAGCGATAGGCTTAAACTGTTTGTATTTTTCGAACGGCATCGTCTTATTTGGCGACGTGTTCTTATCGGCGTTCATATTGTCTGCGTTCATAGCGAGTTCTTCTTTGTTTTGTCGTTCATATCTTTTGGATTACACCTTGTTTGAAGATGTAACAATTGGACGCAGTAGGATTTTGACTGGCCGCCTACAACGGCAGTCTTAGCAGCAGAGTGCTTTTTGCAGCGAGGCTTCCCAACAGGTAGGCGCCGGCTAAATTTGAAGTGTTAGCGATTGTGTTTCTTGTCTGGCAAGTCATCATCACGTTATGTCTGTGCCCTTACGCTTTATCAGGTCTCAACTTGACCATCCGCTATAGGCTGCAACTTCTCATCTATTGTTTCAAAGAGACACAATATAGCGCCAATTCAATGCTCTGCCAAGAGCAGAGCACAATTTCCATCAAGATCTAAACAAGATCTAAGCAGGCACTAACTCTTTTTTATAGCGTTTAAAGTTCTCGACGTAGTGCAACGCACTGAGTTCCAAACCCTTAATTTGATCCGCAGTCATCTCCCGTACAACCTTTCCTGGCGAACCCATGACCAATGATCCATCGGGAATGACCTTGCCTTCGGGAATAAGCGCATTAGCACCAATCAAACAATTCTTACCAATTTTCGCGCCATTTAGCACCACCGCGTTGATACCAATCAGTGAGTTATCGCCGATAACGCAGCCATGCAGCATCACCTTATGGCCAATCGTTACATTTTTACCAATTGTGAGCGGAAAGCCGCCATCCGTATGCAATACGGATCCATCCTGCACGTTAGAATTCTCACCGACGGTAATCACATCATTATCGCCTCGGAGCACCGCGTTGAACCAGATGCTGGCATTTTGCTCTAGCACAACCGAGCCAATAACAGTCGCGTTGTCAGCAATAAAATAATCGTCAGTGCGTATCTCAACTTTGCGGTCACCGAGGTTATAAATCATCGTCAAAAACCTTTTTAAATTTAAGTATGTAGAGGAGGTAGAAACTCATTTAATTAACAAGTCGACGCGTGAGCTTACCATAAGCCGATTCGATCAATCGACCGGGTGCTGGATATCCATGCCCATGCCATGGCTCATAAACTCAAGCAAAATCATCGAGGTCAAACCCCAAATACGGTACCCCTGGTAATGATATTCAGGGACAATATGACGCTCGCCATGACGTTCAATAATATTGGTCACAGCACGTGGATCATCCAACAAATAATCTAAGGGGACGTGGAATATCGAGGCTATCTCATCTTCATTGGCAACAAAGGACACATCCGGCGATACCAAACCCACATAGGGCGTCACCAACAATCCAAATTTTGAAATATACGGCCGTAACTCTGCAATCACCTCGACCTGCTGCGGCGCAAGCCCAATCTCCTCTTCAGATTCTCGCAGGGCTGTCATTTGTAAACTCGCGTCGGTCTCGTCCTGCTTACCACCTGGCCAGGCAACCTCGCCTGCGTGACTACCCAACTGAGAAGATCGCTCCGTCAACACCAGACTAGGATTGGCCGAGGTCACTATCGGTAATAATACCGCAGCCTGCTTTCTTGGCGCATTATCCTTAAGTAACGCGGTATCGCTGCGCGCCATTGGTTGATAGCGACTCAACCGCTTTTTAATATCTTTGATCATATTGCACATTTCACCCTATAGAACCTTCGCCCTATAGATTATTTGATAGGCGGCCGAGCCGCTTTTGAATTTCACCGCACGGCAGGATCTAACTCACAATTTAATGTTAACAATCTAGTATGCGTATGCCCACAAGCCATTGGGTACTGAGCGAGACTCGGGTTATACTACGGCGCTATGAAATACTGTCATGACTGCGGCAATGCCGTTACTAAAAGAATTCCCGATGGTGACAATCGTCTCCGTTTCGTCTGCGATCAGTGCGAGATGATTCACTATCAAAACCCCCGCATTATCGCGGGCTGCTTACCTGTGTTCGAAGACAAGGTGCTACTTTGCAATCGCGCCATTGAACCTCGCCGAGGTTTTTGGACCCTTCCCGCCGGCTTTCTTGAAAACGGCGAAACAACGGCGGATGGCGCGCTTCGAGAAACCGTTGAAGAAGCCAATGCTAACGCCGAAATTCATGAGCTCTACACGATCTTTAGCCTGCCACATATTTCGCAGGTGTATATGTTCTTTAGAGCATCGTTGCTCGATCTGGATTTTTACGCCGGCATTGAGTCCCTCGACGTAAAACTATTTACTGAATCGGAAATACCTTGGGATAACCTCGCGTTCCCGGTCATTAACGAGACGTTGCAGCATTACTTTAAAGACCGAAAAGATGATGTCTATCCGGTGCGGTACAGCGAAATCATTCGGCCATTACGAAAACCTAGCTGATCCAGCCGTCCCGGTTAACCGACCGGGTTAGTCAATTCTTCTAACCAACTCGTCTCGTCGACCTTCTAATCGACCCAAGCACGTGCGTTATAAAACATGCGCATCCAAGGACTATTTTCCTGTGCATCGTCCTGGCGCCAGGAGTTTTGTACCGACCTAAACACCCGCTCCGGATGCGGCATCATGGCGGTGAAGCGGCCATCAGTGTTTGTCACCGCCGCAATGCCTAGCGGCGAACCATTCGGATTCATTGGATAAGACTCAGCGGGATCAAGATAGTGGTCGACAAATCGCACGGGCACTTGAGCACTTTCAATAAGTTGTGTGGCGCTAGCTGTATCAATATCGGCGCGACCTTCGCCATGAGAGACAGCGATCGGCATATGAGAGCCCTGCATGCCGGCAAACAATATCGACGGGCCGGGTTGAATCTGCACCAAAGAAAACCTCGCCTCAAACTGTTCTGAGCGATTAGTGACAAACTTCGGCCAGTTAGTCGCACCAGGAATCAATTCTTGCAGGTTCGCCATCATCTGACAGCCGTTACAGACGCCTAAACCAAATGTATCGGTACGCTGGAAAAATTGTTCGAACTGATCTCTCGCCCGGGCGTTGTGCAAAATCGACTTCGCCCAACCTTCCCCCGCACCAAGCACGTCCCCATAAGAAAATCCGCCACAGGCGATGAGTCCTACAAACTGACTCAGCTCAACTTTACCCGACAGGATCTCAGACATATGCACATCAACACTGGCGAAGCCTGCCTGATGAAACACAGCGCCCATCTCGACCTGGCTGTTAACACCCTGCTCGCGAAGAATGGCAACTTTAGGTCTGACCCCTTTCGCCATACTCTTTGTAATATAGGGCGCGGCAATATTCTCGGACACGTCGTAGCTTGTTAGTACTGACAAACCCGGATCCTTGCCGTCATCAATGCGGGCAAATTCTTCCTCTGCGCAGGCTGGGTTATCACGTAGTTTTTGAATATTGAAACTTGTTTGTGACCAGCGGCGCTGCAGATTAGCTCGACTATCGATAAAACACTCTAGCCTGGACTTGCCGTCATCAACCAGAATTCTTATTTGTTGATCATCATTCTTCTTCGCGATGGGTGTGCAGGCGATGCCGGCTTGCTCGAATTGTTGAACCACCGTCTCAATATCGACATTAGAGATTTCGATTACGGCACCCAGCTCTTCATTGAAGAGTTCAGCAATCCTGTTAGCGGCAGTAGCTGCTTCAGAAACGTCTGAGGACAACTCACTCGGCAAACTCACATCCAAACCGACCCGACTCGCAAAGGCCATTTCAACCAGCGTCGCGAGCACGCCGCCGTCAGAACGATCATGGTAGGCATGAATTTTTCCTCGAAGCGCCTTGTCTTGCATTAAGCCGAAAAACGATTTCAATACGTCAGCATCGTCCACATCCGGACACTGATCACCAAATTGCTCGAAACACTGGGCAAGGATAGACCCGCCCATGCGCTTACGACCAAGGTCCAACAGCATGAGGGTCGTATTTGCTTCCAAACTTAGCTGCGGCGTTAAGGTGTTACGCACATCAACCACCGGTGAGAAGGCAGATATCACCAAGGATAGGGGCGAGGTTACCGATTTATTTTCACCGTTGTCCTGCCACTGCGTCTTCATTGACATCGAATCTTTACCCACGGGAATACAGATCCCTAACTTGGGGCAAAGATCCATACCGATCGCTGCTACTGCTTTGTAAAGATTGGCGTCTTCGCCAGGATGACCGACCGCCGCCATCCAATTGGCCGACAATTTCACATCTTCGATTCTTTCTATATTTGCTGCAGCGATATTCGTCAAAGATTCACCAACCGCCATCTTTGCTGAAGCAGTACTATCTAACAGGGCAAGTGGTGTTCGCTCTCCCATTGCCATCGCTTCACCAAAATAGCCGACATAGTCATTGGTTGAAATCGCCACATCCGATACGGGCACCTGCCAGGGACCAATCATCTGATCTCGGCTCACCATGCCGCCGACGGTACGGTCGCCAATCGTGATCAAGAAGTTCTTACTGGCCACGGTGGGATGACCCAGTACACGATGGATCGCTTCAGCGAGGTCCATCGAACTGTCGAGCGGTTTCACCGATACCGATCGGGTCACTGCGTCCTTATGCATGCGAGGCGCCTTGCCAAACAATACCGACATGGGCAAATCAATGGGGTTGGCATCCAACAAGGTATCTTTCACCAGTAAATGTTCGTCATTGATCGCTCGACCGACGACCGCGTAGGGGCATCGTTCACGTTCACAGATCGCTTCGAAGTCTTTCAGATCCGCCTCGGCGATCGCCAGCACATAACGTTCTTGCGCTTCGTTACACCAGATTTCCAATGGCGACATGCCCGGCTCGTCATTCGGCACAGCACGCAAATCGAATTGGCCGCCAACGCCGCCATCCTTCACGAGTTCGGGTAGCGCATTGGATAATCCGCCGGCACCCACATCGTGGATAAACTGAATCGGGTTCGCCGCACCTAATTGCCAACATTGATCAATGACCTCCTGACAACGGTGTTCAATTTCAGGATTGCCGCGCTGGACGCTAGCGAAATCCAACTCGGCTTTGGAACTGCCTGTCGTCATCGAGGATGCAGCACCGCCACCTAAGCCAATCAACATAGCCGGACCGCCTAAAACGATGAGTGCCGAGCCAACCGGAATTTCATGCTGATCAACATGATCGGCGCGGATGTTACCCATACCACCGGCAATCATAATCGGCTTGTGATAGCCCCTTATCTCACCGTCGAACTCCGCTTCAAAGGTACGAAAGTATCCGCAGATATTTGGCCGGCCAAACTCATTGTTAAACGCGGCGCCGCCAACCGGACCCTTAATCATTATGTCCAGCGCACTGGCGATTCGATCAGGCTTACCCTGATCGGTTTCCCAAGCTTCGATTTGATCCGGAATCTTTAAGTTGGAAACCGTATAACCGGTAAGACCAACTTTAGGTTTTGAGCCTCGACCAACCGCACCTTCATCTCGAATTTCACCGCCCGAACCGGTTGCTGCGCCGGCAAAAGGTGAGATAGCCGTTGGATGATTATGTGTTTCTACCTTCATCAGAATATGAATATCTTGCGGATTGAACCCGTACTGCCGCGTTGTTGGGTCAGGATAAAATCGCTGCCCCGCATTACCGGCAATCACAGAGGCATTATCCTCATAGGCGCTTAGTACGTTTTCGCCATTGGTGGTTTTATACGTATTCACAATCATGTCCATCAAGGACAAACTTTGTGTCTCACCGTCCAACTCCCAACTGGCACGGAAGGTCTTATGCCGACAATGCTCTGAATTCGCCTGTGCAAACATCATCAGTTCAACATCATTAGGGTCTCGCCCTAATGATTGAAAGGCTTCAACCAAATATTCAATTTCATCTTCGGCGAGCGCCAAACCTAGTTCTTCATTGGCTCGCTCTAGCGCCACTTTGCCTTCATTAAGCAGTGGAATCGATGACAGGGCGCGGGGTTTGTCATGCCGGAATAACACATCTGCCGCATCAAAAGAAGGCATGACCATTTCGACCATGCGGTCATGGATAACAGTATCGAGCTGCTCGAGCTCGTCATCGGTTAAGTCGTTAGTTACATCAATATAAAAGGCAACCCCACGTTCAATGCGAACCAACTGATCTAAGCCGCAAATATGCGCGATGTCAGTGGCCTTTGAACTCCATGGCGAAATCGTTCCTGCACGGGGCACGACCAATCGAAGCAAATCACCCTCGGCGACCTCTCCTGCCGTTGACTGGGGACCATAGGTCAGCACCGATTGCAGTACTTTTTGACTTTCATCCGACAGTTCACTGGCGGACTCACAAGAGAGTTCACAAAAATGAACGAAGCGGGTCCGGATGGCGCGAACAGACGCAATATTTAGATCAGTGAAGAGTTTGTTAATTCGAAAATCTGACAAGGCTTGAGCGCCCTGTAAACGCAATATCATTTGTCGTTCCTCACTTGCATTCGTCGGGCCTTAAAAAAGTTGGACATTAAACTTGCTGCCGCTTGCGCACAAACGCCGGAGACAACATCGACCCTATGATTCAGGCCTGAATTTTCGAGCACATTTGTACTTGAACCTACCGCGCCGGCGCGGGGCTCGGTTGCACCGAAGATCAAACGCGCAATGCGCCCGTGCACCAACGCACCTGCGCACATGGTACAGGGTTCAATGGTCACATAAAGGTCGGCGTTGACAACGCGGTGATTCGCCACGGCTTTAGCCGCCTGGCGCAGCGCCACAATCTCCGCATGTGCGGTAGGATCATTTAGGGTAATGGTTTGATTGTAGCCTTCGCCGATAATCTCGTTATCGAGCACTACTACGGCACCTATCGGTACCTCACCGACTGATTCAGCCTGGCTGGCAAGCGCTAACGCTCGCGCCATCCAAAACTCATCAGATTGCACCGTTTCAGTCATGAACGCGATCGTCTATTTGGCTGTCTATTCAATTATTGACCAGAATCATCATCGAGCAGGATATCGACACCGAGCTTGGTCGCCACTTCATCCAGTTGATCGGCAATCACACTCCAATCCATTTCATAGGGTACTTCAATTGATGCATCGGCTGAGAATGTCAGTTCACCACTCATCGGTGCCGCGGCGATATGGGTTTCCATGTCGACCACGTTGGCAACATGTGCCTCTAACGCCAGGGTCACATCGTGGACAATACCCGGCCGGTCCGGGCCAACAATATTCATCCCCAGCACACGGGTATTGGCGATCTCTTCAGTAATCTCAGCGGCTTCGACGGTACACACCACACCCTGCAGGTTTTGCAGCGCGAGTGTTAAAGCATCTTCTTTGTCTGCAGCAATTTCGACACACGCAAGACCGGCAAACCTGCCAGCAAGCAAACTCATCTTGCTGTCGAGCCAATTACCGTCAAACTGGTTCACGACGTTGCTCACGCTACGAACCAATCCGGGCTTATCGGGCCCCATAAAGTGAATAACGAGATTTTGTTTCACCTGAATCTACTCCGGTTCGAATTTTAAGGTGCAAAAAGTGTATTTCGATATTTTATCACTGACCCACCGCTGAGCCTATAAGCAGTGCAGTGAAAAACGGATTTAGAATTTAAAAGGGACAGGCGACGCTAAACGCGAGAGAAAAGAGGGGGTAGTGAAGATAGAAAGTAAAGGTTGGTGGCACCGAGCTTGGTACCATCAACAGTTTAAAGCACTTGTTTCAAATAACGTTATTCAAAGCCGGTGAAGGTAACAAAGTTCTCGTTTTCTTCACGCACCGATTTTACGTCATTCGCTGCAAACTCAAAGTCAGGCCAACCCAACGCAATACACGTCATAATGGTCTGGTCATCAGGAATCTTCGCGTGCTCTCTAACAACGGACGATTGCATAATGCCCTGACCGTTGATGACCGTACCCAAACCACGGGTCCATGCCGCTAAAACCAATCCATACACAGCAGCACCCAAATCGAAATGACATATCGTGTCATGCTCCATCGACTTCTCACAGGTCATGACAATCGATACCGGCGCATCAAACTGGCGAAAACCACGCATGACCCAGTCTTGGCGTTTTTCGGCATCTTCTCTGGCAATACCCATCACAGCAAAAAGCTGCTTTGCAATATCAACTTGTCGCTGGCGATAAGCACCTTCGTAGCCGTGATTCATTTTGATTTCCCGGTCAACATTGGCGCCGGACATCATCTTCGCCGTATTACCTTCGCGAATACGTTCTAGTGGCTCGCCCGTCACAACATGGAAGAACCAAGGCTGAGTATTCATCGACGACGGTGCACCTTTGGCAACCCCGATGATCTCGGCGATTAATTCTTTAGATACGGGCTTATCCTGGTAGCCGCGAATACTACGACGTTCTTGCACGAGTGTGTCTAGCGCACTAGCTTCCATATAACATCTCACAACGGGGTTTAAAAAAAAGGAAATTACAGGAAACCCAAACCACAAATCAACCTACATCACTGATCGCAATGTAGGGACTAAGTTCACAATGTAGGGTTTCTTTAACGAGGCAAGTTACGTTCGTCCAGCGAACCGTATTGATCATCCAATCATCGCCGTAAATCACATTGCGAATAATCGTTTTGGTCTTCTAGCGGATTCCGCCGCGCGATCTTTGCAAGGACGAGCACGGGGGCAATCTTCGCATGCAATGCTGTGTTCAGAGGCTTTAAAGATCAACGTTATAGCCGAGTTGTTCATAATTCTTACTACACCCCTGTTGCAAGATATCTACAAGCATAAGCAAATTAATCATTTCCTTTTAATCTCAATTGACTTTATTGTCGATGCATCGGTTCCACAATACGGACCGGCATGGCGAGTAGAACAGGTCAATAAGGAGATATCGTTTATGGACACAGTCGTTATATTGGGCGCTGGTACGCCCAATGGCGTAGGTGGCGCGTTAGCCAGACGATTTGCGAGCGAAGGTTTGCACGTTGTCGTATCGGGTCGCACGCAGGAAAAAGTCGATACTACAGCACAAGAAGTGGTTTCTGCTGGCGGCAGCGCTGAAGGCTTTCAGGCAGATGTGACATCTGAACCAGACCTCGATGCCCTTTTTGCACATGTCGCATCAACAGGCAATCCGGTCGCGGCAGTTGTGTTTAACGCAGGCAGCAACATGCCTATCCCGTTCGAAAAAATTACCGCTGAGGAATTCGAGTCCTATTGGCGCATTGGTTGTTTGGGCGCGTTCCTAACCGCAAAACGCGCCATGCCTGTTTTAGCTAAACAAGGTGCAGGGTCATTGCTCTTTACCGGCGCGTCAGCATCAATGCGCGGTCGACCGAACTTCAGTCATTTCGCCTCAGCCAAAGCGGGACTACGCAACTTAGCCCAGGCGTTAGCGCGCGAATACGGGCCGCAGGGTGTACACGTGGCACACATCATTATTGATGGCGTCGTGAACGGTGACATCGTTCAAGGCAGGTTTGGCGGATACATAGACTCACTGGGCGAAGATGGCGCATTAGCGCCTGATGCTATCGCCGAAACATTCTGGTCAGTGCATACTCAGCATCGATCGGCGTGGACACAGGAAGTTGATCTGCGACCCTACAAGGAAACTTGGTAGTCGTCGCGTTGCTTCGATGATTGTTTCAATGATTGTTTCGATAGTTATTTCAATTGTTATATCAGCACTTGCGGCGTGCGAATGAGTCTGCAAAAAAGTGAGCGTCGGATATTTTCAAACGATGGTATGGTAAGAACTTTGATTCGAAAGAAAACATTTCTAACTTCAGTGATTGATGAGAGCGAATAATGGGCCACCAACAATTAATTAATGTTGCAAGAAAAATTCTACCTGAGCTAAGTGAACGCAGTGGCGAGATCGACGCTTTGCGACAGATCCCGCAAGATCTTGCGGACAAAATGGCAGCCGAAGGGTTCTATCGAATTTGTACGCCGGCGCAACTTGGCGGCCTGGCACAGGACCCCAATACGCTGTACGAGATTTGCGAAACGCTAGCCAGTGCCAATGGCTCTGCTGGCTGGTGCATCTTTATCGGGTCAACCTCGCAATACCTTTTAGGCGCCTTAGCGCAGGAACAACAGCACGAAATGATGACAGACATCAACGTCATTACCAGTGGCGTGTTTGCCGATATGGGCACTGCCCTGTACGAAGAGCGCGACAATAAACCCGGCTACTTAATCAATGGCCACTGGCGCTGGGGCTCAGGCTGCCGCAATGCGGCTTGGATATCCGGCGGCATACATGAAATCGACGGCAACGGCGACGCGCATCAAAGTACCGACTCTGTGCTTACGCGGGTATTTTTTAAGCCCGAAGAAATCGAAATTCTCGACAACTGGCATGTATCAGGGATGCGAGGATCAGGCTCAAGCGACTATCGCGTCGAAAATGTTTGGGTACCGGCGGCACGCATGGCGTCATCCATTGAACAAACTGAGTTACGACATCTGCCTATTTATCGCTATCCAAAATTTGCCTTGCTGGCTTTACCCATCGGCGCAATAACCCTCGGTATGGCCCGCGCATCAATCAATGAAGTGATTAAAATTGCCAATCAAAAAACACCTCAGGGCAGCCGGCGCACGCTGGCGCACCGCCCTGGCCTACACAGAGACATCGGTGTCGCAGACTCGAAACTGTCCGCGGCGAGAGAATACCTGTATGCGTTAAGCGAAGAGGTCTGGCAACATTGTCAAACAAAAGAGCCTACTGTACAGCAACGCCAAAAACTCAGAGCAGCGAACGTGCACGCCGTCAACACGGCGGTAGACGTCATCGATAAGATGTACACCCTTGTCGGTGGCACCTCTGTGTTCGAGACGTCATGTTTACAGCAACATTTTCGAGACGTTCACGTTGCAACTCAACACATGATGGTTGGCGAACCCGTGATGGAATTGGCTGGACGAGTGCTGCTTGGACTCGATGATGTTGCACCGGGCCTTTAAGCTAAAACGTTTCACTAAAGCATGAAGTGCCAAGACCGACCATTGCCATGTGCTTTATTCACCTTCGCACGCAAAAAATCTTTTCATTGCATCGCAATGCCCAAGGGTTTCTTGTCGCAGACTTTGACGATCACTCAGCACCTTAAACACTTGTTTGTCTGACGTAAAGACTGCAGTATCGACGCCTATATTTTTAATTCGGGGAACATAATGCGAGCAGTTGGACTAATGGTACATGGAGGTCCTGAGGTTTTGCAGGTAGTGGATGTGCCCGCTGTTGAGGCAGGCCCAGGCCAGATTCGAATACGCAATTACGCGGCAGCGGTCAATCCTACAGATGTTGTTGGCAGAAACGGCATGCGCGCTGAAGTACAGAAAAAAGACCCACCACCCTACGTGCCTGGAATGGATGCCGCAGGAATCGTCGATCAAATTGGTGAAGGTGTCACAACGGGCATCAAAGTCGGCGATCGCGTCATGGCGATGGTCGTGCCAGACGCCACCCATGGCGCTTATCGAGAACAAATTGTGTTAGATCAAAGAGCTGTTGTGCGCGCACCCGCCAATACCACTCACGTCGAAGCCTGCACATTACCGATGAATGCCCTTACCGCAAGGCTGTCACTGGATTTACTGGGACTCGAGTCTGGCCAAACACTTGCTGTCACAGGCGGACCTGGTGCTTACGGCGGTTACGTCATTCAGCTGGCCAAGGCTGATGGCTTAGTGGTCATTGCAGACTGCGCAGAATCGGATCGAGCCTTACTACAGTCACTGGGTGCCGATATCATCGTCAGTCGAGGCGACGGTTTTGCAGCCAAAATACGTGAACACTTTCCCGACGGCGTCGACGGCCTTGCCGATGGCGCATTACTCAATGAACTTGCTATTGATGCAGTAAAAGACGGTGGCAGCTTCACCGCTATTCGAGGCTTCAAGGGCGAACAACAAAGAGATATCAAATTCACCGCCACGTGGGTGACGCGTTACGACGGCGCCTATGAAAAACTCGACCTGCTAAGAGAACAGGTTGAACAAGGCGTACTGACCCTTCGGGTCGCTGACTCGGTCGCAGCTGAAGATGCCAGCATCGCTCACGAACGACTTGAGCGCGGCGGCACACGTGGACGCATGGTGATCGAGTTTTAACGTTTGAGCATTGAATGAACTTTCATTAGACTGCCGCACGTCTTACTCAACGAACAACGAGAAAAGCTATGATTGCACTAAAAAAAGCGGGCGTCATTGGCCTGTGGTTACTGTTGATATTAACCACCGCCATTGTTACCGCAGCTGTTAAGCAACGTTCTGCGGATGGTCCGAACCGGGTTTTTTCTGGCGGCGCGTTAGTCACAGGCAAACTTTATAGCGGCGTCGAACCGAACTGGAGCTTTGTTAACGACATTGACACGCTCGAACTGCAATTGCTCAATCCAGAACAGTCTCGACGAATTTGGACCGCATCTGTTGATGGAAAAATATACGTATGGTCGGGTTATATGAACAGTACGGTGGGCAAGCTTTGGAAGAGTTGGCCGGCCCAAGCTGAGCAAGATGGTCGCGCCGTTGTGCGGATTGATGGCGTGCGCTATGAACGTCAGCTGGTGCGCATTACCAGTGGCGCAGGCCTCGAAGCGTTGACCGCGCTAATGAACGATAAGTACGGATCGGCAGCGACACCGGCAGTCATTGATTCAGGTGATCTGTGGCTGTTTGAAGCCGCGCCAAGAACGACAGAGGGAGCACAATAATGAAAAATTTATATGCACGTATCGCCATTGTCGTCGCCGTAACCGCACTGAGCGTATGGTTCATACCCGGCATTGATGACGCCGTTGAATTCTTTTTCCAGATTGTGGTTCTGATCGCTTCGAGCTAACGCCGCGGCGATCAGCCGATCGGTTGCTGAATTGAATACAAGTGAGCGAGCGGTCGTCCTTCGATCGCTCTGCTCAAGCGGCCCTCCTATTTTGCATGACCCGATCTAGTCGGTGCTCTGTAAGCAGCAAATTATTCCCACTCAATCGTTGCTGGCGGCTTGCTGGAAATATCATAGGTGACCCGTGATATGCCACTGATCTCATTGATGATACGCGTTGATACACGCTCGAGGAATTCATAGGGTAGGTGCGCCCATCTGGCGGTCATAAAGTCGATGGTTTCAACCGCACGCAGCGCAATCACGTATTCATAGCGGCGCGCGTCGCCAACGACACCAACGGACTTAACCGGTAGGAAGACAGCAAAGGCTTGGCTGGTTTTATCGTACAGATCTGCGGCACGCAGCTCTTCGATGAAAATATGATCCGCCTGTCTCAGCAGGTCAGCAAATTCTTTGGATACTGGCCCAAGTATTCTTACACCAAGACCGGGTCCTGGAAACGGATGCCGAAAAACAATTTCATGGGTCAAGCCGAGCTCAAGGCCAATCTTTCGTACTTCGTCTTTAAACAACTCTCGCAATGGCTCAACGAGCGTTAACTTCATGTAGTCAGGCAGCCCGCCGACATTATGGTGAGACTTAATAACGTGCGCCTTACCGTCCTTGTTACCCGCTGACTCGATTACGTCTGGGTAGATCGTTCCCTGCGCAAGAAAGTCTGCATGCTCGATCTTGGCGGATTCTTCATCGAACACATCAATAAAGGTGTTGCCAATGATTTTCCGTTTCTCTTCAGGGTCGCTGACGCCAGCCAAGCGAGTCAGGAATTTTTCTTCGGCATCAACCGTGATGATTTCTAAATCAAATACATTGCTAGAGCCTTTACCTAGCAGTTCAATGACCTGATCTGCTTCGTTCAATCGAAGCAGGCCGTTGTTCACAAAGACACAGGTCAGTTGATTACCAATCGCGCGCGATAACAATGCAGCGACGACAGAGGAGTCGACGCCACCAGAGAGACCTAAGATGACGCGCTTATCGCCGACCTGCTCGCGTACCTGCGTGATGATGTCGTCAACAATATTGGCAGGCGTCCAGAGACATTCGCAACCACAGATGTCTTTTAAGAAGCGCTGCATGATCAGTTCACCCTGCAAGGTGTGATTCACCTCGGGATGAAACTGCACACCGTAAAAGCCTCTCGACTCATCGCACATGGCGGCGAATTCGGTTGTTTCGGTACTGGCCAGTTTGGTAAAGCCGTCAGGTAGCGCAACAACCTTGTCGCCGTGACTCATCCAAACGTCTAGATAGCGACCTGACGCATCCGTGCCATCTTCAATATCGGTCAGCAGCTTGCCTTCGGACTGAACGTTGACTCTGGCATAGCCAAACTCTTGCTCGTCGGAGCCTTCAACCTTGCCTCCCAACTGGATCGCCATAGTTTGCATGCCGTAGCAAATACCAAGGATGGGCACACCCAGTTCAAATATATGCGGAGGTGCTCGGTGGGTATCATCGCGGGTGACGGACTCGGGTCCGCCCGAGAGAATTATGCCGTTGGGTGCGAAGTCGTCCACCGCCGCTTGCGTCATGTCGTACGGACGGATTTCACAATAGACGCCTGTTTCCCTTACTCGTCGTGCAATAAGTTGGGTGTACTGTGACCCAAAGTCGAGAATCAGGATCCTTTCGGCGTGGATATTGTGCGGTGAAGCGGTTAGATCGTTGAGCGCTTTTACGTCTGAGTCAGTCATAGATTATCGGCACATCTTTTAGCGATGTCGCAAAGATTCGCATTATACCTACACGCTCTGCATATGCGAGTTTGGTGTTTAAAAAGGCCCGTAAAAATGCGCGCGGCAACCGACTAGCTACTTCGCTTATCAGCACCGATTGCTGACTTATGCAGCAAAGACTGTTGAGCTGATATGACAATAGGTATGATGCTACCTATGGATAACAGCATTTCAAATCGTGAGATCTTCTCCGTTGCCGATCTGACCAAGTCAGCTCGGCGACTGCTCGAAGGCGAATTCCCCAATATCTTCGTCGAGGGTGAAATCTCGAACTTCTCAGTGCCCGCCTCCGGACATTGGTATTTCACCCTGAAAGATCAAAAGGCGCAGCTTAAATGCGCCATGTTTAAAGGCCGTAATCGTCTTATTCGATTTGTACCGCGAAACGGTATGCAGATCATTTTGCGCGGCAAGGTCAGTCTCTATGAGGGCCGAGGCGATTTCCAAATGATCGGCGAGTTCATGGAAGAAGCCGGTGATGGCGCCTTACGGCACGCTTTCGAAAAATTGAAGCTACAACTCGCAGCCGAAGGTCTGTTCGCGCCTGAGGCAAAAAAGGCCATACCCGCAATGATCCAACACCTTGGTGTTATTACTTCGCCAACGGGCGCTGCGATCAGAGACGTGCTGCATGTACTAAAGCGGCGTTTTCCTGCCATGGAAGTCACTGTTATCCCCACCGCTGTGCAAGGGGAAGATTCCGTACGCCAAATCGTCGAGAGTATCGCGTTCGCCAATGATTGGGGTGCTGAAAAGTTTGATGCACTGCTACTCACACGCGGTGGCGGCTCGCTGGAGGATCTTTGGTCGTTCAATACAGAACCTGTCGCAAGGGCCATTTTTAACAGTGATCTACCGATCGTTGCCGCCGTTGGACATGAGACAGATGTCACCATCGCCGATTTTGTCGCTGACCTGCGTGCACCAACCCCCTCTGCGGCGGCTGAGGTCATCAGCCCCGACATTGATGTTTGGCAATCAAGGTTGAGCGGTCTCGAATCACACTTAATTCGTATCGGCCGGCAAACTCAAACAGCGTTGGCACAGCGCATTACGCACTTGCAGAAACGCCTGCGACATCCCGGTCAACGTCTGCAAGATTGGCATCAACGCTTGGATGATTTGGAAGCCAGAATCACCGGTGGTTTACGGCAGCAGTTTGCCGGCCAATCTTTTAACGAGACGGCACTGAGACTGACCGCGGCGATGGAGCAAACCTTATCGAAACAGCAAACACGCTTTGCGGTTTCTGCCAGTCGATTAAAGAGCCCTGTAAAAGATATACAGCTGCAACAAAGTGAACTTGGCTCATTACAACAACGACTCGAAACCCAGCGAGCAGGCTTTCTGAAGAACGCATCGCAGGATTTCGACACTGTTACACAACGCCTCGAAGCTGTCAGCCCACTAAAAACCCTGCACCGAGGATACGCGATGGTCCTTGCGAAGGACCATGAGGGCAACCGAGTCATCCTCAAAGACAGCCGCGACATGAAGGAAGGCGACCAGGTCGATACGCAACTAGGGCGTGGTTCATTCCGCTCTACCGTCACGTCAACGTCAACTGACTCCATCGTGGCGGACATTATCCCGACGACTGAAGAAGACAAAAACGGAAACCCAGCATCATGAAACACGTTGTCGCCCGCCTTGTTTCGATGACCTTATTCGGTTTTTGCCTAATCACTAGTCAAAACAGCGTCGCCCTACCGCAACACTCGCCGGTACCCGGCGGGGTCGCGGTCATTAAAATCGATAAGGGTGCAAAAGACGTTACGTACAACAAGCGTCAGGTGATGATGATTGAAGCCAATGATCAGTCCTACGCAATCGTCGGTATTGCCTTGAGTGCATCCGCCGGCAGCCACACGTTACACGTTGATGGCGAGCAGCAGTCGTTCGATGTTGAACCCAAAAGTTACAAAGAACAGCGACTAACCATTACCAATAAGCGCCAAGTAAACCCTTACGAGAAAGACCTCGATCGTATCGCAGCAGAACGAAAGGAAATGAACGCGGTGTTTCGCTCCTTTGCTCGCACCCCAAAACAAACCGCGGCAAGCCGAGCTGACTTCGCCCTGCCGGTTAAAGGTCCTATCTCTAGTCCATTCGGTTTGAAGCGGTTCTTTAACGATCAGCCAAGAAATCCGCACAGTGGTTTGGATATCGCAGCGGATTCTGGCGTTGCCATTTCTGCTGCTGCGCAAGGGCGTGTTGCCGCGACGGGCCATTATTTTTTCAATGGCAATACGGTTTTAATCGACCATGGTCAGGGACTCATCACCATGTATTGTCATATGAGTGAAATCGATGTTGCGGTGGGAGATGAACTTAAAGCGGGTGACAAGATTGGCGCAGTGGGCATGACCGGACGTGTAACGGGTCCTCATCTACATTGGAGTGTTAGCTTGAACAACAGCCGCGTTGATCCAAATTTGTTTCTTTCAGCTTCGCCTGAATAAATGCGCGAGAAAAGAAGCGTGTTCTAACGCTTCTTGTTTTTCTTGTTCTTCTTAAGCTTCTTGGTATGACTGCTGACTTCCGTCTTCTTTCGATTGGCTTGCCTGTCCGTCATCTCGCTTTTCTTGTCCTGAAAAGGATTCTCAGACGTCTTAAATTGAATTCGAATGGGCGTACCTTCCAGCTTCAGTACCTTTATAAAACGGTTCTCGAGGAAACGTCGATAGGAATCAGGAATACCCGCCGTCTGATTACCGTGGATAACAATGATGGGTGGATTACTGCCGCCAACATGCGCATAACGTAATTTGACTCGTCTACCGTTAACCATCGGTGGTTGGTGTTCTTTCACAGCGTCTATCAAAATGTCATTCACGACGCGGGTTTGAACTTTGCGGGTAGCAGATTCATAAGATTTATGGATCGACTTATAGATAAGGCCCACACCGGAACCGTGTAGCGCAGAGATAAAATGTGTCGAGGCAAAGTCGATGAAGGTCAATCGCCGTTCCAACTCTCGCTTCACATGATTTTTCTGATCGAGCTCGGTGCCGTCCCACTTATTAACCGCAAAGACCAGCGCTCGACCCGCATCAAGAATGTGACTTAGAATATGTAAATCCTGATCGACAATGCCTTCTCTGGCATCAATCATCAGTATCACAACATTCGCGTTTGAGATCGCATCGAGGGTTTTAATAATCGAAAACTTCTCGACCTTCTCTTTGATTTTACCGCGACGACGTACGCCCGCGGTATCAATAATTGTGTAAGCGCGCCCTTCCCGTTCATAGGGAATGTAAATACTATCGCGTGTTGTGCCCGCTTCATCAAAAACGACCACGCGCTCTTCGCCTAAAAGACGATTTACTAACGTCGATTTACCCACATTCGGTCGGCCCACAACAGCGATCTTAATGCCGCCGTTAGCAGGTGCAGACTCAGATTCAAGCAAGGCTACTTGTTTGATGACGGGATGTTCAGCAATGACATCATCGATGAGCTGACGCGTACCATTACCATTGCTGGCGGAAATAAACAGGGCTTCGCCAAAACCTAATTTTGTAAATTCACCGGCAACATAGTCAGGGTTTTTCCCATCAATCTTGTTACCGACAAGCAGTACATCGCGATTCTGACCACGCAGCATCTCTGCAATGGCCTCATCACCGGCAGTACGACCATCTTTGGCATCGACTATAAATAAGACGAGGTCCGCCTCTTCAATGGCATACAAAGCCTGATCAGCCATCGGACCATCGATGCCATCTTCATCACCGGTTAGTCCACCGGTATCGACAACGATATAGTCAAAATCACCCATCGCCCCTTTGCCATATTGTCTGTCTCGGGTGAGACCCGAAAATTCAGCGACAATGGCGTCACGGGTGTGCGTCAATCGATTAAAAAGCGTGGACTTACCAACGTTAGGCCGGCCTACCAGCGCTATGACAGGAATCATGTTATTGCACTATCTCAAACGCCGATAAGCGCCCACTATTACCCATAGTGTAGATTCGACTTCCATCAACAACAGCGGGACTATTGAGTCCCTTACCATCAACCTTTGCTCGCGCGACGAAACGTCCGTCCGACTGCGCAATAATATGTAGATACCCTTCAAAATCACCCACAGCGATATAACTACTTATCGCAACCGGTGCCGTGATGTCCCGATACAATAAGCTATCGTTCGACCAAATTTCCTTACCATTATCCTCATCGTGCGCAACCACAACACTATCCTCACGAGAGACATAGATATTACCGAAGCCCATACCGAGGCCACTGAAGCTTGAAGACTCCTGGGTCCAAACCGGTCGACCGCGACTAGCCAGATCGAGCGCCACGACATTGCCCTGATAGGCTACGACATAAAGTCGAGAATTATCGAGCACCATTTCACCATCAATATCGATGAGTTTTTCGAGGTCTGACTTACCCTGAGCGACCGCGATTCTCTGGTCAATAACCGCTAATCCACGTGCCTTATCAAGGACCACAACGCGTCCATTGGCAAATGCTGCGACAACAAAGTCAGCGATGATCGGCGTGCTTGTGCCACGCAATGTCAAACTTGGTTCGCTAGTAGAATAAAGCCACAATCGCTCGCCAGCCAACGCTTCATAACCCGCAACCTTACCGTCTATCGTCTGGGCGACAACGAGCTGATCTTTCGCTTGAGGTGGCGCGAGCACTTCACTGGTCGTTTTCGCGCGCCAAGCCAAACTGCCGTCACTTTGATTCATAGCAACAATTTCACCGGCTGCAGAACCAACAAGTACAAGGTCTTCTCCAACGCCTACGCCACCCGTGATGGTGTCGGATGAATTTGAAAAGGCAATTTTTCGTTCATCCTTCGAATAGAACGATTTGATATTCAGCTTCCAAATCTCTTCGCCTGTTCTGGAATCCAAGGCTTTAACTGTTCCATCTGCGGCGGATGCAAATACGCGACTACCTGAGTAGTCAGGCACTAGCTTAATCGCCCGATCTTCAGCGCCACGACCAATATCAACGCTCCAAAGTTTTTTTAATTCGAGCGATGCGTCAATATCGGCAAGCTCGTTTGGCACACGCACTTCAACCTCATCGTCGCCACCGAACCAACTACAACCGGTTGCAAGCAGGGCAATAAAGATTAACAGCGCATAATTGCGGATGTGACTCATTCAGACTCCTCAGGAGCGGACGTATCATCACTGTCGTCGACAGCAATCATCGTCTTCGGTGCGACCAGGTCATCTAACTTCATTTGCGTCATGGGTCGCTTGTTTTGCTGCGCATTAACTGCACGCTGATAAGCTTCTCTGGCCTCATCAGACTTGTCCATTGCCAACAGTACATCGCCTCGCAACTCTTCATATGACGCTTCATGTCCAGTCGAATTCGTCTCGTCGAGCTGCGCTAAGGCAGCTTCATTTTTACCCTGGCCGTGCAAAACTCTGGCAACACGAATACTCGCAATCGCCTTTATCTTCTCTTCAGGGTCATTCGCCAAAACCCACTCGAGTTCTTTTAGTCCAGCATCTAGGTCACCACTTTGAACATAGATCTTGGCAATATGCATCGCTGCAAAATGTGAATAGACCGTGCCGCTATATTCCTGCTTCAGCTCTTGCGCTATAAACTGACCTGTAGAGAGGTTTTCCTCACTCAGTTCGTCAAGCGGGCTAATGGTTACAGCTGCAATCAGGTCTTCATATTTGGCCGATGCCGCCTCAGCGGTTTCGCGAGTCTGTGTTTCCCAAGTTCTAAAGCCAAACACGATAGATAGGACAACAATGATACCCACGACAAGGAATGTGCCATTGTCTTCAAACCATCGCTTTATGGCTTCAACCTGTTCGTCTTCTGTTACATCTGCCACCGGGGAAAACTCCTTAAAATACGACGTTGCCTAGAAATTCATCCAGACTATCAGCGGTTATAGACTCCTGTTCGCCACCTTCGTTCAGGCGTTTTACAGTAATCGTGTTATTTGTTGCTTCATCCTCACCAATAATCAGCGCGAGAGTTGCATTGGACGCATCGGCTTTTTTCAATTGTGCTTTAAACTTGCCGTCACCACAGTGTACTAGTGTACACAGCTGTGGATAAGTACTTCGTACAGATTCCGCTACGCGTAGCGCCATCTGTCTCGCTTCAGCACCGATCGAAGCTATATAGATATCCGTTTTAGCACCGGCTTGTTGGTTCGATTCAAGCATCAATGCCAGGCGATCCAAACCCATGGCGAATCCTACACCGGGCGTGGCTTTTCCACCAATTTGCTCGACTAAACCATCGTATCTGCCACCGCCGCAAACCGTACCTTGAGAACCCAAGCTATCGGTAACCCATTCAAATACTGTTTTGTTGTAGTAATCCAGACCACGCACAATCGTCGGATTAATCGTGTATTGGATACCACACATATCAAGCTGCTGACATAAACCTTCGAAATGCGCTTTCGATTCATCATCAATATAGTCAGATAGCACCGGCGCACCCTTCAATAAGCTCTGGGTATGCTCGACTTTGCTATCAAGAATTCGCATCGGGTTCGTTGTCAGTCGACGCAGGCTATCTTCATCGAGCTCAGTTTTCACCGTCTCTAGATAGGTCACCAAAGCGGTCTTGAAGGCTGTTCGCGCCTCAGCACTACCAAGCGTGTTGAGTTCCAACCGAATCGCATCATCCACACCGAGTAGCTTCCACAACCGAGCACACATCAATAGGATTTCTGCGTCAATGTCCGGTCCTTCCATGCCGAAGCATTCAACACCAATTTGTTCAAAGCCTCGATAGCGGCCTTTTTGCGGACGTTCATAACGGAACATTTGACCTGAATACCAAAA
The DNA here is from genome assembly GCA_905182025.1 of uncultured OM182 clade bacterium. Classification (GTDB taxonomy): domain Bacteria; phylum Pseudomonadota; class Gammaproteobacteria; order Pseudomonadales; family Azotimanducaceae; genus JAHRVQ01. Next base: position 58,855 of record CAJJAA010000021.1, read on the forward strand.
CCGTTGGACTTGATTGAATAACAAACCATGCTGAAGCGCATATCGCACAGCGCCAGCGGTTCCTTCTGGTCGCATGGTAACGCTCTCGCCGTTACGGTCGTCGAAGGTATACATCTCTTTTTCGACCACATCAGTGGCCTCGCCTACTGCCCGTTTGAACAGTTGGGTTGACTCTAATATGGGCAAACCAATTTCACGGTAACCGTAGCTGCCGAAAACTTCCCGGCACTTATCTTCAATCAGCCGGAAGGTTTCTTTTTGTTCCGGCTGCAGATCTTGCATACCGCGCAATGCCTGAATTTTCTGGTTCTTATCCTGCTTACCCATCAGGACCTATGCCTCACCAACATTTAACGTTTTAGCTTCAGCAGCTTCAAGCGCCTGCTTATCAGCAACGCGGGTGCGAATCATTTTTTCCAAATGGTCAACGAGATTGTCATTTGAAATCTTATGGTCTGGCTTGCCTTCCGAATAGATAAGATTACTGGGGCTTGCGCCTGTGAGACCAATATCTGCCTCTTTGGCTTCGCCAGGACCATTTACGATGCAACCAATGATGGCAACATCAAGCGGTGTCGTAATGTCTTCGACCCGTCTCTCGAGTTCGTTAATTGTACTGATCACATCAAAATTCTGTCTCGAGCAACTAGGACAAGCTACAAAGTTAATGCCTTTGCTGCGCAATTTGAGACTCTTCAGCAGATCAAAACCGACCTTAATCTCTTCAACAGGGTCTGCCGCTAGCGAGATTCGAATGGTGTCGCCAATGCCTTGCATCAACAACATGCCGAGACCCGCCGCCGATTTAACGGTACCCGATCTCAAACCGCCCGCTTCGGTGATGCCTAGATGCAGTGGCTGGTCAATCTGCGAGGCAATACCTTGATAGGCTTCGATCGTCATAAAGATATCTGAAGCTTTCAAGCTCAGTTTAAAATTGTGAAAGTCTTCTTTGTCTAACAATTCGATATTACGCATCGCCGATTCGATCATCGCCGTTGCGTTGGGTTCTTTGTATTTACGCAGCAGATCTTTACCTAAAGAACCGGCATTGACACCGATACGTATCGGAATATTCTTATCTTTGGCTGTTCCAACAACGGCTTTGACACGCTCTGCGTTACCAATGTTACCGGGGTTAATGCGCAAACAATCTACACCTAACTCGGCTACCTTCAGAGCAATTTTGTAATCAAAGTGAATGTCGGCCACTAAAGGGACATTCACTAGCTTGCGAATTTCACCGAAAGCGTCGGCCGCGTCCATACTGGGAACGGACACACGCACGATATCAGCACCCACATCTTCTAGTCGCTTAATTTGAGCGACAGTTGCGGCGACATCACAAGTTTCCGTATTCGTCATGCTCTGAACAGCAATAGGCGCATCGCCACCCACGGGCACATTGCCCACCATGACTTGACGCGACACACGCCGCTTAATTGTTGATTCAGTTTTCATTTTGATCTCGTTGTCCAATTTGTGGACCGTACGTATATTCGGGGTTTAACAATGTATGTCTTTGCTTCAACGCGGCACACAATTACTTAGCTAGCCTTCACCTACTCGCACCTTTGCGGTATTGTCAGATTTCGTGCTTTGCGATAGATTTACCCGTTCACCATTAAACGCCATCGTCACTGCCGGCGCGTTGCCAAACAGAACGTCGAAGGGCGCTTTACCCAGCACCGTCAAATCATCGCCTTGTCGACCAAGATCGCCAAAGATCGCATCGCCGTCTGCATCTTCAACCTCAACCCAACATTCGTCAGCGAAGGAGAAATGTAATTCCTCGTCACCACCCGCACTGACGCTAATGAAGCGTGTACCATCAATTATTTCTCTGCCAACCGAGACTAACTTGCCAGAATCAGATTCAGTCACTGTGTTGTTCTGCAATGAGGACGAGAGGTCCAATGAAAAACTTTGAGAGCTATCAACGTCGACATTCTCATCTGGCCTCGTTTGCAAACTGCCTTCGAGATCAGAGGCTGACGTATCTTCGGCCAACATATCAACAGCCGTCTTATCGGCCTGCGCCAGCGAAGTGTCGGTGGCATCCGTAAGCGCCAGCGCTGCTTCACCATAGTCCGCAAAAACACTGCGATCTATGCCGTCATTTTCGTTAGTGCTTTGATCTGAACCGCTAGCGGATACACGGGATTCAAGCTCTTGTCGACTTCCCTGCATACTGTTCTGTGTACTATTGCTGTCGAGGCTACCCGATTGCTCAGGTGTCGTAGGCGGTACTATCTCGGGTTCGGAGTAATACCAAACCGCCAAAATAATGAAAATAAGTCCTGCAAGACCAATAATGCCGGTTTGCAATACCGGACCCGTAAAGGTAATTGGCCCAACTGGCTCTTCCGTTACGCGGCGAATCGCCTGCGGCGCTATCGCGTCTGTATCGAGCCGTTCATATAGGGCAACAATTTGATCACCATTGAGGTTCACAACTCGCGCGTAGGATCGCAGATAACCTTTAACAAAGGCCTGCTTGGGGATTTCACGAACACGGTCTTCATCTATTTTTGTAATATAAGACGGCGTCAGGTAAAGCTCTTCAGCGACCTGCAGCTGCGACAAGCCCATTGCCTCACGAGCATCACGCAGAAGTGTCGATGCTGTTGATGTCGATCTTAAATCGTCCTTTTGGTTAACTGCGTCTGGCATTTTTTGATGCTACCGATTGATAGAGTTTATATTCCTCGGATGCCGGAAACACATTTCGAAGAGTGAGTGAGCAACTAGCTTCTTGGTCATCGTCGCTAAAGATGCGCGCTAGACGTATGCATAGCCAAAGGCTTCGTGATGAAGGCGCGGCTACTTTAAGGCTCTTCCTATAGTAATTGCGCGCCTCGACATAATTGCGTTGATCGAATCGTATCTCTGACAATTCAAGCAAGGCCCGTGCTTGGTTTGGATTAAGCTGCGTCGCACGTAGGTAAGCGAGTTCCGCCTCACGAGGTTGATTCAATTTTGTGTAGGTCATACCGAGATATTCAAACACCTGCGCTCTCATCTGATAGAGCCGATCGTCCGCGGCGATGGAAAGTTCTCTCTCTGCTTCTTCATAACGACCTTCGGTGTACAAAAAGGCGCCATAAGTCATTCGCGCTCTGGTAAGTTCCGGTTCTGAAGCAAGTGCCTTCTTATAATGGTCCTCGGCCAAGGCGTATTCACCTTCCAGCTGAAACAAACGGCCAAATACGTGATGCGCGTCGGCAGAATCCGAGTCTATTTCAAGTGCTTTATTTAAATTGTCCTTTGCTCGGGCAAACTCGCCGTTTTGAACGTAACCGACACCTAAATCGACATAGGCTTTTACTTGCTTAACAGGATCGGGCGCTTGCTGAATTGCGCCGGTGGTTTCGGTGATACATCCCGACAGGCCCAACATTGCAGTGAACACCAAGCTAATCAGACAGACGTTGTTTATTCGACGACGTATAAATCGGGGTTTGATCGAACCACGTATTTTCGTCGAATGCGATATCACTACGCGACCCCAGTCTGGATAAGTCGGTATTGTTCCTGACGCCGAGTCTTATCTTCTACTTCGCCAACAAGTTGTCCGCATGCGGCATTAATGTCGTCACCTCGCGTGGTGCGAACAGTCACATTGTAGCCCGCTTTTACCATCCGTTCTCTAAAAGCCTTCACGGCGATATTACTGGGTCGTTTAAACCCAGATCCCGGGAAAGGGTTGAAAGGTATAAGGTTGAGCTTGCAGGGAAAGTCTTTTAATAGAACAGCCAGCTCGATGGCATGCTCCTGCTGATCATTAACGTTATCCATCAGCGTGTATTCAACTGTAATGGTGCGCTTATCGCCTAGACCTTGTGCATATTCCTTACAAGCTTGCAGCAGTTCCGCAATCTTGTACTTTTTATTGATCGGCACCAATTTGTCACGCAATTCATCATTCGGCGCATGCAACGATATGGCTAAAGAAGCATCCGTCGTTCCTTTTAACTTGCGAATAGCAGGAACAACGCCGGCAGTCGAAATGGTCACTTTTCGCTTGGAAATACCATAACCAAGGTCATCCATCATGATACTCACGGCGGCAATGACGTTATCGAAATTAAGGAGTGGTTCGCCCATGCCCATTAACACAACGTTCGTCACAGCCCGCTTTCTATCGGGGTAGGCTTCTTCAAGGACTCTGCGCGCAATGCGAACCTGACCGACAATCTCGCCGGCGGTCAAATTGCTGTTAAAGCCCTGCTTACCGGTAGAACAAAACTTACAATCAAGTGCGCAGCCAACCTGAGACGACACACATAAAGTGCCGCGATTGCCCTCAGGAATAAACACTGTTTCAACCGCACTGCCGGAACGCGCTCGCATTAGCCATTTTCGCGTACCATCGGTTGATATCTGCTCGCTTATGATCTCTGGCTCATGGATTTCTGTCTTTTCGCTCAATTGCTGACGCAGATTCAGGCTAATGTCCGTCATGCTGTCAAAGTCATCAATAAAACGGTGATGTATCCATTTCATCACTTGTTTAGCGCGATAGGGTTTCTCACCAAGCTCTACGAGCAGCGCTCCAATTTGCTCTTGGGTCATACCCAGCAAATCCAGCTTGGTAAGAGACTCTGTCATATTATCGCTCGCAGATTTGATCGGCTGAAAAGAAGTAAGCGATTTCGCGTGTGGCTGATTCAGGTGCATCTGAACCGTGTACAGCGTTCGCATCGATTGATTCAGCAAAGTCGGCTCGAATAGTGCCAGCATCCGCTTCTTTCGGGTTAGTTGCACCCATCAATTCACGATTTCTTAAAATAGCATTCTCACCTTCAAGAACCTGAACAACAACGGGGCCGGATGTCATGAATTCAACCAGATCATTGAAAAATGGTCGTCCTTCATGTTCAGCGTAAAAGCCCTGTGCCTCTTCTTTTGACAAATGAGCCATGCGTGAAGCAACGACTCTCAAGCCAGCTTTTTCAAACCGAGAAACAATTTCGCCGATGACGTTCTTGGCAACTGCGTCAGGCTTGATAATAGAAAAGGTTTTTTCAACCGCCATGTGGATATCTCCTAAAAGGTAAAACTCTGAAAAAATGAAACCCGGCATTATACGCGGGTTTAGACACGAAAATGACCAATAATTCCCTCTCGGGGGTCATCTGAGGCCGCGGATTCTAGCAGATACCATCAAATTTGCGAGAAAAGCTCGCTAGAATCAGTAAATTGGCGCTTATTCCGCCTCTTCTATCCATGCAGCCTGTATGGCTTCAAGAATCTTCTCGCCTGACCGGTTCGGGTCATCATCGAAGCCTTCCAGCGCCAGCACCCAGGCATGTAAATCGGTAAAGCGTATTGTCAGTGGGTCAATATCCGAATGCGCCTCGTAAAGCTCTATCGCAATATCATTAACATCTGTCCATTTCATGCTGAATCGTCCCTATTAATGGTTCTCAGACACCTGATTTATGGTGTATTTCGGAATCTCGATGACAAGATCCTTATCACCAATTTCAACCTGACAGCTTAACCGCGAATCGGCTTCCAGACCCCAAGCTTTGTCCAGTAAATCATCTTCAAGCTCTTCCGACTCGGCTAAAGAGTCAAAACCTTCCCGCACAACGATATGACAGGTTGTGCATGCGCAGGCCATCTCGCAGGCATGCTCGAGGGCAATACCATTGTCCAAAATTAGCTCGATAAGGTTATCACCGGTTTTTGCATCAATGACGGCGCCTTCGGGGCAAATTTCGCCATGGGGCAAAACGACTATCTGTGGCATGGACTATTCCTTCTCAATCTCATCTATCGAATGTCCCGCGAGGGCTGATTTTACACTGGCATCCATACGTCTTGCGGCGAAGTCATCGGAGGCTTTCGCTAAAGCGGCAGTTTGTGCTGATATCAACGCCGCATTTTTTTCATCCAACACCGTCTCAAGTTGCTTCAGCTCATTTTCTAATGTGGTAATTTCTGCGGCGGACAATAAAGCTTCACCATCGATTGCCAGCGCATTACTGACGGCATCAAATACTCTGACAGCGTCAACTCTTGCTTCAGAAATCATCCGCGCGGTGACATCTTCTTTGGCATGACTAAATGATGCCTTCAACATATTGGTCACTTCAACTTCACTCAAACCGTAGGAAGGTTTCACCTCAACATGGGCCTGCACACCCGTGCTCATTTCCGTCGCTGACACCGACAACAGGCCATCGGCATCGACTTGAAAAACCACACCAATCTTTGCAGCACCGGCTACCATCGGTGGTATGCCGCGTAATTCGAACCGCGCTAATGAACGACAATCTTCAATGAGTTCACGCTCACCTTGAACCACATGAATCAGCATCGCCGTTTGGCCATCTTTATAAGTGGTGAATTCCTGCGCTCTGGATACGGGGATTGTGGTATTTCGATCAATCACTTTCTCAGCCAAACCACCCATGGTTTCAAGGCCCAAAGACAAAGGTAAAACATCTAGCAACAACATCTCTTCATCCGACTTGTTGCCCACCAGCGCATCAGCCTGAAGTGCAGCACCCATCGCAACCACGCGATCCGGGTCAATATCCGACATAGGCTTGGTTGCAAAGAACTCCGCCACTGCAGATACAACACTCGGCATCCGCGTCGATCCACCGACAAGCACAACGCTATGAATATCCGGTAGTTTGACACCCGCATCGCGTACAGCACGACGACAGGCTTTAATTGATTTTTGAATAAGCGGGGCAACGAGCTCGTTGAATTCAGCAACGGTTAGCACACCACTAAAAGACAGATCCTCTGATTCGATGACCACGGGCACTTGCTGCTGTGTAGAAAGTAATTCTTTGATTCGACGCGACTCAATCATCAGTGTGCGTTGTTGCGTTTGACTCAAATCCCGATCGTGACCCGACGCTGCAACGATCCATTCTGCCAGCGCTCGGTCAAAGTCATCGCCACCCAGGGCTGAATCTCCGCCGGTGGCCAAGACTTGAAATACACCTTTGTTGAGTTTTAGCAGCGATATGTCAAACGTCCCGCCACCCAGATCATAGACAGCAACGATACCCTCAGCGCCCGTATCCAAACCATAGGCAACAGCAGCTGCCGTTGGTTCACTTAACAGTCGCAGTACATTTAGATTGGCTAACTTGGCCGCGTCTTTCGTTGCTTGCCGTTGCGCTTCATCGAAATAGGCGGGCACGGTAATGACAACACCATCTAATTCGCCGCCCAAGGTTTCTATTGCGCGCTGCGCGAGAGAAGTCAGAATTGAAGCTGACGTTTCAACAGGGCTGACGACACCCGATACCACTTCGAGCAGGGGCATACCAGAATCGGATGCTTGAAAGTTGTAAGGCAGACTCGTGCCAAGCCGACTGATATCTTCCATACCACGGCCCATCAATCGTTTTACAGAAAGTATGGTATTGGTTGGATCGGTTTTAGCCGCTGCCAGTGCTTGCGTACCGACAACAACGGATTTGTCCGACAAGTATCGAACAACGGAAGGAAGCAGATGATCACCGTTTTCATCAGGCAGCGTTGCCACGCCACCTTCACGCCGGCTGGCGATCAACGAGTTTGTCGTGCCCAGATCAATACCCGCAGCTCGCTTACGCTGATGCGGATCAATTGCCTGACCTGGCTCTGTAATTTGTAATAACGCCATAGTATCGCTTAGAAATTTCTCAATCGGTCATGAATCAGTGAATGTGCCGTTACTTAACTGTTATCTAGTGCGTGTCCAGTTCGTGTCTAGATAGCTCTTAGAATCTTAAACTCGCTAATAGTCCAGCAACCTTTCTTCAAGCTGATTCGCTTCAGCTAATAGTTTATGCACAAACTGCATTTTGTAGACTGTCTGTTCTGCTTCAACAATCGAATCATTTATTTGCGCTTCGAAATCACGCTGAAGACCTTCAAACACATTCGAGACGTCTGATTTATAGTGGTCCAACTGAGCTAAGCCAGCTTCGCCGCTCGCCTCAATCTCTTCGAGCGCTTCACGTAATTCGATTTGCTCCATCAGGAACATCGGATCAAGCGTCGGGTTGTGCTCAATATTGGTGTTGCTCATTTCGAGCATATAGATTGCACGCTTGAGAGGTTCAGTCAGCGTGACATATGCGGCATTCACCTGGGTTGCCCACTGAACCGCCAAGCGCTTTTCCTGATCGCTTGCATCGGCAAACTTATCGGGATGAACACTTAGCTGCAATTCTCGATAGCGATCGGCCAGCGAATCCGTATCAACTTGATAGGACGCGGGCATTTGAAATATTTCAAAGTAGTTTTGTTTGAAGTCCATGGTAAGCAGTCAGAGTTAGGCGGGTATAGCTCGGACGCTAAACCGTGAAGCTTTCGCCACAGCCGCATTCCGCTTGGACATTTGGATTTTTGAATTCGAACCCCTCATTGAGACCCTGTTTAACGTAGTCCATCTCAGTACCATCTATATAGATCAGACTTTTTGGGTCAACAAACACTTCGATACCTTGGGTCTCGAATTTAAGGTCTTCCTCCAGCGGTGTATCAACTGGCTCGAGTACATACATGAGGCCGGAACAGCCGGTTGTTTTGACCGCAAGACGAATACCCATACCCTTACCTCGACTCGATAAATAGTCGTTGATATGTGTCGCGGCTTTCTCTGTCAGGCTAATTCCCATGTGCTTCTCTTTAAACCGGATTGTTTAAACCAGGTTTTTTACTAGTGTAAGTCTATGCTGCTGTTTGCACGTTGTTGGAGATAAATTGTTGGCGACAGGTTGTTGTCGACAAGTTGCTACCTACAGTGTGCTTTAAACTTTCGTTTAAACTCGTTTGTGAGCCACCGTCTAAACGACGGTGCCTCTCAACAGCTGTCTTAAGCGCTATGCTTTTCTCTAAAATCTTTTACCGCAGCTTTAATCGCATCTTCTGCCAAAACAGAACAATGAATCTTTACCGGCGGCAAAGCGAGCTCTTCAGCTATTTCCGTGTTCTTAATCGAAGCAGCTTCATCGAGCGTTCGCCCCTTAACCCACTCCGTTAGCAATGAGCTTGATGCTATCGCCGAACCACAGCCGTATGTCTTAAATTTAGCATCTTGAATGACACCGTCATCGCCGACTTTAATCTGCAGACGCATCACATCACCACAAGCAGGTGCACCAACCATACCGGTGCCAACTTTATCGTCTTCCGCGTCCATCTTGCCGACGTTACGCGGGTTTTCGTAATGATCTAGAACTTTATCACTATATGCCATTAGACTTTCCTCAACCTTTTTCAATCAACCGTCGTTAAACGGTTCCAATAAATTTTTAGTGCGCAGCCCATTCGATACTATTGAGATCAACACCGTCTTTGTACATATCCCATAAGGGCGACAATTCTCTCAACTTCTCTACCGCTGCTCTAATCTTACCAATCGCAAAATCAACGTTTTCTTCTGTTGTAAAACGACCGATCGAAAAGCGCAGAGAGCTATGTGCCATCTCGTCATTCAAACCTAAAGCGCGCAGGACGTATGAAGGCTCAAGGCTTGCCGATGTACAAGCTGAACCCGAGGACACAGCCAAATCGTTCAACGACATAATCAGTGACTCACCTTCAACAAAGTTGAAACTAACGTTCAAGTTGCCCGGTACACGCTGATCAGGACTACCATTGATAAAGACTTCTTCCATATCGCTGAGGCCATCCCAGAGGCGTTGCTTCAGCGCCATAATACGAATGTTTTCGGCGTGCATTTCTGCCTTAGCGATGCGGAACGCTTCACCCATGCCGACAATCTGATGCGTCGCGAGTGTACCTGATCGCATACCGCGTTCATGACCACCACCGTGCATTTGCGCTTCTAAACGAACCCGAGGCTTACGGCTGACATAAAGTATGCCGATACCCTTTGGTCCATAAATTTTGTGAGCGCAGGCTGACAATAGGTCAATTTTCATGGCCGTCACATCAATATCCACTTTGCCGACGCTTTGTGCCGCGTCCACATGGAAAAACACTTTCTTGGCGCGGCAAATCTCACCAATCGCGCCGATATCTGTGATCACACCAATCTCGTTATTCACGTGCATTAGTGACACGAGAATTGTGTCTTCTCGAATGGTTTCACTGACGACTTCAGGCGAGATGATACCCGCGCTGTCTGGCTCTAAGTACGTTACTTCGAAGCCTTCACGTTCGAGCTGACGGCAAGAGTCTAGTACCGCTTTATGCTCAATCTTCGAGGTTATAATGTGCTTGCCACGGCTTTGGTAAAAGTGGGCGATGCCCTTAATAGCCAAATTGTCAGATTCCGTTGCGCCGGATGTCCAGACAATTTCACGTGGGTCAGCACCAATAAGATCGGCGGCTTGCCGACGCGCGATTTCAATCGCCTCTTCTGCCTCCCAACCGAATTTGTGTGAACGACTTGCGGAGTTACCGAAGTTACCTTCTGCAAGTAAACAGTCGCTCATTTTTTGGGCGACGCGCGGGTCTACGGGTGTTGTTGCTGCGTAATCGAAATAAATTGGTGAGTTCATGCTTCTAATTCCTGTGCGGGCAGACGAATTAACTCGTCACACCTTGCTTCTTGTCTGGCTGCTATTTCTTGAATCTCGCGCTTCTCAATGAGACTCGCAAGGTCAATGCTGCTTAAAAATTGGTGTATCTGTTGGCTTAAATCTGTCCACAATTCGTGTGTTAGACAAGTTTCGCCACCTTGACAATCTGCGCGTCCAGCACATTTGGTCGCGTCGACATTTTCATCGACGGAATCAACGATCTGGGCAACAAATATTTCATTGGCCTGTCGGCTTAGCTGATAGCCGCCACCGGGGCCTCGAACACTTTTGACTAATTCCTGACGCCGCAGTTTAGCAAAAAGCTGCTCCAGGTAAGAGAGGGAAATGCCCTGTCTTTCAGAAATATCTGCCAGACTGACGGGTCCGACATCTTTGCGGACTGCTAAGTCGAGCATCGCCGTGACTGCGTAGCGTCCTTTTGCTGTGAGTCTCATAATTTTTACCTATTAAGATTAGGGCACTTTTTATCACGCGCCATCTTCATTTAGGTCACTTTAAAAAGGGGCTGCACTATGCAATACCCTACTATTTTAGTCAACCTTTTAACCAACCATTCTAGTCAAGTACTCCCGCAATGGAAGAGCTTGCTTAGACTATTGTGTTACGACGTTAGGAGGCTATTAGACCAATCTAAAAGTGCGTTGGCAGAGGGAATAGGAAGCAATTTAAAGGGAGGCTAAACCGGCCTTGAAAGACCGGCTAACTCACTGTTTTATTTGTATTTTTTGTTAATCGCCGTCAGAAATCCGCGCATAATACTGACTTCCATCTTATCCAACCGGATACGATTAAACATGCGTCGCAGCCGCGTCATCAATTGCCGCGGGTTTTCAGGGTCGTGAAAGCCAATCTGAACCAACGTCTTCTCAAGATGACCAAAATAGTGCTCAACCTCGTCCGCACTTGCGGGACCGACATCCCATTGCTCGGTGGCCTTCACACCATTTAAACTTGCCTGCAACACCTCATAGCTCAACACCTGCACAGCCATACCCAAATTGAGTGACGAATAGGCTTTGCCGGTCGGGATATTGACATGAAAATGGCATTTTTGAAGCTCTTCGTTCTTCAGCCCGTGGGCTTCACGACCAAACACCAGGGCAACTTCGGCGCCTTGAGCCTGCTCTGTGAACACTTTCTCGCCGCAGTCTTTCGGATCGAGCATCGGCCAAGGAATGCGTCTGTCCCGCGCTGAAGTACCAATCACAAGCTGGCAACCTTCTAACGCCTCATCAAGCGTATCTACCACAACGGCATTTCTCACCACATCGCCGGCACTGGCGGAACGCCAAATAGCCTTATCATGGGGAAACTGAGTAGGATTCACTAAGTAGAGGTTACAAATACCCATGTTTTTCATCGCACGCGCCGCCGCGCCGATATTACCGGGATGGGAGGTTTCCACCAAAATCACTCGGACTGTGGGGAACAGATTATCCTCTGGGGATAAATTCGATGGGGATCGCGCTGTAGACATATCTAATTCTACACTAGAAATGTTAGTATGCGCTGCCTTAAATACTCGCTCTTTATAAAATTCGGACTTCATTTATGGAACCCATGGCCCGCATGGCACTTCGAGCCGCCCGAACTGCCGGTAAACATATTATCCGAGCATTCGATCGTCCCGACCTTATCAAGATTTCCCAAAAGGGACCGAACGACTATGTCACTGACACTGACAAAGAAGTCGAACGGATTATTATCGAAGAATTGAAGTCCGTTTATCCAGACCACAACTTTGTGGGCGAGGAAAATGTCTTTGAACCGGAAAACCCCGATGCTGAATACCAATGGGTTATCGACCCCATTGACGGCACAACAAACTTTACCCACAACCTGCCGCATTTTTGTATCTCCATCGCCTGCATGTTCAAAGGTAAAGTCGAGCACGGCGTTATTTTGGACCCTCTCAGACAAGAAGAATTTGTCACTAGCCGCGGCAAAGGCTGCGCGATGAACGGACACCGACTGCGCGTTCGCGACACCAATGATTTAAAAGGCGCGATGATTTCAACCGGCGGCCGTGAAGACGAAGACATTGCAACGGCTCAGGGTAATATCTATGCAGAGCTGATCAGCCAGGGCGCCATCATGCGACAGGGCGGCAGCGCCGCGCTGGATCTCGCCTACATTGCAGCAGGTCGCCTTGATGCCATGTGGATGCGGAACCTAAACCTCTGGGACATCGCCGCAGGCACCCTGATGGTTCAAGAAGCGGGCGGTCGACTTGGTGATTTCGCCGGCGGCGCAAGCCACATGCGAACAGGCAACATTATCGCAGCCGGACCCAAAGTATTCCGCGCATTAACCCCTGTGGTTAAACAGCATTTAGGGCATTTGATTTAGCGTTTAGATCTTCGGTTTTGTGTTTTAACGTTACACTTAAGACCAAAAGCAGCGCGGTTCGATATTTTTGGGTCAAGCCGCAGACCTTCTGACGAAATGACTCGCGGCCCTTCGGGCTGCCTTCACTCCGCCGCGAGCCTCTTTGAGTCTCACTCCCCCCCCTCAGCACTGCGTTTAACTTTCGCCAGAACCTCCCCAGCTTTCCTTTTAGCAACAGTTACAGTTCACACATCAATTCACGAAAGCTAAAAGTTAAAAGTTAAAAGCTAAAAACGAGAACAACGAACTAAACAAGATATCGGTTTATCTGCAGTGAAACTTAAGCGCAAGACCCGCAGGGTTGCGCGCCATTTCACGAAAGATATACCGGCATCGCCCCAAGCCGAAACGCGACAGCAAACAAGCGCCCGATCAAATCACAGACAAAAAAAAGAGCCTCAATAGAGACTCTTTTTCATAAGCACTTATACAAACTAGCGGTCAGGCATTTCCATCATGTCCGGGTCGTCCTGACCTTCCTTAATCGGAATGGCCAAATCTTCCTTTGAAATTCCCATTGCCAACAACACATTCGCAGCAATGTAGATCGACGAGTAGGTACCAATCACAACACCAATCGTCAAACCAATCGCAAAACCTCGAATCTGCTCACCGCCCATCACAAGCAGCGCCACCAACACCAACAACGTCGTAAAAGACGTCACCAGCGTACGGCCTAATGTTTGATTCAGAGACGTATTAATAATTGCCGTGGGGTTACTCTTACGAATTTTGCGGAAATTCTCCCGCACCCTGTCCGACACAACAATCGTGTCATTCAGAGAATAACCAATCACCGCAAGCAAAGCGGCCACCACTGTCAGATCGAAATCCCACCCTACAATCGAAAATGCGCCCAAGGTAATAATCACATCGTGGAACAAAGCAGCTACCGCACCAATCGCAAATTTCAGCTGAAAACGAAACGCAATATAAACCATTACACTGCCCAGCGCGGCCAGCAAACCCAGACCGCCTTGGTTAGTAAGCTCCTCACCGACAGCAGGCCCAACGAATTCAGAACGTCGCAAGTCAACACCCTGCCCGCCTTCCTTCAGCACCGCTGTAATCCGATCACCAAGCCGAGCGTTCTCTTTATCCGTTAGATTTTTCTGCGGCGGAATACGTACCAGAATATCTTTATCGGAACCGAAGAACTGAACTACATGACCTTGAAAACCTGCCTCATCTAACTGCAGACGAATCGCATTCGGATCGGCTGAGTTTTCGTACTCCACCTCAACCAACGACCCGCCGGTGAAATCCAAACCCCAGTTAAGCTGATTGATTGCCAACGAGGACAAGTGAGGCGACAACAAGTACCAACGAACAAATCGTTGCGATCTTCCTGAAACCCATAAAATCTATATTAAATTCTTTCATACTCGTCAGCTCCTATATCGACAGCGACTTGATGTTACGGCCACCGTACATGAGATTGACGATCGCTCGGGTACACATCAACGCCGTAAACATTGAAGTGAGAATACCGATCGATAAAGTAATGGCGAAGCCCTTCACGGGTCCCGTACCGATGCTGTAGAGAATCACAGCGACAATCAGGGTTGTTAAGTTCGCATCTAAAATGGTTGTAAAGGCACGCTCGAAACCGGCATTGATCGCCGACTGAGGTGACAAGCCGTTTTTCAACTCTTCTCGAATTCGCGAGAAAATCAGCACGTTTGCATCAACCGCCATACCGACAGTCAAGACGATACCGGCAATACCTGGCAAGGTCAGCGTTGCGCCGATGCTCGACATAACGGCAACCAGCAAGGTTAAGTTAATCATCAAACCCAAATTGGCCGCCAAGCCAAACACGCGGTAGTAAACCAACATAAACAACAGCACCAACGACAGGCCGATGCTGACTGACATGGCGCCCTGGTCAACATTCTCTTGCCCCATGCTGGCACCAACAGTACGCTCTTCAACGATATACATATCCGCTGCGAGTGCACCGGCTCTGAGTAACAATGACAACTCGCGTGCTTCGCCTGCACCCAAACCTGTAATTCTAAATTGGCGTGGCAAGGCGGCTTGAACGGTCGCCAGGCTGACAACACGCTTAACCACATAAGGCTCTGACTTTCTCACCTCGACGCCGTCAACCATCTCGTAACTGTCACGGGTTTTGGTTTCAATAAACACTGTACCCATTCGACGACCAATATTATTTCGCGTCGAGCGGTGCATCAAATTACCACCTTCACTGTCCAAGGTGATATTGACCTGCGGCAAACCTGAATCGGGATCGAAACCTACCTGCGCATCAACAACACGGTCACCACGTAAAATGATGTTCTTCTCAAGCGTTGCATCCCGACCTTCATAGTCAAAATTGATGGTGGTTGAACGTGGTGCATCAGGCTTTGCTTCAAAGCGAAATTGCAAGGTCGCAACCTTACCCAAAATACGTTTGGCTTCTGCTGTGTCCTGTACGCCCGGCAAATCGACGACGATTCGATTTCGACCTAACCGTTGCACCAATGGCTCTGCAACGCCAAGCTCGTTAACTCGATTACGAATGGTTTGCAGGTTCTGGGAAATGGCAAAATCTTCCATCTCATCAATGGCATTTTGCGTGATGGTTAGGGCGAGATAAGGAAATTCATCGTCGCCGTTCGAAAATGTGAACTCGCGATACTGACTTTCCAACTCGCTACGCGCAGCACTGCGCACATCTTCATCGCGGAACGACACATGCAATACACCACGACGTGGCGAGTCCACCGACTTGTAGCGAATCTTCTGTTCACGCAACTTGCGCTTCACGTCCGTCTCTAAGCTATCAATACGGTTGGTCACAACCGATTCGGTATCCACTTCCATTAAGAAATGCACACCACCACGAAGATCCAAACCGTACTTCATCGGCTCAGCCCGCAAATCTTTTAACCATTCTGGCGTTGACGCCGCTGCGTTCAACGCAACGACGTATTCACCGGGTGCATCAAACATTGCGCGCTGAATAACCGACTTGGCCTGCCTTTGCTCCGTATCCGTTTTGAAACGGATTAAAATGTTGCCATCAGGGGTGATCATTGGATCAAAGTAGTCAAAACCGGCCTCTTCAACTGAGGCAACGGCCGCATCCAAAGCATCGGTTGTGACGCTCTCACCATTGTTTTCCGACGACACCTGAACAGCAAAGTCCGGTGGATAAATGTTCGGCAGTGAAAATATCACGCCCAATACAACCGCCGTCAAGACGAGCAGGTTTTTCCACAAGGGATATTTATTTAACATTTGGTTTGGCTTCTTAGTGGTTCAGCTGAATTAAGTGCTTGCATCGAACTGCGACACGTTAGATCTTCTTGATCGTACCTTTAGGCAGCGCAGCAGCAACCGCATGCTTCTGAAGCTTCAACTCAACGCCTTCTGCTACTTCTATTACCAAGTATTGCTCTTCAACCTTTGTTACCTTGCCAAGCAAGCCCCCGTTGGTGACGATCTCGTCGCCTTTGCCAATGCCGCCGACCAAATCTTTATGCTCTTTGGCGCGCTTGCTCTGGGGGCGCCAGATGATGAAATAGAACACAAAACCGAAGGCCAAAATAATGAACAGATCGGGACCCATAAATGAGCTAAAGCCGCCTGCACCTGCTTCTGCAGCCATTGCTGCGGGGATAAAGAAATCCATAATCATAATTAGAAACTCTTAGCCAAAAGGCCATATTGAAACGTTAATATTAGTGTTCTTGTTTAGGTTCTTGTTTATGTACTTAAAACACTCAGCGACAAACTGCTGTCGATGCGTGCGGGTCTAAAATAGTCGTCTAAAAAAACCGCCTAAAATGTTCGCGGCTAAATGCCAGGAAACAACAACAAGCGCCTTCAAAGCTACGCCCGATCGATGATTCTAACGCTTAATACTCAAAGGTGCCGTATTCTCCCGAATCACCGGCACTAAATCAAACGCGATCAAACGCGATCAAACAGGCCGCGTCTCACCCCAGCCGGCGTAGATCCTATTAATACCGGCATCTAGCTCACCCTTTTCAATGGCGACGCGCATCTGCGCCATCAAGTCGAAATAATAGTGCAAGTTATGCAGGCTGCTCAACTGCGGCCCTAACATCTCTTTGCACTTGTCTAAATGGTGCAAATAGGCGCGCGAGAAGTTGCTGCAGGTATAACAGTCGCAGTTTTCATCCAAGGGCGAGTCATCACGCTTATGTACGGCGTTGCGAATCTTCACCACACCTTTAGAGGTGAACATGTGGCCATTACGGGCATTGCGGGTTGGCATCACGCAATCCATCATATCAACGCCCCGCGACACACACTCCAGCAGATCCGACGGTGTACCGACACCCATCAGATAGCGCGGCTTGTCCTGCGGTAATGACGGCGCCACATGGCTAACCGTATCAAGCATTTCATCTTTTGGCTCACCGACGGATAAACCGCCTATCGCATAACCATCAAAGCCAATATCCGCCAGACCATCTCTTGAGATATCTCGCAGATCGTTGTGTACACCACCCTGAACAATGCCAAACAGGGCATTGGGGTTTTCATATTCTTTAAATGCGTCTTTGCTGCGCTTGGCCCAACGCAAAGACATTTCCATCGAATCCTTCACTTCTTTATGGGTACCCGGATACGGCGTGCACTCATCAAAAACCATGACAATGTCGGAATTCAAGCTGGTTTGAATCTTCATCGACACTTCAGGGTCAAGATACACTTCGCTGCCATCAACCGGCGAGCGGAATTTCACGCCCTTCTCGGTGATCTTGCGCATCTCGCCAAGTGAAAAAACCTGAAAGCCACCCGAGTCGGTCAAGATAGGTTTGTCCCAGTTCATAAACCGATGCAGACCGTCGTGGGCCTCAATCGCCTCCATGCCGGGTCGCAGCATCAAGTGAAAAGTATTGCCTAACAGTATCTGCGTGCCAATCTCATCCAGCGTCGACGGTAACAAACCTTTAACCGTGCCATATGTGCCGCAGGGCATAAAAACAGGGGTCTGCACCACACCATGCGCGAGCTTTAATTCACCTCGACGGGCGTTTCCATCGGTATGAGAAACTTGAAATTCCAAAATGGCTGATCTTCTGACAAAAACGAGGAGCGCATAATACCTGAATCGCAGGGGTTTTTATGCAGAATGGCCGGCTTTTTAAACTCGGCTCGATTGGGCAGAACGTTCTTGCCTTAACCTCGCCTGCAGTCCGACACCTTGGATTAAGATAACAGGGGCTGAGCCGGCTTAGCCTTAGTCTTAGTTTACGCCTGCACTTCCTCAGCCCCCGGGTAGCGCTAAGAAAACCGCGCCACCCTTTTGCCTTCTACTTTAATGTCGACTTTAACTTCGACTTAGACTTCCACTTCCACTTCCACTTGCACTTGGACTTGGACTTGGACTTTGGCGTGGTCGCAGCCGTGCCTGTCGCAAAGATTGACGAGCCTTATTCTCAATACCCGCAAACACTTTCTGATTGGCATGCCAATTGCTTTTCCTATGGAGGCAGTTGGTTACAGCCGACTGCCGAGACTTAAATTCCGCTAAATGTTAAACATTACAAGGACTTAACCGTGCTAAAGAACTTTGCAATATCAGAAAAAATTCGCATTTTGTCTTGCACAATGCAAAGACGAGAAAAATTAGACACTGACAAACGACCCCGCGCGATAACTCAATCACCTGCGAGATTCGCGTTACTTCTGGCTCTAGCGACAGTCAATGGTCAGGCAATGGCACAAGCAAGCGATCTCATCACGTTTGAACCCGTCGGCGGATATCTACCTGACGGCACCTTGGCCGCGGACAACCTGGCAATCAACACGCAGTATCGCGCCCAATATGGTGTGAGCTTTGGCGTTGACAGTGATTCAAATTTAGAAATCGATCTGGGGTCTGCATTAAGGTTAGAGGATACCGCTAACAGCAGTGATGTTTGGGGCTACGTTTCAACTAATGCTGACGCAGACTACAACAACGCTGCAGTTGGCTTTGAGAGCCAGCTTGGAGACTGGTTTCTGACAAACAATGGGGTAAGTACATCTGAAGACCTTTTGATTCAGTATGACAACCCGGTCAATGCCGCTTCAGGAGAGATTTGGGATCTCGATGGTCGCACTAATGGCAACTACGAGCGGTGGAAAATATCGGCCTACGATGACTCAAATAACCTTGTCAGTAGCGTCGAAACGCCAATAGGGTTGCACAACACGGTAGAGGGGTCACTGGACTCGAAGCCCTGGGCATGGTCGTTCGATACGACTGGCACACCGCAGATTATGAAAATCGCCATGGAATTTACTGGCACCACCAATCTTTCTCCACTTGGTTTTAACAATTTCGCAACATCGACGGCCAGCGTCGGCGCGCCAGAACCCCAGTTCTGGGCCATGTTGTCATGCTTTGGGTTTATCAGCTTTTTTGCTTATCGCAAAAGACAAGCTTAAATGAAGGCGCTAATCAACAAAAAATCTCGGCATATCCTCATCGGGTTCGTTGGCATCATTGCGGTCTCTTTGGGGGTCGCAGCGATCGCACTGCAGGAAAGGGAACGTGACCGACTGGCTGCCGAATATGCGTCGCTGCAGCAAGCCATTGATGTGCTTGAAGAGGCACCTGGCGAGGCGCTAAAAAGGTACTACGAAACAAGAGGCAATGGCTTTCCCGCCAAAAACGAATCTGCGTGGGCGCATGTCCATGCCACCGCCCTGCTGAAAAGCAAACGCATCGCCGAACTGGCGGAAGTTTATCGAAGGAACCCTGAACTGATTCAAAAGGAGGAGACTTTTAGTATTCCTGTCTATCGTTTCCTGAGTTCGACAGGTCGGTATGAGGCCGCCAACGTTCTGCGTGATCATTGGCGTGACCGTGAGACTGATCAATTAGGCTGGCTGAATGCTACGGTCATCGCGCACGTTCGGGTCGACGAGCTGGCACGCGCTCGCAGCATTGCAAGGTCTGCAGAACTCAAAGCAGAAGATGAAGTACACCGCCAGCTACTGTTGGCCCAACTGTCAGATCAACCGGCGGCAAGGATTGAACACCTGGACGCAGCCTTAGCATTGCAGCCTTTCGAGCCCGATGTGAGACATGCACGCGCCCTTCAAATGGAATCAGACAGTCAAATTCGGTATGCCCTTTACGAATATAAGCAGGCCCTTAAGTCTGATCCAGAAAACCCAGAACGCGCTCATGCGCTGGCCGAGTTTCTTGTCAG
Source organism: uncultured OM182 clade bacterium (assembly GCA_905182025.1). GTDB lineage: Bacteria > Pseudomonadota > Gammaproteobacteria > Pseudomonadales > Azotimanducaceae > JAHRVQ01. Next base: position 78,962 of record CAJJAA010000021.1, read on the forward strand.
GAACAGGCAAAGTCGCGCTGCGTTAGATATCTGGGAGACTTGGGCGGAAAAAGATCAGCTGGCCTATATTCGTGCTGCACTGTGGAGTCGATTAATACGTCCAATGCAGGCAACGCCAAACGTACCACGGGTCATTGAACCGGATCTGGAGCTGATTGTTGCGACCCTCGCCAGCCATACCGAGCCGTTCTTTGATTCTTCTGTGCTCGACGGCCTAGCG
>CAJJAA010000022.1 GCA_905182025.1 uncultured OM182 clade bacterium
GACCATCCATAAGCACTGTATGGCCGGTCTCTGATTCGGCAACAAAATTTACAGCCGATATCCACTTAACTTTCGTTTTCATAATCACACCACAACTCGAAGAGCCGTATAGTACCGAATATTGTCCGTTCAACCACAGTAAAACGACCGTTTGTCGTCATTTTGAGCCAACTAGATTCAAAGCATGGTTGTTTTGCCTTATTGCTCGACGTAATCTATAACTTCAATCTAACTTACTAGATTATCTTATGGTTAGCTCAAGTCTGACTAGTCAAGATTTCGGCAACATGGACGAGTTTTTAGCCGTTGCCCATCGGCGCAAGTACCCGCGTGGCAGCACCATTATCTATGCAGGTGAAGCAAGTGACTCAATCTTCTATATTACGAAGGGATCTGTGACTGTTTTTATAGAAGATGACACGGGTCGAGAAATCATTGTTGCCTACCTGAATGAGAAGGATTTTTTTGGCGAAATGGCGATGTTTGGGGACCGAATACGGACAGCCTGGGTCAAATCTAAAACTGAATGTGAAGTCGCCGAACTTGGCTATACAAAATTTGCTGAACTTAGTAAGCGTGACGCAGGCATGCTTTATAATCTAGCCAGTCAATTAGCGAACAGGCTCAGAAACACCACGCAGAAAGTTGGCGATTTGGCGTTTCTCGATGTGGCAGGCCGGGTCGCAGGTCAACTACTTATTCTTTGCAAAGAGCCGGACGCGATGACGCATCCTGACGGTATGCAAATCAAAATTACCCGCCAAGAAATTGGTCGACTTGTGGGCTGCTCGAGAGAGATGGTTGGTCGAGTCCTCAAAACACTGGAAGAACAAGGCTTAGTCAGAGTCAAAGGCAAGACCATGGTCGTTTTAGGCGCGCGCTAGCGATCGAGACTTATATTGGCAACAACGGAAACTGTTTCGAACGCTTGAGCACCCTTATCAATTTAAATGACGCGCCGTCAAGGTGTCGTATCAAACAATTCTGCTAGCTTGCGCCCCGGTTCTGGCGACCGCATAAATGCCTCTCCAACTAAAAAGCTATATATGCCTTTTTCAAGCATTACGGCAACGTCGTGCTGAGTATGTATGCCACTTTCGGTGACTAATAATGTCGAGTCCGCAACCTTGTGCATTAAGTCAAAAGTGGTATCGAGGGAAACGTCAAAAGTACGTAAATTACGATTGTTAATACCTAAAATATCCGGATTAATGCTTAAAGCACGCTCCATTTCATCCTCGTCGTGAACTTCGACAAGCACATCCATTTGTAATGACTTGGCAAGCGCGTGAAACGCCATCAACTCCTCGTCAGTTAAGATGCTCACAATCAACAATATGCAATCTGCATTGATCGATCTGGCTTCATAGATCTGATAAGGGCTGACTGTGAAATCTTTACGCAGCACTGGTAATTTCACCGCTTTTCTCGCCGCAATAAGGTATTTTTCATGCCCCTGAAAGAAAGATTCATCCGTGAGAATTGATAGACAACTGGCGCCATGCAATTCATAACTTCGGGCAATTTGAACAGGATCAAACGATTCTCGGATGACACCTTTTGAAGGCGAAGCTTTCTTAATTTCAGCGATAACGGCGGGTAACTTCTGTTGACTACGTCGCAATAGACTTGTTTTGAACCCACGCACCGGGTCAGCCAGACTTGCGAGTTGCTGTATCTCACTAAGACTAACCTGCCGCTCTCTTACCTTTAGTTCTCGATGCTTCTCATCAACGATTTTTTTTAGAATATCCGCAGTCACGATGTTTCAACCAATTGCTTCGTAAATTCAACAAAGTGCTTTAACCGCTCTTTCGCGAGCCCAGCGCCGATTGCGTCACGCGCCATTTCTACGCCTGCGACAAGACTCTTTGCTTGGCCGGACACATAAATTGCAGCACCCGCATTCATCGCGACAATGTCTGAAGCACCACCCTTTCCGGAAAGCGCTTCGTTCACCTTCTCTAGACTTTGCTGACTATCAGAAACCACTAAATTTTCAAGCGGCGTCATCGACAAGCCAAAAGTGTCTGGTGAGATCTCATACTCACTAATAACACCGTCTTTTAACTCAGCCACGTGTGTCGGCGCCGATATACTAATTTCATCTAGACCATCATTAGAATGCACCACCAGCACATGTTCACTTCCCATGGCCTGCAGGACTTCGGCTACCGGTCTTGTCCACTTAGCGTCATAAACGCCGATCAACTGCCGCCTAGCACCTGCAGGATTGGTCAAGGGTCCTAACAGATTAAAAATGGTTCTTACGATCATCTCCTTCCTCGGCCCAATCGCATGCTTCATCGCATTATGATGATTGAGTGCAAACAGAAAGCCGACGCCCGTCTCTTTTATCGACAGAGCAACCTGACTAGGTGACAACATGATTGACGCCCCAGCCGCTTCCAGCAGGTCAGCGCTGCCGCTGTTACTTGAAGCTCCACGATTGCCATGCTTGGCGACTTTGACTCCGGCTGCAGCCGCGACAAACGCACTCGCAGTGGAAACATTAAATTTATTTGAGCCACTGCCACCCGTACCGCAGGTATCAACTAAGTTGGCATTTGAAACCTCAACCGGCGTTGCGAGTTCTCTCATGACGGTAACAGCGGCAACGATCTCATCAATCGTTTCGCCCTTCATTCTTAGACCGACCAAAAAACCACCGATTTGCGCGTCGGTTGCCTGTCCCGACATGATAATTCTCATGACGGCTATCATTTCGTCCTGAGCAAGATCTTGGCGCCGAATTACCTTGTCAATTGCTGTTGGCATATCCATTGGTTGTCTCCGTTTAAGCCTTGTACTTAATAAAATTCGCTAACAAGTCGTGGCCATGCTCAGTCAAAATTGACTCGGGGTGAAACTGCACTCCCTCGACTTCGTACTCGGTATGCTTCAGACCCATAATTTCATCTAACTCTCCGTCTAACTCGGTCCAGGCCGTAATACGCAATGTTTCAGGCAGCGATTCCCTCTCAACAACAAGCGAGTGATATCGCGTAGCCGTAAACGGGTTCGGCAAACCTGCAAAGACACCCTCTGAGGTGTGATATATCTCTGATGTTTTGCCGTGCATAACTTGCCGTGCTTTTACCACCTTACCGCCGCACACCTGACCGATACTTTGATGCCCAAGGCAAATACCTAACAACGGAATTTTGCCGCTGAAACGCTCAACGACGTTCATAGATATTCCCGCTTCGTTCGGTGTACAGGGTCCGGGAGAAATAACGATTAAGGCTGGCTTTAAATCCTCAATTTCAGCAACGCTAATTTCATCGTTACGATAGACTTGAACTGCCTCACCCAGTTCACCAAAGTACTGAGCTAGGTTGTAAGTAAAGGAGTCGTAGTTATCAATCATTAATATCATTGCTGTGCTCCTTCATCATCGAGTACATCGTTTGATTGCCCATCGGATTGATCTAAAAACTCCTCATTTTTATTAAATATTCTTGGGTTCTCGGCGGTAATTGCATTGACCAAACCATTTTCCGCCATCGCTGCCGCCTGAAATAGCGAGCGCGCCTTATTAATTGTTTCCTTCCATTCCAGTCGAGGAATCGAATCTGCGACGATGCCAGCACCGGCTTGCACGAATAGCTTGCTGTCTTTAATAACCGCTGTGCGTATCGCAATAGCCGTGTCCATATTGCCATTCCAAGACAAGTACCCTACCGCACCCCCAAAGACACCCCTTTTCTCCGGTTCGAATTCATCGATAATCTCTAGCGCACGAACCTTCGGCGCACCACTTAACGTGCCGACCGGCAAGGTTGCACGCAGAAGATCCATCGCCGTCAGCCCGGCACGAATTTTACCTTGAACGTTTGATGCGATATGCATGACATGAGCATATCGCTCAACAGTCATCATTTCCGACACGTCAACTGACCCTATTTCACAAACCCGGCCGATATCATTTCTTCCGAGATCGATAAGCATTAAGTGTTCCGCAATCTCTTTTGGATCGGCCAACAATTCCTGTTCGAGTTCGAGATCTTCAGCGGCAGAACGGCCGCGTCGACGGGTGCCTGCCAACGGCCGAACGGTCACTTCGCCATTGTCGAGTCGGGCGAGTATTTCCGGTGATGAGCTGACAATATGGAAATCGTCCAAGTTCATGTAATACATATAGGGTGAAGGATTAAGCGAACGCAATGCCCTGTAGAGACTCAGCGGATCACATTCGAGCGAAACCGACATTCGCTGGGAAAGCACAACCTGCATGACATCGCCTTCGACGATGTAATCTTTAATTCTATCGACGTCTGCCTTGAACTTTTCTTCACCGTAGCTAGAGACAAAATCCTCTTCATGAATAACAGGCCCTGTTGAAACATCGCGAACGCTGGGGGGCAAGTCAGATTGGAGCTTAGCCTTCATTTCAGCTAAACGTTGCTTCGCATTTTTTAGAGCATTAGGCACTGCAGGGATCAGCATGGGTAATGAGATGAATCTTGCCCTTCACACTATCAAAGACCATGACATCATTTGAAATCATCAGAAGAATATCTGGCGTTCCAATCGTATCTTGCGGTGCACTATCCTTAACTTTTTTCTCAACATACCTGACGGTGTCATAACCAAAGTAGCCAACCAAACCACCGGTATAGATAGGCAAATTCGTCAAGTTAGGGTATTTGTAGCGAGCTTGAAATTCCTCGACGTAACCAAGCGGATCGTCACAGTGAAAATTTTCGACTTCTGCCCCGTCAGTTGTGACGGAGATTTCATAGCCGCGAACCGTCAATATCGTTTTTGCCGGCAGACCTACCATCGAATATCGAGACCATTTCTCGCCACCCTGGCTCGCCGACTCCAGTAGATAACTGAAGGCACCGCCGGCAACTTTGACGTAGCAAGATAGCGGCGTGTCAAGGTCTGCTAAAACCTCGTCGGTAACTGGAATATGGTTGTAACCTTGAGCTGCTATTTCAGCAAATAATTCAGGTGTCATAATTCTCTCCGGCGATACAAATTAATACTGACCCACTGCATCGTCACTTCTTAGTGTTGTTTGGATATTTCGATGGCTTAATGTGTCGTTCGAGTAGGTCTGAAAGTGATGAAAACAAATATAGCGTTCAATCACCATCGCCAAGATAGGAAGGGAGGAGTCGTCCAAATATTGTTATTGAGAATAATCACAGTTTACTCATGTTTTTGGTTCATGCTGTCGCTTATTATTTACGCTCGCTTCGAACGCGTTATAGAGCAACATCGATGCAGCAGCTTAATACGAGCGCAAAACCGAATCAACTGTCCGAGTTTGAAACCAAGGTCAGATGTCGGCAATGGCCTTCTTCATACTTGCAATCGTTTGTGCGTAGTCTGTTGAGCCAAAAATAGCGGACCCTGCAACGAATGTGTCGGCGCCAGATGCCGCAATATCAGCAATGTTATCAACCTTCACGCCACCATCAATTTCCAGTCGTATGTCACGGCCAGAAGCTTGAATCATTTTTCGCGCTTGTTTGAGTTTTTCATACGTCATTGGGATAAAACTTTGACCACCAAAGCCTGGGTTAATCGACATAATAAGAATCATATCAACCTTGTCGATCACATATTGCAGATAATCTAAGGACGTCGTCGGATTAAATACCAAACCGCACTGACAACCACCACTTTTGATCAACTCAAGCGAACGGTCAATATGTTCGGATGCTTCAGGATGGAAGGTGATATAAGCTTGCGCCGGCTTCAATGAAATCACCGATGATTCTATCGACCGGCTTCACCATCAAATGAACGTCAATGGGTGCTTGGATACCATACTTTCTAAGGGCTGAACAAACCATTGGGCCAATTGTTAAATTGGGCACATAGTGATTATCCATCACATCAAAGTGCACAATATCAGCACCCGCCTCAAGCACAGCATCGACTTCTTCTCCAAGCCTTGCAAAGTCAGCTGATAAAATTGATGGTGCAATCAATGGTTCCAAGTTTTACTCCTTTTAGATTCACTTATTCTAACGAATTCAGGCGGCATTTATAACGGCTTATTCGATTTGAATCGCCCTTGTTCACTAAATAAGATTATCCATCATGAAGCGAGTTGATTTCCGACAGTCTCTCGGGCGTGCCTATATCGAACCAGCTACCGTCATAAAACTCTCCCGTCATTTCACCACTGACGGCGGCGATATCAAATAACTCCCTTAGCCTTCGCGGACCCGGCGCGAGGTTCTCAAACATGGCCGCCGAGAAAACACCAACACTCGACCAGGTAAGGGTTTGTCCATCTGAATTAGCACCTAAACAGAGCTGACCGCTATCAAGTAACCCGAAGTCTCCACTTTGATGATGCTCTGGATTAGCCACCATGACCAAATGAGCTAGCCCCGTCAGGTCGTGCTGCAGCAACCCTGCAAAATCATAATGTGTTTTTATATCAGCACTGATAACAAGGAACGGCTTATCGCCCAAAAACGCGAGCGCTTGATATATGCCTCCCGCAGTCTCCAGCAGAGTCTCTTCAATCGAGTAGCTAATCGATAAACCCCATCGGCTACCGTTACCCAGGGCATGCATAATTTGTTCAGCTAAGTAGTGAACATTAATGACCACCTCACTGACACCCGCCAAGGCAAGCGCCTCGAGGTGATACTCAATCAACGGTTTTCCACCCACTTGCAACAGCGGTTTTGGCGTGACGCGTGTCAACGGTAGCATCCTCTCACCACGTCCGGCAGCTAAGATCATTGCTTTCAAGCGAGACTCCCCTCGTTGTCGCTTAGCCCGTCGATATGTTGTCGTTGACGAACCAAAAGATTAAGTCTTGGCTGGATAGACTGCCTCAACCAATCACCGAAGAACGCCAATTCTTGATAGCTATCAGAAACTTCAAGCAGATAATCGAACACTAGTGGAATGTCGTCAAGGTAACCCGACTTACCGTCCCTCAAATTAAGACGGCAAAAAATGCCCGCGCATTTCAAATGCCGTTGCATCCCCATAAAGTCAAACCAGCGCATAAAGGTTGGGCCATCAACGGCTAGCCCTAAAGCCACTCGGTGAGACTCAACCCAGCCCCGCACCTGTTCTCGAGGGAAACGCCAATAACAATCTTTCAGCAATGACACTAGGTCATAAGTGATCGGTCCAATAACCGCATCCTGAAAATCAATCACGCCGGGGTTGTTGCTCGTCGCTACCATCAAATTGCGACAATGGTAATCCCGGTGCACAAATACCTGCGGCTGCTGCTCGGCTGACGCAACTAAAAGTTCAAACAAGCCCTCGAGCATTTGATGTTCACTAGGGCTCAGCTGAATTTGTAATTGCTTCTCGACAAACCAGTCTCTGAACAAGCGCATTTCTTCGATGAGTTTAGTTGAACTATAGGCCGGCACCGCAGGCGCAGGAATCTTGCTAAGTTCTACCAAAACTGCAAAAGCATCAGCATACAGGCTGCCCACGCGCGCACCTGACGCATCGAGTTGTAAAAGGTCAATGTACAAATCATCGCCCAAATCTGAAAGCAACATATAACCCTGATCAAAATCAGCCGAGTACACCGCCGGCACATTGATGCCGTTTTCCTTTAACAGTTTTGCAATGGCGACAAATGAAGCGCTATTTTCGTGTTCGGGTGGCGCATCCACAAGAATGTAGCTTTGCGTGCCCAGATGCGCACGAAAGTATCGACGAAAACTTGCATCATCATTTACCGTCTCGACCGTCAAGGAATTCACCTGAGTCTTACCGAGCGCAGCAAGTGATTCTGTCGCCCACGTCTCTAAGTTTAATTGTCGATCGTCTTTATTATTCATTAGCTCGCTTCATCCGGAAATTTCACCTGACCTGATTTCTTAAATGCTTTATTATCCACTATCTTCATGTCAGGCGTTAATCACTCATTATGTCGAAAGGACGCTCCTCGGTAACCTTTCTAGGCCACCTAATCGCATTTTCAGCATTTTTTTCTATCTCTACCTTCGGCGCTCAGCTCGAATTGGGTAGCGCTGCTGAAATTGATTGGCGGCCTGCTGCCGCAATGTCAGAAGAAGACAGGCAAAAGCTGCCTTATTTCTGCCAAGGCACATACATTGAGCCGATCATAACGCCCCTTGCTCCCGGCAAGGCATTTGCCGAGGCTGACTCTGGCTATTATAAAGACGCAAGATCACTTCAGCTGAGTGGAAAGGTTGAGATTATGCAAGCTTCGCAAACAATCCGCGCACCAAGCATTAATCACAATACGACTACTGAAATCGCGGAGATCGATGGTCCACTGCAGATCAGAGAACCGGGCCTGTTGTTGACAGGCGAACATGCAACGACAAATCTTTTTCAGGGTACAGGTGTCATCGATCAATCGACGTTTCTTTTTCATCAGTCTGGCTTTCGAGGCAGTTCTGCGACAGCGGAAAAAGACGCCCGCGGTTATATCCTGCTGGATGATGCCAGTATCACTCGCTGCGAGCCCACCAGCAATGCCTGGACTATGAATTCGAAAAGTTTTGAAATTCGCCCTACAGAGGGTTTTGGCGTTGCTAGGAATGTCACAATTCGAGTCAAAGATATCCCTGTTCTCTACATGCCCTACTTGAAATTCCCAATTAACCAACAAAGGCAGTCCGGTTTTCTCGTGCCTTACATTGGATACGATTCAGACGGTGGGACCGACTTACAGATCCCTTACTACTTCAACCTGGCGCCCGACTACGATGCGACTTATCAGCTTCGATCGATGTGGAAAAGAGGCCTAATACACGCAGGCGAGCTACGCCACATAACAAAGCGCTCCGAGAACGAGATCAATTTGGGTTATATCAAGGATGATAAAATCTACGATGATCGCACTTATATCAGCCCCGGCCCCGGCGCACCAGCCGAGCCCGTAGGAGACTTCGTGCGTCAAGACAGGTGGTTGCTGAGCTTAAGACACGAGGGAGGCTCAGACTCACGTTGGAAGTCGTCAGTAAACTACTCCGCAGTTTCCGACATAGAATATCTGCAAGATATCGGCGGCAACGTTGCCACCTCTGTCGATCAATATATAAATCCCGTTGAATCGAGTCTCACCGATATTCGCGCACCGGCGCTCGATCGCATAGGACAGGTTCAGTATCGAGGCGACGCTTGGAATCTTGGTGTGAAACTTCAGGGCTTCCAGAATCTTGACCCTTTAGCCATCGAACAGTACGAAAGACTCCCTGCATTGACCGCTGCCTGGCGCGGCCAGACGGGGCCAATCGAACTGAAGTCAAAATTTGAATATACCTATTTCGACAAAGAAAACACCAACGTCATCGGAACCCAACGAGGAATAATCGGAGAAAGAGCTGTATTAGCTTTAAAAGTGAGTCTACCGCTGGTAAGCGAATGGGGCTTCATTATCCCTACAATTGGCGTCATTCATCGAAAATACACGTTAGATGATGGACCCGCTCGTTTTCGGTCAAACCCAGAGATAACAACACCGACTTTTTCAATCGATACAGGACTCGTGTTCGATCGGTTTTTTAAGTTGGGTGAAAATAGCTTGCAGCAAACCCTCGAGCCAAGGTTATTCTATCTCTATGTCGAGAATGATGAACAAGACGATCTACCGGTTTTTGACGCCAGTAACCCAAGCCAATCCTATTCTTCACTGTTTCGAACGAATCGTTTTAGCGGCTATGACCGAATCGGCGATGCAAATCAGGTCGGTCTTGGACTCACCAGTCGATTGATGTCTGAGTCAACCGGCGCTCAGCTGTTTAGTTTCAGCGTAGGACAGATCTTCTACTTTCAGGATCGTGAGGTTGTTTTTGCACCTAAAAGAGGCGAAGACCCTACCGCTGAAACCTCACCCATATTTGCCAAGGCTTCATTATCACTATCAGATAAATTTAAACTGTTGACCAGCTACGAGTGGGAGCCTGATAGCAGCAATTCAAATCGCGGCACGGTCGGCATAAAATACGCGGCAGGACAAAGAAAAATTTTCAACCTCAATTACGTCTATACTAGCCCCGAATTACAGCGCACGTCGCTTACTCAAGGCTCTGAAGAGTCAGATATTAGTTTCATCTGGCCTGTTTACAAAAACTGGAGTGCGATAGGTCGTTGGAACTTTCGATGGGATGATCATCGAACTATTGAGTCGTTTGTTGGTCTAGAATATAACGATTGTTGCTGGAAAACCCGTTTGGTGGTTCGTAGATTCTTAAAATCGCCTACGACAACGATTAACTTTATTGACAACCCGAATAACCCAGGCAATTTGATTCCAACCTTCGATAGAACGACACCGCCAGATACGGGCATTTTCTTCGAGTTCCAACTCAAGGGCCTTGCAACAGTCGGAAAAGGCTTAGACTCGCTATTAGAAACCGCAATTCCAGGCTATCGAGCCAGAGAAAATAGAATAGGACTGTAAATGAACAAGTTTAGACAGTTGTTAAGTGCCTCCATGCAAGTATTTAGCCTAACGGTATTAGCTCTATTTATGGCTGCCAGTCATGCTGATGTCGTTATGCTAGATCGTATTATTGCTATCGTCGATGATGATGTTGTTATGCAATCTGAACTCGACACGCGACGCCAGTCAATCGAACAGCAAGTTAGAAGTGCCGGTCAGAAGATGCCACCGGCAGACGTTCTAAACGAACAAATTATTGAACGCCTTGTTGTTGAGAGTTTACAGATACAAATGGCAGATAGAGCTGGCGTTAAGATTAGCGATGAAGAGCTTAACGATGCCATGAAAGGTATTGCCCAACAAAACGAAATGAGTCTAGCGAGTTTTCGAGTTGCCGTTGAAAATGACGGTATTTCTTTCGCCGACATGCGGGAGCAAATTCGCAAGGAAATTAAAATCAGCCGAGTGCAACAGGGCATCATGCGCAGACGTATTAAAATTAATGAGCAGGAACTTCGCAATTTCCTTGAGTCAGACTTAGGTAGTGTCGTGACTGCTGATGAATATCGCCTTGGGCACATTCTTTTACCTGTTCCGGATGATGCGAATGCTGATCAGATCGGAAAAGTTCGAGACCAAAGTAATTCGCTTCTAGAGAGCCTAAACGCGGGTGCAGACTTCCAGACAACAGCCATTCAACAGAGTGCCGGACAAAATGCACTAGAAGGCGGCGACCTTGGTTGGAGAAAAGCGGCTCAGTTACCAACCATGTTCTCCGATGTTGCGCCAGAAATGGCTGTGGGAGAACTGAGGGGACCCATCAAAAGTGGCAGCGGTTACCACATCATCAAGCTTTTCGAGAAAAAAGGTGCCAAAGTTGAAGGGCAAGTCGAGCAAACTGAAGTACGCCACGTGTTAATTCAATCTTCTGAAATTCGAACACAGCAAGAAGCGCGTGAATTGGCCGAGTCGTTGCGCGAAGAAGTTGTTGGCGGCAGAGACTTCGAAGAGATCGCAAAATTACAATCCGATGACCCCGGTTCAGCACTTAGCGGCGGTGATCTAGGCTGGAATCGAGCGGGTACCTTCGTACCTGAGTTTGAGAAAAAGATAACCGAGTCCACCCTGAGACGAAGTCACTGAGGTATTCGAAACAACCCACGGGTTTCACTTTTTACAAGTCACTGGTCGACGGATCGAAGACTTCAGTGAGAATTTTCGTATGGGCCAAGCTGAGAGTTATCTCCGCAACCAAAGGTGGGACGAAGAACTTCAATCCTGGATAACAGAAATTCGGGAAGATGCTTTTGTCGAAATCAGAATCTAACCCTATCGTTGCGATCACGCCGGGGGAACCCGCAGGAATCGGTCCTGATATTTGCTTATCCCTTGTCCCTGAGGCATATGAGGCGACGTTAATCGTCATCGCTGACCCTGAGTTAATGGTCGAGCGCGCACGTCTACTTAAGGTGAATTGCCCGCTTAATGTCATAACCCAAGCCTCGGCCGCGCAGGCTAATAAGCTCAATCTAATGCCAGTCACGACCGCGGTACCATCAATCCCCGGCCTATTAAATAGTGACAACGCGGGCTATGTTTTGAACACGCTAGAAATCGCCGTGAATGGATGCCTAGAAAAACGCTTTGACGCCATGGTTACAGGTCCGGTACAGAAATCCATCATTAACGATGCCGGCTATCCATTTTCAGGTCACACAGAATGGTTAGCCAAGAAAACCCAGACTGATCGCGTTGTCATGATGCTTGCCACATCAAAGCTTCGGGTTGCACTTGCAACTACACACCTCCCCCTAAGAGATGTGGCGGATGCGATAGAGCAATCAAGTTTGCTCGAAACAATAGAAATTCTAAATCACGACATGATCAACAAGTTCCAACTCGACCAGCCGCGCATTTTGGTCTGTGGATTAAACCCACATGCCGGTGAACAAGGTCACCTGGGTAGGGAGGAGATTGATGTCATCGAACCTGTCATTCAAATGGCGAAGAGTAGAGGCATCAACGTCATAGGACCAATACCGGCTGATACCGCTTTTACGCCAGCGATGCTTTCCAATACCGATGTGGTCCTAGCGATGTATCACGACCAAGGTCTTCCTGTATTAAAACATCAGGGCTTTGGCGATGCTGTCAATGTAACCCTAGGCTTGCCCATCGTCCGTACGTCGGTTGATCATGGCACAGCCCTCGATCTAGCTGCGACCGGCAAAGCCGACGCTAGCAGCTTAGATACCGCGATTAGAATTGCGATTAATATGTGTCAGAGCAGCTAGATTATGGTTAAGGCGAGAAAACGATTCGGCCAAAATTTTCTTAAAGACAAGAATATAATCGAGCGGATTGTTCGGACTATTGATCCTAAACCCGGTGAGCATCTTATTGAGATCGGTCCCGGTCATGGCGCGATTACTGACCGACTACTTAAGTCAGGTTGCGACTTAGATGTTATTGAGATTGACCGTGATCTCGCATTTTCACTTCGCGTTAAGCATCCCGATCTAAACATAATCGAATCCGATGTTCTAAAGCTCGACTTAAGCACGCTACCAAAGGGAAAGAAAATCAGAGTTGTCGGAAATCTGCCCTACAATATTTCTACACCATTGCTATTTCGACTTTTCGAGCACCTAGACGACATAGAAGATATGCACTTCATGCTTCAGTTGGAAGTTGTGAACCGTCTTACAGCAACGCATTCAACGTCTGACTATGGGCGTCTGTCTATCATGTCTCAAATTTACTGCGAGTCGCAGAACATGTTCACGGTACCCCCCGAATCATTCACGCCACGCCCCAAGGTTATGTCTGCCATCGTTAAATTGACACCGCATCGAAGTTCTTCCGAAAACGTAAATATGGTGCAACTACAAACACTACTGACAAAAACCTTCAGTATGCGACGAAAAACAATTCGCAACGCCTTGAAAGGTTTCATCACAGCACAGGGACTTGAAGAGATTGGACTTGACCCGATGCTCCGGCCAGAAAACCTCGATCTGAAAGATTACTTGAACATCCTGGCACATTTTGAATCTAGGGCTTGTACAACATCATGAGGCATTGCGCATGAGCTCCTACGTCATCGGTGACGTGCAGGGCTGCTATGATGAGCTTTGCGAACTGTTATCTAAAATTAGTTTCAACCCGCAGACAGACACTTTGTACTTTTTGGGCGACTTGATTAACCGTGGTCCAAAAAATTTAGAAACGATCAATCTGATTCGCTCCCTACCAAGATCTTCTACCGTACTCGGAAATCATGACCTGCATTTCTTAGCCGTCGCATCAGGCTGTCGTCAGCCGTCAAACAAAGATACCTTCGAAGACATCCTAAACTCATCAGACTTGGCAGCAATTGTTGACTGGTTTCGGCAGCAACCCTTGGTACATTCAAATGATGAATTTAACTGCACATTCGTCCATGCGGGTATTCCCCATATCTGGACGGTCGAAAAAGCTAACACATTAGCAAGAGAAGTTGAGACCGTATTAAAGGGCGATGGCTTCGTTGAATTTCTTGAAAACATGTATGGCAATACACCTGCCATCTGGCATGACGCGCTAGAAGGATCAATGCGCCATAGAACCATCACAAACTACTTAACAAGAATGCGTTTTAGCAGTGACGAAGGTGAGTTAGAACTCTCCCACAAGTCAAAAGATCGACCAAAGGGCTTCTCACCCTGGTTCAACTTCGCCCGCAATGAAAATGACGTCATTCTGTTCGGTCATTGGGCTGCACTTGAGGGCTCTAGCGGCACAGAAAACATGTTGGCGCTCGATACGGGATGTGTTTGGGGGCGAGAACTCACTGCTTATTGTTTAGAGAATAAACGTCGCTTTTCCGTTTCAGCCATAAATAGATAATAATACGCTATGGAAATTTATCTGGTCGGCGGAGCGATTCGCGATAGGTTACTCAATTATCCCGTAACAGAAAGGGATTGGGTGGTCGTTGGAGGTACGGAAAAGCAATTACTCGAACTCGGGTATACGCCCGTGGGCAAAGACTTTCCGGTCTTTTTGCACCCAAACTCAAAAGAAGAGTATGCGCTTGCACGATTAGAACGAAAGACTGGCCAGGGACATAAAGGCTTTGAGTGTGATGCAAGCCAATCTGTCACGCTTGAGGACGATCTACTGCGGCGCGACCTGACCATTAATGCGATTGCGGAGTCCAGCACTGGCGAACTCATCGACCCTTATGGTGGTCGCAAAGATCTCGACAATTGTATTCTAAGGCATGTCTCAACTGCATTTGAAGAAGACCCCTTGAGAATTCTCCGCCTTGCTCGATTCAAAGCCAAGCTAACTAATTTTACAGTTCACGAAAGTACCTTCGAGCTCATGCGACATATGGTCGCACGCGGCGACCTAAGAGAGCTTCCGCCGGAACGTATCTACGCAGAATTCGACAAAGCACTAGCAACAAAAACCGTCAGCGCGTTTTTTCACCTGCTTGATCAACTTGGCGCTAGCGAAGAACTCTGGCCAATGATAACGAAGCAAGGCGTGGACAGATTGTCGACGGTTGCCGCGATGACGAGCGAAAAAGATTTCCGGGTTGCCGGGTTACTGCACTTCAATTCAAAATCAGATATCAACGCTTTTTCAAAACAACTCAAATGCCCGAATCGCCTCACAGAGTTGAGCCTGCTCTCAAGCACCCAACGAAAAGGCTGGCAACATATTGGTACAGCAGAGGATTCGATCCAATGGCTTTATGCGATTGATGCGTTCAGACGTAAGGAGAGATTTTTTAGATTCAATCAGCTGCTAGCATTGATGACAAAAATTGATGAAGGTACAAACAATCAATCTTACTGGCTTGATGTTTATGAGCGTGCAACGCGCGTCTCTGCCAGGGACCTGGCTGAAAAATATCAGGGCGCTGAACTGGGACTCGCTATCAAACGAGCCCAGATCGAAGCCATCTCTTAGAAGTAATCTCCTAAGGGACGTGTCGTAACAGGAGCCTCTTTACACAAATCTGGTGACGCCTAGTTACCGGCTATTTTATAGGACAACCTTTTAAAATCATGACTGAAAGGGTGCCAAAACCCCGGCATTCTTTGTGTCATGCAGATGCCCGCGAGGTTTGAATTCGGAGACATCCACAGGTGGGTGCCCGCCATACCGCCCCAATGATACTCACCTGTTGCAGAATCCGGCTCGCCTTCGGCAGGCTGTTGTTTAAGTGCAAACCCAAGACCAAAGGTTGTGCCTGGGATTTCCCAAAAAGGAAAGTTGACACCAACACCTGCAGGTAATTGATTAGTGCGCATCAGGTCCAGCGTCTCGGACTTGATGATACGCTGACCTTTCCATTCGCCGCCATTCAATATCATTTGAACAAAGCTAAGATAGTCAGACAGGGTTGACATCAATCCGCCGCCACCTGACAAAAAGGTCGTTGGTTTCGAGTTTGCGCCTTCGTAAGGGTCGTCCGCTTTAACATATCCACTCGCCATCGGATCGAGTGGATTGGTAGGCATATACATCGTTGTAAATCGGTCTTGCTTTTCTACCGGCACATAGAAATCCGTGTCAACCATGTTCAATGGTTGAAAAATGCGCTCCTTCAAAAAATCGTCAAACCGCTGCCCAGACAACACTTCTACCAACCTTGCGGTTACATCTGTTGCAAAACTATAGCGCCAAAAAGTACCCGGCTGGTAGGCGAGTGGCAGTTCACTTAGGTCTTTGCAGAGGCTCTCAAGCGTCATCTGTGATCCCGGCGCCATCGGGTTAATGCCCTTTGCATTGTATGCTTGATCAATAACTGAATCCGGCTCAACAAAGCCATAGGACAAGCCGGCCGAATGGCTAAGTATTTGGTTTATTTTCATTGAGCCTAAGCAGGGTTCAACTTCGTCAATAGAGGTCGCACCTGCCTTTAGCACATTCATATTAGCGAACTCTGGAAGGTATTTTTCCAACGGATCATCTAATTTGAACTTGCCCTCTTCGAACAAAGTCATTGCGGCAATAGACGTCGCAATCTTTGTGCTTGAGTGCATTCTAAAAATGGAGTCCTCCGCGAGAGGTCGATTAGTTTCGTGATCGAGCGGACCATAAGTCTTTACATCGACAACATCAGTGCCTTGTAAAACCAATGTATTGCAACAAGGAATAATTTCTTGGTCGACATACCATTGCATCCGTTCATGTATTTCCGAAAAATCTAAATCTGTCTTTTTTACTTCGATGCTCATATTTTTATTATTCCCCAAAATTAAGAGTCTTCTCTCGCTATTGCTCTATAACCAATGTCCGTTCGATATTGGCACGAATGGTAATGTATACCTTTAACGATTTCATAGGCACGGGATTGTGCATCACCAACACTGTCGCCAAGCGATGTGACACCAAGAACTCGACCGCCATTTGTGACGACCTCGCCAGATACCATTTGCGTTCCAGCATGGAAGACTTTCGATGACTCCGATGCATCTGGAATCCCTTCAATAGAATCACCCCGATTATAATCGGCCGGATAGCCGCCGGCAGCCATTACAACGCAAATTGCTTTTCGCTCATCGAATAAAATTGATTTTCCCGCTAAGTTGCCGTCTATAGCGTCGTTACAAATTTGTACCAAATCAGATTTCATACGCATCATAATCGGTTGTGTTTCAGGATCGCCAAATCGACAGTTGAACTCTATTACCTTCGGATTACCCTCTCCATCAATCATGAGTCCCGCATACAAGAACCCCGTGTATGGGTTCCCATCTAATGCCATACCTTTGACGGTCGGCAAAATAACTTGCTCCATAATCCTTTTGTGGATTTCAGGTGTCACTACAGGCGCGGGTGAATAAGCGCCCATACCACCGGTATTGGGTCCGACGTCACCGTCAAAAGCGGCTTTATGATCTTGTGAAGTAGCAAACGGCAGCGCATGCTCCCCGTCAACGACGACGATAAAGCTAGCTTCTTCTCCCGCTAAGAACTCTTCTACAACAACCCGCGATCCAGCTTCACCAAAGGCGTTACCACTAAGCATATCCTTTATCGTTTCAAACGCCTCGGCATATTCATACGCAATGACAACGCCTTTGCCTGCGGCCAAACCGTCGGCTTTGATCACAATGGGTAAGTCCATCGATTCCGCATAAGCGATAGCTTCATCCGGCGAATCAAAACTACCGTAGCTGCCGGTTGGTATATTGTGACGTGCAAGGAAGTCTTTCGAAAAACTCTTTGAGCCTTCTAATTGAGCGGCGGCTTGGCTGGGACCAAAACATCTCAAGCCGGCAGAATTGAATACTTCAACCGCGCCTGCTACCAAAGGTGCTTCTGGGCCAATAATCGTAAGGTCGATACGTTCTTTAAGCGCGAACGCCACCTGAGCATCGATATCCATGACGTCCAAATCGACATTCACGAGTTTTTGATCGCTGTCGGTGCCGGCGTTACCCGGTGCGACAAAAACACACTCCACGTCCTTCGATTGTGCTGCTCTCCACGCTAAAGCGTGCTCTCTGCCGCCCGACCCGGTTACCAGTATTTTCATAGGGCTCTCCAGAGCTCTTTAGTCTTCAACCTTTAGTGGCGAAAGTGGCGCATGCTAGTAAACATCATCGCCATGCCCGCCTCGTTCGCTGCTTGAATCACTTCTTCATCTCTCACAGAACCGCCAGGTTGTATTACCGCAGTAATACCCGCTTCTGCTGCTGCATCAATGCCATCGCGGAATGGAAAAAATGCATCCGATGCCATGACGGAACCAGGTACAACCAAATTTTCATCCTCAGCTTTAATACCCGCAATTTTGGCACTATATACCCGTGACATTTGTCCCGCACCGACGCCTACGGTTTGCCGGTTACGGGCATAAACAATGGCGTTAGATTTGACATACTTTGCAACGGTCCATGCAAAGAGTAGATCGCGTTTCTCATCCTCGCTCGGCGCACGATCCGTCACAGTCTTAAGATTTTCATCATCAAGCAAAGATAAATCTGCTTCTTGAACCAGCATACCGCCGAGCACTTTTTGATAATGCATTTCACCAGCGCGATCTCGTTGGAGATTGCCGCACTCAAGCACACGAATGTTCTTTCGATTTGAGAAGACAGTCTTAGCGTCGTCATCGATCATTGGAGCGATAACAACTTCTGCAAATTGTGTGTCGATAATTTTCTGCGCCACGTCACCTGATATCGACCGATTAAAGGCTACAATGCCGCCGAAAGCTGACGTCGTATCTGCTTGAAACGCAAGCTCGTAAGCGTGCAAAGGATTATCACTGACCGCAACGCCACAAGGGTTAGCGTGTTTAACGATGACACAGGCCGGCTCAGAAAATGCAGATACACACTGAAGTGCTGCATCGGTGTCGCCAACATTATTATAGGACAGCGCCTTGCCATTACTTTGTATTGCAGATCCGACCGTCCCCTGCGAAGCGTCATGCTCAACATAAAAGGCGGCCTTTTGATGCGGGTTTTCACCATATCGCATCGTTTGTTTGATTTTATATTGATTTGTTATCGTCGCAGGAAATAGTGTTCTGCCCTTAGATTCTGGGCTAATACTCCCCAGATAATTGGCTATAGCCGCATCATACTTCGCGACATGCTCAAAGGCTTTAACCGCCAAATTAAAACGAGTCTCCGCTGAGACACTTCCCCCCGTTAGATTTAACTCTTCAACAACCGTTGAATAATCTTCGGCATCAACAATGACAACAACACTTTCATAGTTTTTTGCGGCAGACCGAACCATCGCCGGACCGCCGATATCGATATTCTCAATCGCGTCAGCGAGAGAGCATTCAGGATTCGCGACGGTGGCCTCAAAGGGATAAAGGTTTACCACCAAAAGATCAATCGGCTCTATGCCATGTTCCGCCATTACTTCAGCGTCCATACCTTGACCATTTGCATCGCGGCGACCTAGAAGACCACCATGTACTTTAGGATGAAGCGTCTTTACCCGACCATCCATCATTTCTGGGAAACCGGTGTAGTCAGAAACTTCTTTAACGCTAGAACCGGCTTCCTTTAGTAGTTTGTAGGTCCCGCCGGTTGATAGAATCTCGACGTCTAGCGCCGTAAGTTTCTCCGCGAAATCGCCGAGCCCAGCTTTGTCTGAGACGCTAATCAATGCGCGTTTGATTTTGACCTGTTCCATGAAAGTTCCTGATTATCAGCAAGAGCAAATACAACGACAAAGGACCACGATAGCATCGCAATCGTGGTCCTTTGTCATTGTAGAAGCTGGTGCTTGTTGTGCTAACTTACCTAATTAAGCCTACTAAGCAGCAATATTTGCAGCGTTATTTTGATGACGCTGTTTGTGCGAGCAGGAAAGTTACCCAAGGACAACAACGCCATCCTTGAGTCGTAAGCAAGTTTACACACCCTCAGAAACAAAGGGAATTTTTACAGTAGATGGTACTTCTTAAGCTTCTTTCGAAGCGTGCCGCGATTTAGACCAAGGATTTGAGCCGTTTGCGACTGATTGTTATTTGTTCTCTTCATGACACATTCAAGTAATGGTGCTTCAATTTCTGACAGGACTAATTCATAGAGATCTTTCACTTCCTGGTCGTCCATTGTTTTCATATACCCATCGACAGAATCTTCGACTGTTTCTGCAAGGGTCGGTGGGTGAAACTCGGGAATAGGTTCTCTCCTGAACTCTTCTCTAAGAAACATGACTGGTTGATCACTCATTATGAACCACTCCGTGGTTACGCAGCTACTTGCTTTTTCTCAAGGCAATTCGCTTGTTGTTCATCCAACCTCGCAAAATATTCGACAATCGCATCTATCTGTTCAGTGACAGTATCAATACCATTGAAGGCTTGCGTGAAACCATGCTTTTGTTGCGTTGCATCGACGTCTTGAGCTGAAGTAACCCTAGCCAAATACCAACCCACATGCTTTCTCGCAATACGAGGTCCCATTACTTGGCCATAAAAATCAGCCAAGTTACTTAGATGTGCGACGAGACGAGTTTTTATCTCACCAAAAGTTGGATTATTTATTAATTCACCCGATGAAAGATACGATTCCACCTGATTGATCAGCCAAGGGTTACCCTGCGCAGCCCTGCCAATCATTACTCCTGCTGCGCCGGTTTGATCAAGTACTTGCCGAGCCTGCTGGGCTGAACAAATATCACCATTGGCAATAACAGGAATGCTCGTCGCATCGACAACGTCGCCAATCGCTGCGTAATTGACACTTCCTGTAAAACGACTGGCACGGGTACGGCCATGCACCGTCAACAGTGAAACACCACTGTCTTGCGCTATCTTTGCTATTTTCACTGCATTTTGTTGTTCATCAGACCAGCCGAGACGTATTTTTAGGGTTACCGGAACATCCACGGCAGAAACGACCGCCTCAAGTATCTGAGCGACCAGCTTTTCGTCCTTAAGCAAGGCCGACCCAGCCGCTTTTTTGCACACCTTCTTCGCTGGACAGCCCATGTTGATGTCAATAATCTCAGCACCAAAGCCTTCATTTACCTGAGCGGCGTTAGCAAGCATTTGCGGATCGCCGCCGGCAATTTGTATCCATCTTGGGCCAGCTTCATCGCTAAACCTGAGTCTGTTTCTAGACTTAGGGGTATGCCATAGAGTTTGATCACTGGTCACCATTTCAGATACCAGCCAAGTCGCGCCGAGTTCACGGCATAAATTACGGAAAGGTTGATCGGTCACGCCCGCCATGGGAGCGACGATAACTTGACTAGGATGTTCATATTGACCGATCTTCATTTGTCTCTCGATATAGTTCTTATAGCCGTTCTTGTAGTGGTTCTTGTAGTGGTTCTTGTAGTGGTTCTCGTAAAAGTTCCTGTAACAGGGCTCGCCGTTTCGTAAAGCTGAACTTGTGAGGGAATGACCAGACACAAACGTGCGAGAACGAATGTTAGCAAGATAAAGAGGCTAATTCACCCGCACACTCAACGCGTGACCGACAGCCCTATCTCCAGGGTCAACAATCTCCAATGACAGCCTGACCTCAGTCGCTGCGGGTATATAACTCCTGCCAATCAATTCTCCCCCTAGATATTCACGAGGTCCAAACTCTCGTGCCGCGATCGTACGGCCACTAATATCGGAGAATTGAAGTGCTAAATTGGGAAACTTTTGCTTATACGGCGCACTATTCCTTAAAATCGCGTCAACAATCAAAGAGCGATCAACTGTAGGGTGCGTCCGAACAACCAAATCTGAGATTGCCAGTGCAGAACCATCAACAAAGTCAGCTAGCTGACAGGGCACCCGCTCACATAGTTGAAGATAGACGTCCCGCAATTCAAGTCGCTGAGAGAGCTCATTGCGGTTAAACCAACCGAACTGCAAAAGTAGAGACATAATAAGAAAGAGGCTGAACACTGCCCATAGGATCTGTTTTGTTTCCAAAACAGAAGCGGCGGAATGATCTAACTCAACCGGTTCGGGATCAACATTGATGTTGATCACTGTTGGTTCATCCGCCAAAAAAACGTCATCTAGCAGGATATCTTCTTGTAGCCTTTCATTCTTTAACTCGTCTGTGACGATATCTTGAGGCATCGTCCCTTCGGCTGGATTAGCGTCATCGCTTGTTTCCCCAGAAATTGCAATTGTACCTGCTGATGCTAGCGAATCGGCCTCTTCACCAGCCTCGGGGGATTCATCCTCTGTCTGTCCTTGCTGCCCATGTAAAAAAGGCAGACCGGTGTCGCTCGCTGTATCCTTATGTGCAGCAGTCGATGCCTCCTCAAGCCTGTCGTCATTATCAACAACTGGACCTGATACCTTCGTAGCTAACATTGCATCCGTGTTTTGAAAATTTTGTTGAGCATTGCTGGTTTGGAATTCAATCGACAGGTCAGCTTCAGACGCAACAGTTTCATCTACAGACGAATCACTAAGCGGCTCAATCGTTCGAATATCGAAGCGAGAATTGTCGTTCGATGATTCTGTGCTTTGCAATGGCTCTTCCAATGGCTCTTCCAATGATGCCCCGCTCGATGCCTCATGCTGGACTATAGCCGGCGACTCAGAGTCTGCAAACATTGCCTCACTATCGCTATCAAGAGCGTCGCGAGATGAATCGTTTACTAGCTCTTCGTCTATAAGGTCTTGCAGCATATGCTCTATCGCTTGAAACACGACTAAGCAGGCACCACAACGAACCGCACCCGCCGCAGCATTAAGTTGAACCTCCTTAACTTTGAAAGAGGTGCTGCAATTCGGGCACTGGGTAATAATCTCGTAGGACATTAGTCCATTTTACCATGTAGACAAACCCAACCATCTTGCTCTGTCTCAGACTCAAATCGAATCGGATAAGCTTCTTGTACCCAGTCCGACTGAGACTTCATAATTCCAGACAATACAATATCCCCTCCTGGCGCCAGTGAACTGAGCAGCAGCTCGCTAAGGTCGACCAACGGTTGAGCAAGAATATTCGCAATCACGAGTTGATGTTTTTCAACAACATACTGATCGGGTAATTTAACAGACCATTTATCAGCAATATGATTTCTTTCCGCATTGTCTATCGTCGCAACCAATGCCTGCGGATCATTGTCGACCCCCGTTACCGATTTCGCGCCTAATAACAAGGCGCCAATACCCAAAATACCGGAGCCACAACCGAAGTCCAAAACTTTGAATGGTTGTGAGAGATTAGATTCGTCAATGTGTTGATCGAGCCAACTTAAGCACATCCTTGTTGTCGCGTGGGTTCCCGTTCCAAAGGCGAGACCAGGGTCTAAGCTCATGACCACGGCACCTTCTTCACTCACCGTGTGTCCCGTCGGACAAACCCATAAACGATCACCAAAGCAGACAGGTTTAAATCGAGTCAGCCACTCTCTTTCCCAAATTTTGTCGCCGAGAGTTTCAACAGATAACAAATCAAACGTGGTATTGCTGATGTGCGTTTTTATCGGTTCTATCTCTGTACCTTCCATGTACAAGCCTGTCGCATTCAATCTATCCCAAAGCGGCTCTTCGCCCGGGCCCGGCTCATAGATAGGGTTGTCTTCTGCATCCTCCACCGTCACCGAGACGGCACCGGTAGACCAGTAAATAGCTTCCAGCACCTCCAACTCACTAGAATCACATTGGGCGGTAATTTTTATCCAACTCAATTGCTTGGCTCCGTTTCAGCGTGCTGTCTAAGTCCATCGGTATACCGGTCCATGAAACGAATATGGTGCCGCCCCTCTTTAAAGTCGTCTTCATTCAAAATCGCAAGTAATAGCGCTAAGTTGGTCTCAATGCCTTCGATCTTAGTTTCTGTTAGTGCTTGCACCATCCGTCGTAGCGCCTCCTGCCGAGTTCGACCCGCCGTCACAATTTTAGCGATGAGTGAATCATATTGGTGCGGTACTGTGTAACCGCTATACAGGTGAGTATCTATCCGAACGCCTGGACCTCCGGGCAGTGCAAGCTTCGTGATAGTACCGGGGCTAGGTCTGTAGTCGATATCTTCAGCTAATACACGACATTCAATGCTACAGCCGACGGGTGTTATCTGATCTTGGGTAACCGGCAGGCATCCAGATTCAGCAATGGATAATTGTGCTTGGATCAAATCAATATTGCAGAACATTTCTGTGACGGGGTGCTCAACCTGTATGCGCGTATTGATTTCCATGAAGTAGAACTGACCTTCTGAGTACAAGAACTCCATGGTTGCCGCATTTCTATAATTTAGCTTCGCCAATGCTTGCGCAGCGCGCTGTCCGATGTCATCTAATACTTGATCAGATAAACCCGGTGCTGGCGCTTCTTCAACTAGCTTCTGGTTTCGTCGCTGTACTGAACAATCCCGAGTGCCGAAATGAATTGCATTACCTTGCCCATCGCCTAAAAGTTGAACCTCGATATGCCTCGCGAAGGCAAAATATCGCTCAACATAAACGCCTGCTCGGCCAAAATTACCTATCGCTTCAGCTGTTGACACCTCAAACGCGAGGTCCAGCTCCTCACGGTTCTCAACGAGTCGAATACCGCGTCCACCGCCACCGTATGCCGCTTTTATTAATATCGGATAGCCAACTTGCTCAGCCACCTCAGCGAGAATCGACACATCGGTTATTAGACCATCACTACCGGGTATTGGCTGCAAACCTAATTCACAAAAAACAGATTTAGCCTCAGATTTATTACCCAAAACGCGCATTGTCGAAGATGATGGACCGACAAAATGTAAACCCGCTTTTTCAACCGCATCAACTAACTCAGCATCTTCAGAAAGGAACCCGTAACCGGGGTGCACAGCATCACAGCCGGTCAACGTCGCTGCCATAATCAAATCATCAATCGAGAGATAGCTCGATTCACCAATACAAATAGTGTCATCCGCGTACTGCAGATGGTGTAAATGCCGATCCGTTTTAGCGTAAGCCGCGACAACTTGAAGACCGGATGCCCGGCAGGCACGCAAGATACGCATTGCGATCTCGCCACGGTTTGCGATCAAAACGCGCTTAATCATTATTAAACAATAGTAAACAAAGGTTGGTCGTATTCGACAGCTGTCTCATTGGCAACGAGCACAGCCTCAATCACACCACTCTTTTCTGCCTTAATCTGATTCATCATTTTCATCGACTCAATGATACACAGCGTATCGCCTTCAGAGACGCGAGTACCCACATCAACGAAAACAGGTGATCCTGGCGAAGGTGCACTGTAAAAGGTTCCAACCATCGGCGCAGCAACAATGAAACCGCTTGGCTGGGACGCAACGTCCGGCGCCAATGGAGAACTCGCTAACGGCAACGGCTCGTTCGCGGTCCCTGGGGTAAACTGGACAATGGGCGTTGCTTGAAGTGAATGATTATTCATTCGGCTAATGCGCACCGAATCATCACCTTCCTTCACTTCTATCTCTGAAATGTCTGATTCTTCCATCAGCTCAATGAGTTTCTTAACTTTTCTGATATCCACTACTGATCCTCCAGTTTCTCTATTGCTGCCTGCAGCGCCAGTCCATAGCCGCTTGCACCAAGACCAATCACACATCCAACCGCCACATCTGAGAGGTAGGAATGCTGCCTGAAAGCTTCTCTGCTGTGCACGTTAGATAAGTGAACTTCAATAAACGGAATCGCCACCCCTAATAGTGCATCCCTTATCGCTACACTGGTATGGGTGAAAGCACCGGGGTTAATTAGGATATAAGCAACACCCTGCTCTCTTGCTGAGTGAACCCTATCAACAATCTCGTGCTCTGCATTAGACTGGAAACATTCCATTTGATGTCCAGCCGTCTTTGCTTGGGTGATAAGACCCGCATCAATATCTGCCAGCGTCATTGCACCGTAAATCTCAGGTTCACGTGTCCCGAGCAGATTTAGATTAGGACCATGAATTGTCAGGAGCTTTTTCATTTTATGAACCTTCGTTATTTTCCGCATTTTCTAGGAGATCGACGAATATAGCTAATATTATCTACATTTTATCGAATTATTAATCATACGCACGAAGTGCTAAGGAATGGATTCAACATTTTATTAAATTATCTCGCAACGAGATTTTTATCGATATTTTAGGAAATTAAGGGTTTATTACGACAATTTGTGGGGGATAGCATATTCCAGCCTCTGCACAGCCCTGGTAAGTAACTTTAAACTCCAGTGTAGCGTCAGTCTCATCTGTCAGTCTCGCATTAATCGGTACGATAACCTCCAGCTCATCGAAATAGACTTCAACTTCACCGAAGTACTCATCAGTCTTCTCTATTCCCTTAGGTATAGCCAATTCACCAATGGCCTTATTGGCATCAACATTGAGTTTGTTTCTATATAAGTAGTAACCCGGCTGAATCTGCCAGTACAAAACGGCATTGCCGTCCACCTCCGTAGCAGTGAGTCGAAAGGCCTCATCAACGGGTAATATTTCAACTTGCGCCGATGGCAAATTACCTAACCGAACACCACCAGAACCGAACTCGCTGGCCGCAATGCTCTGTACACTTATGCATGCAAAGAAAAACATCCAATAGGGGAATCTACAAATTTGCTGCAAGCTAACGCCAAAATTTGCTTTACTCATGGCTTGTCACTGACCTCAAAAATTGTCTTCATTGATAGTTAACCCCAGTGTACGTCAAACTACAGCCAATACCGGCAAATACGTGACGGCCAAACCGAATATGTGTTTTTTTACTTCGTTAACATGAATAAGGACAAAATGTTTCTCCAACCCACTCAAATATCATATTGCTTGCTGATCCTTTGCGCTGCGGGCCTAAGCGGCTGTCAGATGCTAGAGCAGGGCAGCCGCTCCGAACAAGAAACGATACAAAATACAAACCTTGAGAGGTCTAACGGGTTAAGTCTGGATCAAATCGATCGCATAAATATACTACTAAGCGACGCTTTCCTCGCTTTTCAGGACAATCGGCTTACCACACCAGTAGAAGAAAATGCCTACCTCATCTATATGCAGGTGCTATCCATTGATCCTGAAAACAATTACGCGAATCTCGGTTTGACTGAAATTGTTGAAAAATATCTGGATTGGGCACTCAATGCTGCTGAGCAAAAACACTACAGAAAAGCATTAGATTACCTAAACAAGGCACGCTCAATCGATGATGCACACCCAAACATCAACGCTGTTTATATGCAGATAGAAGAAAGTAAACTGGCAAAACAGTTGGAATTTAAACTCTCAGTTTCAGAATTACAAAATCGATCCGACAACGTTGCGGTTCAGTTAGAAAAGATAGCGTTAATAGTAGAAGAACATAACGCTTCCGTCGTTATTGCTGCCCGATCCGACAAGGACGGACGGTGGATTTACAAACAACTCAATGACGCCACGACAACCCGCGTGAAAGCAACCTTTTTACGCTCTACCGTGCCTTTCGTGCGCGTCTTGTATCCGTGACGATAACCTACAAGACAATCCGAACCTGAGCACATAACCCTCCCTGCCCTTCGACTTAAGGGGCGGCGCTTTTACTAACAAGACCCGACCATCATTTTTGGTTAAGATAACGGCTTAGACTCTAATGTGCTAGCGGGTGACGAAATTGGCAATTATCTCAGACATCAAAGCGAAATTTTCCAAAAATTCAGGGAACGATATCTCTGATACGATTTCCGACACCCTCGAAACATCGTCACCCTCATCGGCGGTCAAGCTGGTTCTCGTGCTATTTGCACTCATCCTCGCCCTTATCGGTGTGGTGGGCTATTTGTGGGATTCTGAAGCAGAGCTATTCAATGTCGCAGATGTTGTAGCAGAGGAAACAAATCAGCTAGGTGTGAAAATCGTCGTCGGCAGCGCGACCGTCGCTGCCACAATCAAGCTAGCTGACACGCTGTTGTCCAAGTCAGGTGGCTATATATCCAACGACATTTCGCCACCGGGAACGTGGATGGACAATCAACCCAATTGGGAGTTTGGTGTTCTCGTACAGATTCGAGATATGACCAGAACCCTGCGTAACAATCTTAGTCGCTCTCAATCACAATCAACCGAAGACAACGGTCTCGTTACCGCCGAGAACCAATTCTATTTCGACAGTGGCAGCTGGATGTTGCCGGAAACCGAAGCCGAATATCAAAAGGGCATCAATGCACTTCGAGATTATCTGGGTCGCCTCGGCGACAATGATCAGCAGTCTGCCCAGTTTTACGCCCGTGCAGATAACTTGCGCACTTGGCTATCAGAAGTAGAGACGCGACTCGGCAGTCTCTCCCAGAAGCTCAGCGCCAGTGTTGGCAAAGCACAACTGGATACGTCTCTTGCGGGCGACTCTGCAGCCGTACAATCAACCGACGCCCAACACGAAGCGCAAGTAAAAACTGCGTGGACTGAATTAGATGATGTCTTCTATGAGGCCCGAGGCACAACTTGGGCATTGATTCACTTATTAAAGGCCATTGAAATCGATTTCAAGGATGTACTAGAAAAAAAGAATGCACGCGTCAGCTTGCAACAAATTATTAGAGAACTTGAACCAACTCAAGATACGCTTTGGAGTCCCGTGATTCTGAACGGCGATGGATTAGGCATTGTCGCAAATCACTCACTTGTCATGGGCTCTCATATCTCACGCGCAAATGCCGCAATAATTGATCTAAGACGTCTACTACAAGAAGGCTGAGTCCATTTGCGGGCTTTTGCCTTATTTAAGGGCGAAATATCCTAATTAAGTGTTCACGGATGGGACTCGCTTTTGTAGTATAGCTGCTTGGTTTCCGGCACCACGCCCCAAACTGAATAAAAACAATAAATTCAACAATAATTAAAACAATCGGGATCAACTATGAGTGAGATGACCAATCTGCCGCCGCTGTTTGGCGTTTTTGGCCTTGTGTGTGCCTTTATTATTTACATCCTAATGACCAGATTTCCTGAAGGTCAGGACAATATTAGAAAAATCGCTGATGCTATCCATGAAGGAGCGATGGCATTCATGCACCGCGAATATTTAATGCTGGCGCTCTTCGCCGGTCCGCTATTCGTTATTCTATATTTCGCTCTCGGCGGCGGCACAGCGCTTGCTTTCGCAGTAGGTGCACTAACATCGGCTTTGGCGGGTTATCTCGGCATGTTTGCTGCAACCAAAGCAAACGTCAGAACGACCACGGCAGCTCAAGAAAACGGTGCTGCAAGCGCCTTAACCGTCGCTTTCTATGGCGGTTCAATCATGGGGCTTTGTGTTGCTTCATTGGGCCTTATCGGTCTTGGAACGCTCTACTGGTACTTCGGTGGCGATCCTGAAACAGCCCATACTATTCACGGATTCGGAATGGGCGGCTCTGTCGTTGCACTCTTCTCCCGTGTCGGCGGTGGCATCTTCACAAAGAGTGCAGACGTCGGTGCAGACCTTGTCGGTAAACTAGAAGCAGGCATCCCCGAAGACGATCCCAGAAACCCAGGCGTGATCGCAGACAACGTTGGCGACAACGTAGGTGACGTAGCCGGCATGGGTTCGGACATATTCGAGTCCTATTGTGGATCCATGATTGCCACCATCGCAATTGCCTCAACTTTGGCAATGAGCAGTGCTAACGGTGTTTCTGAAATGGCACCTACTGGTGGCAGAGAGGCGCTAATGTCGCTTCCCTTAATGTTAGCTTCTGCTGGCCTTATTTGTTCAATCATCGGTATATTGATCGTTCGTTCTATGTCCAACAGCGCACCGGAAACCGCACTGCGAATGGGGCATCAGATATCCGCAGTCGCACTAATTATTGCGGCCTATTTCCTTACCGAATCATTTGGAATTAGTATCGATGTTTGGTGGGCAATCGTCGCTGGTACGGTCGGTGGTATATTGATTGGACTCGTGACTGAATACTATACCGCTAAAGGACCTGTCAGAAGGATTGCAGAATCCGGCAAGACAGGTACAGCAACAGTGATGATTACTGGTCTCGCCGTTGGTATGGAATCGGTTGTCATCCCAATTGTGACTATTGCTGCCATCATTTTCGTTTCTACTGAGTTCGCCGGTCTCTATGGTGTCGGTATCGCCGCAGTCGGTATGCTGGCAACTGTCGGTATGACAATGGCACTCGATGCCTATGGTCCTGTCGCGGATAATGCCGGTGGTATTGCTGAAATGGGTGGCTTGGGCGCAGAAGTCCGAGAAATCACGGACGGTCTTGATGAAGTGGGTAATACAACGGCTGCTATCGGTAAGGGTTTTGCAATTGGCGCGGCTGCACTTGCGGCACTGGCTATCATTGCAGCTTTTGTCGAGACAATGAGCAGCACTCAACCAGGCTTCTCGCTCGAACTGTCTGACCCGAAAGTACTCGTCGGTATGTTTATCGGTGGTGCACTACCTTTCTTGATTGCTTCAATCACAATGACTGCCGTGGGTGATGCCGCGATGGAAATGATTGAGGAAATTCGGCGTCAATTCCGCGAGATCCCGGGTCTTATGGAAGGTACTGCTGACCCAGATCACACCACGTGTATCGATATTGCAACAAAGGCAGCACTTAAAAAGATGATCCTACCCGGAATCATCGCGGTAGCTATGCCTGCGGTTGTTGGCTTCGGTCTTGGCGCAACAAGTCTGGGCGGAATGCTCGCTGGTGCTTTGCTCGGATGTGTTCTGCTAGCGCTGATGATGGCTAACGCTGGTGGTGCTTGGGACAACGCTAAGAAATTCGTTGAGAAGGGTAATTTTGGTGGTAAAGGTTCAGACGTTCACGCGGCTGTTGTTGTTGGTGACACGGTTGGTGATCCGTTCAAGGATACTTCGGGTCCAGCGATGAACATCCTTATTAACGTAATGGCAATTGTTAGTTTGGTCATTGCGCCACTGTTGTAAAAAAGGTGAATGAATGACCTCTACAAATTAGGTCATTGTTAGAAAGTTAAAGGGCGGCGGTTAGCGAAAGTTAACAGTCGCCCTTTTTATTTAGGCTTCAGTTCGTTTCACACATCAGCCACTGGCATTTATAATCTGTTTCTCGCTCGGGCTAAACAGGCACTGCTGAGCACTACGCTAACAAAGCTTAACGACATTCCTAGGCTGCTGACTGATGACTACGCTACATATCTACCTGCAATCCGATCCAAACCAAGAAAACTTTGAGCCATTTCACTTCGGGCCAAAAGATTTTCAACCACTCCAAGAGGCTCATCCCAACCTCGAACTCGTCTTTCTCCATTCCACCCAAGAGATGCTAGAGCAACTCGCTAATATTGAATGGTTAGATACCTGGTACTTCGACAGGCTTTGGTACAACAAGGCGCCCAAACTTCGCGGCATATTTACCCCTGCAGCAGGCAAAAATTGGGTTCATGAGGATCCATCTGCACAAGTTAGGACCCACTACGGGTCATTTCATGGACCGATGATCGCCGAGACAATGCTCAGCTATATCCTGCACTTTTCGCGCAATTTACCCGCCATGATCAAGCAGCAATCTAACAATACCTGGGACAGAACAACCCAGCGCTTTTCTCGGTTGCTAAAAGATCAAACGGCTTTGATTTTGGGCTATGGCAACATAGGCCAGCACTGTGGTGCGCTTTTAACGTCTATGGGGCTTACCGTGCACGGCTATCAACGTGCACATCGTTTTGGTCAAGATAACACCACAGGCGTTATCTATATTGATGACAGTCAACTGGACTCAATCGTTTCAACCGCTGACCATGTGATCAATTTGCTTCCTGGCGATCCGTCAACAAATAGCTTTATTGATCAGCGGTTCCTAGAAAAGATGCATAAAGACAGCTTTCTATACAATTTCGGAAGGGGAACAACTGTTTGTGAAACGTCACTTTTGTGGGCCCTGAACAATGAAATAATTGCGGGTGCCGCATTGGATGTCACTGCAGTCGAACCGCTGCCTGACGATTCACCACTGTGGCAACTACCAAACATCCTCATAACACCACACTCATCCTGTGTTTACTCGGAATATCAAAGTCTTCATGTACAGCAACTGATTGATCTGATCAAATTCTAGAAGATAGTAGCCAACACTTTTTGTTCATTTTAAGAAACCATTTGCGACCTTTATCGGTCTTGTATTTATCGCTAGTTAAAAAGCGAGATAACTAACAATAAATATTCGAGGAATATCAACATGCAAGTAAAATGAACGTGTAAAGCATTGGTCCTAGCTATGAGCACAGTAATAACAGCAATGCTCGCACAGATATTAACCCCTTTGCTGTCATCGAAATGTCTCGTGGTGATATACAACTCGCAGAGGGTTTTTGTGGTGAGAAAACCAAAAGTGAAGGTTCTTGCGGTACCTGTCGCCTATCATTTCCCTGCCCGTCAAATACAGAAAATGTTGGAGCGAAGAGATTAAAGCCACGCATCTTCTCGTGTTTCGCGATCAGTCTGACGCCATCCGACGCTTCAATATCCAGCCTCTGGTATTCGAGCTGCTGAGAGACATGAGTCAGCCGGCCGGCACACACCCAGTAACCTGATTGACGAACAAGGCGAACGAAATGAATCAAGCACCGGACAGTTTCATCGAGTTTGGGATGGGGCTGATCAACCAAATCAATGAGAGCGGCTGTTAGACGTCGTTAGCTAACTCGCCAAACATTGCGTTTTTTCACCAACTAACGATAGGTCGACTACCCTAAACCACTGATTAAATTAAGAATATTCTATGGCACGGCGTTTGCTTGACTATATCTCATTGCTTTTACCCGCTAACCCGCGGCATTGCTTAAAAACGTCAATTTTGTCGCGATAAAAAATGACGTAGTCAGACTCATTCAGTCTGGGTTAACCAAAATTAAACTATGCTTGTCACAACCAACACACAAAGGAAAAACAATGTCACAAACGGTAAATGTTTTCGGCTTATTACTACTGACTCTATCCCTCTCCGGCTGTGTCGTTGCCATCGGCAATGGGCACGGTGATGGAGAAGACAATTGGAAGGAGCGGCAGGGGAAAAATTCACGCTACATAAACTCACTCAGTATTGGCGAAAGTCGAGCAGCCATCGAGTCTGATTTGGGCTCAGCCGACATTTCGGAGGCATTCCAGAGGAACGGTGATGATTACCGAGTACTTTTTTATCGAACCAAAAGAATCGATGATGACGGACGAACAACAAAAAATGAAACAACACCCTTAGTCTTCATCGACAATAAACTTGTCGGTTGGGGTGATACCGCGATCGAAAAGGCGACAAGGTAGACTATTCTTGCTGCGACTTGACTGCCAAAAAGCGTAGTGGCTGTAAAAGCGCTGTCGCTCTATAAGCAAAGTCGCTCTCAAAGTACTGTCAGCTATACGCCTTCAAAAAAGGCGTTACTGCGAAATATCAAAGGGCTTAAGTTTCTTCTTTAAAAGTTGTTTCTTGAGCCTCACATATTGAGGCAAACCGTTTTTATAAGGTGGATAGTCTTCACCCGAAATAAGCGGCTCAAGGTATTCGCGACACTTCGCCGTAATACCATAACCGTCTTTTGTAATGTAGCCACGCGGCATTTTCTTCTCAACGTTGGCAACCTTGGACAAAGGCGCTTCACCAATTACCCACCGATAAGGTTTGGATTTTTTTCGAACAATCGTCGGCATAACAGCATTTTTACCCGCTAGCGCAAAATCTACCGCCGCTTTGCCCATCGCATAAGCCTGCTCAACATCGGTGCCCGAGGCAATGTGTCGAGCCGCTCGTTGCAAATAGTCAGCAACTGACCAGTGACATTTGTAACCGTGCGCTTCTTTTATCATGTCAACTAGACTCGGCGCGACACCGCCTAACTGTGTATGCCCGAAAGCATCTTTCAATCCAGCATCAGCGACAAATCGCCCATCGGCATACTGCGCACCTTCAGACGCTACGACGACACAAAAACCAACTTTTTTAACGCTATCTTTGACTTTGGCAAGAAATTTACTTTTATCAAAGGCGATCTCTGGAAACAAAATGACATGCGGCGGATCGTTCTTCTCCTCCTTCGCCAAGCCACCGGCAGCCGCTATCCAACCCGCGTGCCTTCCCATGACTTCCAGTACGAACACCTTGGTTGAAGATTCCGCCATGGACGCAACATCCAATCCCGCTTCCCGCGTCGATACAGCAACATATTTAGCGACCGAACCAAACCCAGGACAGCAGTCGGTGAAGGGTAAATCATTATCAACGGTTTTAGGAATCCCAATGCAAGTCAAAGGATAGTCCATCTCTGCACTGAGTTGTGCGACCTTGTTAGCCGTATCTTGAGAGTCACCACCACCATTATAGAAGAAGTAGCCGATATCATGCGCCTTGAAAACGTCGATCAAACGCTCGTACTCTGCTCGGTTTTCCTCAACCGATTTCAGCTTATAGCGACAAGAACCGAAAGCACCTGATGGGGTATGGCGCAATCCGGCAATAGTAGATTTTGATTCTTTCGATGTGTCGATAAGCTCTTCACGCAATGCACCAATAATGCCATTTTTACCCGCGAAGACTTTGCCGATTTTCCTAGAGGCTCGCGCTGTTTCAATGACACCGCAAGCTGAAGCGTTGATGACTGACGTCACCCCACCCGATTGAGCATAAAAAGCATTCTTTGGCATTCCAAATCCTTACATGTTGATCTATGTTTCTAAAATTAACTGCGACTATGTTTGTCATTCAACCCTAATGAAGGGCAGACACCTACAGGCGACTTAACAACCACTTTTTTCAATCACCGGTAGCAACTTAATCGAAATTCGCGTTCCAACAAACAGTCCTGAATTTCGCATACAATTGACGCAATCTATTTGGACAACCTTTTATGGCCTATCCAATCGCGCTCTATATCCACATGACTTGCGTCGGCATTTCCATCAGCCTCTTTACACTCAGAGGATTTTGGATGTTGTTAGATCATCCACTACTGGCTCATCGGATCGTCAAGGTTGCGCCACATATCATTGATTCCGCACTACTAGGTTCGGCTATCTACTTGGCAATCAACATCAATCAATATCCTTTTATCGACAATTGGTTGACCGCCAAGCTAATCGCGCTTTTTGTCTATATAGGTCTCGGAATAATCGCCCTGGGTAGAGGCAAAACGAAACGCATCCGCCTAGTCGCGCTGGTGCTTGCTGTGCTTACGTTTGGCTACATAGTATCCATAGCAAGCACGCACAATCCAAGAGGCATCTTAAGTGTTTGGATCGACTAAACTGGAAACAATCCCCGTACCTTTAAATACCCGCTGATTAATCAGTCACGCGCACTGTTAGCACATCGCACAAAACACCATGCAAAACACTATTAGCAGTAGAACCTAGTAACAGTTGTAAGCCTGATTGCCCATGGGTACCCATAACAATAAGATCTACATTATGCTCCTTAACGGCAGCGTGTACTTCCCTTGCTGGTTGTCCTTCACGAAGCAACAGCAATTCGTCTGGAACGCCTAACTTAGCACCGACATCTTTCAAACGTGCTTCAGCGTTCTTCCGAACGCCAGTCTGCACTGCGACCATCTCCTGACCGAAACTCATATTGTTAGCCGCATAAGCCATGACCAACGGTTCGATGACGTGTAAAAGAGCAAGTTCTGCATGATTGTCCGCAGCAACTTTCTTCGCCTTTTCGATAATGGCTTGATTATCATTATGGAAATCAAGCGCCAGGAGAACTTTTGTGTAATTTGCCATTAAGTGTCCCTACCTTTTCTTGCCGAGCTCAATTTTTGAATTTGAATGATTTTTCACTTCCGCGTTTCAAATCATTTTACCATTCATCAACCCTAAATTTGATTGTTTTAGATCAATCAGATGATCAATTTGGCTTGAAATTTAGCCGAAATAAAGTCTAAGACCACTTCTCTACAATCGGGATGCGACGGCCGATGCCAAATGCAACTTTTGAAACTTTAGTGCCAGGGCAAGTTTGTCTTCTTTTATATTCCATTCTGCCGATTAGACCCACGATTCGTTCGAAATCTTTTTGCGCTTGCGTGGCCTGCTCTGACCATCGACGCAACACGTCCGCATCCATGCTTACTTTTGCTTTTCCTATCAATTGATTTTTCAGCCAGATCGAAAATTCCGGATACGTGCTGACATAGTCTTCCACATAAGCTCTCACGATCGGATCGAGAATTGCATAGGGAAGCAAACTCGCTTCATCTGTTTGACCGTGCGCTAATTCTGCACTCGGTGGTTTCTGCCAAATATTCTCGGGAATGTCAGAGTAAGTCTTTGCAATGTCAACAACCTGGTATTTATACAGGTCTTTAATAGGCGCAAAACTAAAATTCATATCAAAGTGAGTGTAATAACCGCAGGCGGACTCTGTTTTATTGCCGGTGGAAAGCGGCATCGCACCAAAAGCATTACTGAAGTGCATCACATAAAGGTCCCGCATTCTCGCCTGAATATTTTCGTCAGCAATAAAATTGTAACCGCCTGTCGTTAGCTTTGCATTCTCTGATCCGTCGGTTGACAACATTTTAGCAGTACTGCGATAACGCTCATTGAGCAACTGCACGGTGGGCTCATGATCAATTTCCATTTCATAGTCCCAACAACCGAGATTTTCATGCAGTTTAATTGCATCTTCACGGGAGTGAAGGCTACTAAACTTGGACGGCATTCTTATCGCATGAACATTTTCCGCACCCACCGCCTCACAGGCGAGTTTGCAAACGACAGCGCTATCGACACCACCACTTGAGGCCAATACTAATTTTGAAAACCCAGATTTCACAACGTAATCTCGCAGACACAAAACGAGCAAATCCTTAAGCTTTGGCGATCTATGTTTTAGGCGCTCGTAGTGTTCGGGTTTATAAACTTTCGATTCAATCGGTTTGACCTGCATAATATCAACCAGATCAAATGTGTCCTCGAAAAGTTCTTCGCTAAGATGCAGGAGATCACCGTTGCGCACGACGAAACTTTGTCCATCAAAAACCAACTCATCTTGGCCACCACGCTGATTAACGTATACAACCGTCATATCCGGCTCAGAACCCGGCGCAATCATATTCAGACGATTTATAGGCTTACCCTCAACAAAGGGCGAGCTATTGAGCGACACGATCGTTGCCACTCCGGCTTTTCGATACATTTCCATGGGGTTGTCGGCGTAGCTATAATCATCAGAACCTTTGTCATTCCAAAGGTCTTCACAGATTGTGAAACCCACCTTCGAGCCGGCTATTTCGAGTACTAGAAGTTCGTTGCCAGCCTCAAAATATCGGAGCTCATCAAAAACGTCATAAAAAGGCAGTAGTTGTTTAATATAACGTCCTACGATTTGACCTGCAGCAATGACTATCGCCACATTAAAATAGGGTTTGCCGACGCCTTCGTTGAGCTCTATGCAACCGACAACAATATGTAAATTTGCAGACAGACCTGCTGAATAGTCAACAATGTCTTGCAGCACTTCAAGATTGCGATCAATAAACTTTGGCTGATATATCAGGTCCTGACTTAGATAACCGGGGATCGTTAGCTCAGGGAAGACCACGAGATCGGCATCCCCTGCAGATCCGACATCAATACCTCGCTTAATGGCGCGAAGATTACCGTCGAAATCGCCCGGCGTTGTATTTATCTGCGCAAGACAGACTTTCACTTTGCGGACTGCGGAATTTGAGCACGGAAAGTCAAATTGACCATCAACAGCACCACGACACAAGCACCGGCTTGGTGAATGCTCGCCAGTTCAATAGGTACCACATATATCAGTGTAAACACTCCCAATAGAAACTGTATGACGATGCCACAGAAACTCAATAGCATCGCATGCCAGATTGCCTTTGAACCTGATTGCTTCGCTTTAATCGTTAGCACCAGCGCCAGAATCAACACAGCGGCCCCGACCCAGCGGTGCACAAACTGTAGCATCGCATTATTCTCAAAAAGATTATGCCACAAAGGTGAAATTGCAATCGCTAAATCTGGAATGAAATCACCATTCATCAAAGGGTAGGTATTGAAACCATAGCCCGCGTGACTGCCGGCGACAAATGCGCCATACACGATCTGCAATGTCACCAGTCCAACAAGTAAATAGGTGCCGCGAAGGAACGCACGACTGCTACCTTGCCTCGATACATTGAGCAACGACAAAACTAACCAAAACAAATAGGCTAGGATGACGAGCGCTAGACCCAGATGTGCAGCAAGCCGATAGTGACTCACTCGCGGCATATCAATCAGACCACTTTTTACCATGTACCATCCCATCAGCCCTTGAGAGCCGCCGAGCAACAGACCGACCCACAATTTGAGATGATAGCCAATTGGAATCTGTCTCCGCACGAGAAAGTAAAAGAAAGGCGCAAAATATAACAAACCAATAAAGCGGCCAAGCACACGATGTCCATACTCCCAGTAAAAGATGTACTTAAATTCGGCCAACGACATTCCTGCATTGATTTTTTGATACTCGGGATACTGTTTGTAATCATTAAACGCCTGCGTCCATTCAGCAACGGACATTGGCGGCACAATCCCCATTACAGGCCGCCAATCGACCATCGACAATCCACTTTCTGTCAAACGCGTTATCCCACCAACCACGACCATCGCGAAGACGGTTGCACAGACGGTTAGGAGCCAGATGACAATTGTTCTATTTTGACTAATCACTTACGAATATACCCATATTGCTGTATCGATGAAGGTGGCGATTCTAACGCTATCATTTCTGCATAACCACTTACTGTACTATCATAGCTGAAAGTCAGATCACCCTCTTCAGCGGTTTCTGAGCGTTAGAAGTACAGACCAAAACTGCGCTATTTCGCGCGAATAACCCAAGATTCACAGTCTCGATTGAAACATCGTCTGCATTGCTGTCGTCTAACCGATAATTTAGACTGCCGCCATCATCAGGTTGAAACCCCTTCAGATCCAACACTTCGTTCTATCCGTACCCATCCATAAGGATGTCTTAATGACTGAGTGAGCAAAACGGTACCGGATAGGTTACCCGCTATTAACAAGGGTTCGTTTCAGCGCTGTGAATTTTCTATAGGAGTAAGTAAATGACCGATCTCAACACCTTCCGCGAGGAAACACGCGAATGGCTCGAGGCTAATTGCCCCGAATCCATGCGCAATCGCTCTTTCCATTGGGAAGATGCGCATGAAGTGTATGACACAGACGAGGCTCGAAGTTGGCTAAAGGTCATGGCAGAGCGAGGCTGGACTGCCCCAATGTGGCCAAAAGAGTACACCGGCGGCGGTCTCAGTCGCGAAGAGGCTCAGGTACTTGCTCAAGAAATGGGACGAATTAAAGCTATCCCAGCCTCAACAGGCATGGGTCTGTCTATGATCGGACCAACCCTGCTAGAGGTGGGTACTGAAGAACAGAAGCAGCGCCATATTCCGAAAATTGTCAGTGGCGAAGTGGCTTGGTGCCAAGGCTATAGTGAACCAGGCGCGGGTTCCGATCTCGCTGCATTGCAAACTAAAGCCATCATCGATGGGGACAACTTTGTTATCAATGGCCAGAAAATCTGGACCTCCGGTGCACAACACGCAGATTGGATGTTTGCACTGGTTCGTACCGATTTCGAAGCTTCAAAGCATGACGGTATCAGTTTCGTACTGCTTGATATGCACCAGCCCGGCGTGACCATTAAGCCAATTTCGTTGATATCCGGCTCATCGCCTTTCTGTGAAACCTTCCTCGACGATGCGCTTGCTAGCCGAGAAGATCTTATTGGCGAAATGGGCAAGGGTTGGACGGTCGGCAAACGCCTACTTCAATTCGAGCGCTCTGGTATTGGCGGCATGAATGGCGGCGGTGGCAAGAAGAAAAAACCGAAGAAGAATGATTTCGTTGAACTGGCCAAGCAATACACCGGTGAGATAGACGGCAAAATTGCTGATGCTGGCGCTCGAGAAGAAGTCTTAAACCACAGCATGCTTGAACGTGCCTTCACGCTAACCGCCCAACGGGTCGGCGAAGAAAACATGTCGGGTAAAACCCTCGGTACAACCACTTCAATATTCAAGTTGGTGGGCGCAAACCTGGCGCGCGATGGCGCGGAACTCAAATCAAAACTGATGGGTACCCAAGGTATTGGTTGGGATGGCGAAGGTTTCTCAGGTATGGAACTTGAAACCACCAAAAACTGGCTCAGCAACAGAGCCGTCACCATTTATGGCGGAACCAACGAAGTACAAATGAACATTATCGCAAAGCGGGTACTTGCTTTACCCGAATAGATATTGAATAGCACTGGATGCGTCTTGACAGGTTTCAATCGGAACGCTTCAAGACGCGACTTTGTATCTATTGCTTCGTAAATGTTTACATCAGGGCTGTGACACCGGTCACAGCCTTATCGATTGCCCCACCGCTCAACAACCCTTTATCTTCGTTTAGCCCTCCCCTGCTAGCAACCTCGTTCATCCTGACGTAAATTCAGCAACCAGCACATCAAGACGAATACAAGTATCAAGGCCCAAAATGATTGCCGATGAAGCACCGCATACCAAACAAATTGATGCTAAATCGTCCGATCAGAATCAATCCATAGCGCCATTGAAGAACAAATCGAACAACACATTGAACGCCGACGCTCATACCGGCGTACTACTTGTCACGACTAAAGGCCGTTACACTGAATTGCTCGAGGTTAGTGGCCTGCAATATATCAAATGTAATGATGACTACCTTGTGATCGCAAAAAACAATCATGCGCAGACCAAACCGGATTGGTATTTGAACTTGAGAGAGGAACCTATCGTTCAGATCGAAATAGGTGAAATCAAATATTACGCCAAGGCTGAGACTGTGACCGAGGCTGAACGACTTGGTTTAGCTAAGCACACAAACAAACTCGATAGGAACCCTACCCGAACAATACCTCGTGACACCGCAGTCGTGTTACTTAAGCCGCTTTTTTAATTTGGCTCTGCCATAACGGTTGCTAAATCAATCGAGACGACGACTATCGTTTAACGCCAAGCGCGATTCAGCCACTGGCGCATCTATTCGCCTCCGATTCTTGCACGAACTCAATGATCTGCTCGGCAGCAATATTCTCAACAGGTTACTTCCGCTATACTCAGTCAATTCTCTTAGGTGGATTATCATTTTGAAATCACCGGTCCAAGAACCTGGTGCGGCCATTCCAACGGCCAATCATGACAAAAGTACATTCGCTTCTCTAAAAGTCTCGGACTATCGTTATCTCTGGATCGGCATGCTCGGTTCAGCTTTTGCAATGAATATGCAACTCGTTGCACAAGGTTGGCTTGTTTATGAGATGACATCATCGGCGATGAATCTTACCTACGTCACCCTCGCATTTATGCTGCCGCAAATTATCTTTTCACCGATTGGTGGCGTGCTCGCTGATAGGATCAACAAGAAACCCATTATTACTTGGGCCCCCTTGGCTAACGGCATCGCGACACTCGCCATGGCCTATGTGGTCTTCAACGACCACGTCACGTTCGAGCATTTTATTGTTGTTGGCTTTTTTAACGGCACCGCCTTGGCAATATCAATTCCTGCAAGAACCGCACTCATCCCAGAAATCGTCGGCGAAAAACTCATGTTTAACGCCATGGCTTTCAATACAGCATCTTGGAATTTATCTCGAATTCTTGGACCCGCCCTCGCCGGCTTCATGATTGCCATATTCGCAGAAGGTGATACCACATCCTCCTACGGCGTCGGACTTGTCTATATTGTCTTATCCGTTCTCTATATGACCTCAGCGGTGACAGTCGCCTTCATCAAGCATGACTGTGAACCCAACAGAACTAACAACAATGGACCCATGACCGATCTCATAGAAGGCATGAATTACGTAAAAGGCTCCCCCATCGTTGGAGGTCTCATATTACTGTCTATCTATCCGTTTTTATTCGGCATTTCTATCAATACATTTCTACCTGCATTTAACACCGACGTACTAAACGGTGGACCTGACGACCTTGGATTTTTGATGACTGCAATGGGCGTCGGCGCTATAGGCGGTTCTTTAGTGCTAGCACGCCTCGTGTCACTTAAGCACAAAGGAAACTGGACACTCTTTACCAGCCTCTGCTGGGGCGCAGCTGTCGCTATCTTCGCGACCACAGAAAGCATTCTTTGGTCGACCATAACGATAGGGTGCATTGGCTTTCTATCAGCCATCAACATGTCAATGAACCGAAG
>CAJJAA010000023.1 GCA_905182025.1 uncultured OM182 clade bacterium
GTAGAAACGAGACCTCATGAGCGCTTGATACCGAATCCACTTTGACGATCGGTTAATTTGACCCGGCGCGCGGTAAAATCTTTTCGACTACGCTCATCAATCGGCAACGCCAGATAGCTATCAAGCTCATTAAGGGTCAACGTGCGCTGCAAATCGCGATAAAATTGCAGCGTTGAGATGCTGGCAGCATCTGTCACCTCAAGGCGACCCTGCGCCTCATTATGGAGTATCCCTGCCTTAACGACGCGACAGTAAAAGCCCGGCCGCTGCGCTGTATTAAACTCTTTAACAAATTGTTTGTTGCCGATTCTAGCAGCGAAGGTCGCGCAAGGAATCCTTGGCGCGGTGACCTGCAGACAGATATCTTCGAAACTTATTTGATCGCCTATTAATAGCCCAGGGCCGGGAATACCGCGAATCGTTAAGTTTTCGCCAAAATGACCTGCACCAAATTCATAAGGTGTGTTTTGATTCCACCATTCATAATCCTCAGATCGGTAGATATAGATAGCCTGATCGACCCCACCATGATGACGCCTATCGCATATCGCATCACCCGTTATACCTTGCGAACTCAGTTGAACAGCATGAGTCACAGGTTTTTTGAAAATCCCTGTGGAGACAACCCTTTCACCCTGCTGCAAATCCGTCTTGCGGCCTACATTGATGCTATCGAGTTTTAACACGCAAATATTTCCAGCAATCCGGCCTCACTTTATTAAATTAATTTACTTTTCACACATCAGACGAAATTGACCCGACCGCAAGCTAATATACTACTTTTTTGGTTTCCAGTATTGTTTCATAATGGTCTTTAGGCCCGATTAATCAGCACTTCACGGCCTCTTGTCGAAACAATCAAGCATATTTTGAAAATCTAAAGGTAGCTTGTTTCAATGCGAAAAAGCGACTTCTGAAGGGTGCAGACAAAATCCTCGCCACTCAGCGCTGGATTATGCGTCATTCTCGCTATATGATGGCGCGCTTTTTCAACCCCAAATCCAGATCCTTAGCAGAGCCATAGCCATGACAGACATAAGCCGTTATCGAAATATCGGCATTTTCGCACACGTTGATGCCGGTAAGACCACTACAACAGAACGTATCCTGAATATCACGGGTAAAATACATAAGATCGGGGAGGTTCATGATGGAGCCGCTACCACTGATTTTATGGATCAGGAACAAGAACGAGGCATCACGATCCAATCTGCGGCAACAACCGCATTTTGGAAAGAACACCAACTGAACATCATCGATACGCCGGGACACGTTGACTTCACTATTGAAGTCTATCGTTCGCTTAAGGTACTTGATGGCGGCGTCGGTGTCTTTTGTGGTTCTGGCGGCGTTGAGCCCCAATCAGAAACAAACTGGCGTTATGCAAACGAATCAGAAGTTGCGCGTATTATTTTCGTCAACAAGCTTGATCGTCTTGGCGCCGACTTTTATCGCGTTGTTGATCAGGTTGAGAAAGTACTCGCCGCTAACGCCCTCGTGATGACGTTGCCCATTGGCGAAGAAGACGATTTTGTTGGTGTTGTCGATATCATGACTCAAAAAGCCTACATCTGGGACGATTCACTGGCTGACCCCGCTAATTATCGAGATTCAGCCGATGTGCCGGCCGACATGGTCGAACGTTAGTTCACGAATACCGATGAGAAGTTGAGTTGAGACCGCTACTCGAGCAGGACGATGACCTCATGGATGAGCTTACCTTGAGGATGGCGACGATGCCTTCTATCGCAGATCATGAAGCGTTGCATCCGCAAGGGCACGATCGCCCTAGACTTCTTCCCCACCTACTGTGGCTCCGCCTTTAAGAACAAGGGCGTCCAGTTGATCCTTGACGCTGTCGTTGACTACCTTCCCAAGCCCGACTGAAGTCGAGCCTCAGCCTTTAGCAGGTTGATATGGAACCGGTGTTGCTAACAGGTGAATTCGCTCATGGTTGCTATCGCACAAGGTCCACTGCGCGCCCTTGCCTTCAAGATTATGGATGATCGCTTCGGCGCATTGACGTTCACGCGTATTTATACTGGTAGCATCAAGAAAGGCGATACTGTACTCAACACCTTTACTGGCAAGTCAGAACGCATTGGCCGTATTGTTGAAATGCATGCAGACGAGCGTATTGAAAGAGATTCAGCCCAAGCGGGTGACATTGTCGCGCTAATTGGTATGAAGAACACGCAGACCGGACACACGCTGTCTGATCCAAAGGATGTTGCAACACTCGAACCGATGGTATTCCCGGATCCCGTGATCTATATCGCTATCTCGCCGAAGGATAAAGGCGGCGCAGAGAAGATGGGTCTAGCCTTGTCAAAAA
Organism: uncultured OM182 clade bacterium; assembly: GCA_905182025.1. Classification (GTDB taxonomy): domain Bacteria; phylum Pseudomonadota; class Gammaproteobacteria; order Pseudomonadales; family Azotimanducaceae; genus JAHRVQ01. The sequence goes on from CAJJAA010000023.1 coordinate 2,336, forward strand.
TGATTCAGGAAGATCCTTCATTCCGCGTCGAAACCGATGAAGAATCTGGCGAAACAATTATCAAGGGCATGGGTGAATTACACCTCGATATCAAAGTCGATATCTTGAAGCGTACTCATGGTGTTGAAGTTGAAGTCGGCAAACCATTGGTTGCCTACAGAGAAACGATCACTCAACGGGTCGAAGATTCTTACACTCACAAGAAGCAGACCGGTGGATCAGGTCAGTTCGCAAAGATCGACTACACTGTTGAACCAGCAGAAGCTGGCGTTGGCTTCGAATTTGAATCAAAGGTCACGGGCGGTAACGTGCCCCGAGAGTTCTGGCCAGCGGTTGAAAAGGGCTTTAGAACAAGCCTAGAGTTAGGTCCACTCGCGGGCTACCCATGTCTAGACGTGAAATTGACGTTGACAGATGGTGGCTTCCACGCGGTTGACTCCTCTGCTATCGCCTATGAGCTCGCTTCGCGAGCGGCCTATCGGCAAACAATGCCGAAAGCCGGTCCACAGATCATGGAGCCGATCATGAAGGTTGATGTCTTTACCCCTGATGATCATGTCGGCGATGTGATTGGCGATTTGAATCGTCGTCGCGGCATGATTCTGGGTCAAGAACCTGGTGCGACAGGCATTCGTGTTAAAGCGGAAGTTGCGCTATCAGAAATGTTTGGCTACATCGGTGACTTGCGCACAATGACGTCAGGTCGTGGCCAATTCTCAATGGAGTTCAGCCATTACAACCCATGTCCGAAGAATGTAGCTGATGAAGTCATCAAAGCTGCACAAGAACGACAGGCAGCAGCTAAAGCCTAAGACATTGTCTTCGGTCATAAAAAAGGTCGCATAAGCGACCTTTTTTTTGCCTGAATTTTGACTTGTCAGTGCTATTTACCGATTCTATCTTGACCTCAAAGCGTCATACAGAGCTCATCTAGCGCCTTAATCACTCGAATCAAGCCGGTAAGTATCGCCATCAGCTACAATCTTACCTGCGGTCGGTGCTGCGAAATGCGTGCCGATGACAAGCGTATCCGTGCCCACCAAATCTCGAAACAGGCGATGGCGGCAACGTGCAGCAGCAGCTTGATCATCGTCGAAGCTGACGGTCCAGTCAGGTCGTGCAATCTGACAGGGGTTATGTACGAAATCGCCCGTAATCAGGGCCTGTTGGCCTTGAGACTCAATCTTCACGCTGACATGCCCCGGCGTATGGCCAATTGTCGGCACTAAGCTCACCTCGGGCGATATTTGATGATCCGTGGGCACCAACTGTGCCAGTCCGGCATCGAAAATCGGTTGGACTGAACTCGACATAACCTGCTGCTGACCTGCACTCTCGTCGGCTTGCCAATGGGCGTATTCGATTTCGCCAATAAGATACTTCGCATGAGGGAAAGTGGGCACCCACTTACCGTCTAGGATACGCGTATTCCAGCCCACATGATCAACATGTAAATGAGTACACACAACTGTGTCAACAGATTCTACCGGCCAGCCTGCTGCTAGTAGGTCCTCCAAGAAACCGGTATGGAGCGATTCATTACGCGTAATCGCGCTCGGCTTATCGTTGCCAATACAGGTATCAACAATCAATCGAAGACCAGGAGCTTCAACCAACAGCGCATGCACTGATAGCCTCAGGGCGCCCTCAGGGGTCACGTAATTAGGATGTAACCAAGGGATTTGTGAAAGGGCTTCAGGCGTTGCCGCCGGCATAAAGGGGTGTTTAGGGTGGTAGGCGAACGGCAGCTCTGTTTCGACAATTCGAGTGACCGTGACCTCACCAATACGCCAAGCTAAATTCATGCGCTATATCCTTGTTCCATTCGACACTAGATTACATCAAATTTCGAGCGATTGGTGCGCTTTGAGAGCGTTGCTACGTTGGCCTAATCTACGACTGAACGCGTCACAAAACCCGATATCACCTGCGCCAAGCCCATTGATGAAATATTGGAATCTATTACTGTCCTAATATTCCATTATCTTCTACCTGACACCTTGCTAAATTGCGCGCCCGTTAAAGCCAAACACGACCAATAAAAGAGGAAAGCCATGTCATCTTATTCGCAAGAGATTCAAAAGTTTGCTGCTCTAAAAGATAAAGAGAGCACTTGGGGTGGAGTTAACCCTGAATATGCTGCACGCATGCATCTGCAAAATCGTTTTAAGAATGGTATTGAGATCGCGAAGTACACCGCAGATATCATGCGAAAGGACATGGCTGAATATGATGCCGACTCTTCTAGCTACACTCAGTCACTTGGTTGCTGGCACGGATTTACGGCTCAGCAGCTAGCAATGTCTGTTAAGAAGCATCGTGGCACGATGGACAAGAGCTACATTTATCTTAGTGGTTGGATGGTTGCAGCGCTTCGCTCACAGTTCGGTCCTCTTCCAGACCAGAGCATGCACGAGAAGACGTCAGTGCCTGCTTTGATTGAAGAAATTTATACCTTCCTAAAGCAAGCAGATGCGCGTGAACTGCGCCACATCTTTATAGAGCTTGATGAAGCAAGACAAAATGGCGGCGATACAGATAGCATTATTGCTCGCATCGACAACTTCGAAACACATGTCGTGCCTATCATCGCCGATATCGATGCTGGCTTTGGTAACGAAGAAGCGACTTATTTACTTGCGAAGAAAATGATCGAAGCCGGCGCTTGTGCAATTCAGGTTGAGAACCAAGTTTCTGACGCTAAGCAGTGTGGACACCAGGCAGGTAAAGTTACTGTGCCTCATGAAGACTTCCTTTCAAAGATCAACGCTATTCGATATGCCTTCCTAGAGCTCGGTGTTGAAAACGGTATCATCGTTGCACGAACAGACTCACTTGGTGCCAGCTTGACGCAAAAAATCCCGGTTTCTAAAGAGCCAGGTGACCTTGCCAGCCAATACAACGATTTCCTTGAAACGCAAGAAATCAAAGATTTGAGTGAACTGAAAGAAAATGACATCGCTATTCATCAAGGTGGAAAGTTAGTTAAACCGGTACGTCTAGACAATGGCTTGTACTCCTTTAAGGAAGGCACGGGCGTTGAACGAGTTGTTCTTGATTGCGTAACTAGCTTGAACCATGGCGCTGATCTACTTTGGATTGAAACTGAAAAGCCAAATGTACGTCAGATCGCTGACATGGTTGATGAAGTTCGGAAGCACGTACCTAACGCCAAATTGGTTTACAACAATTCACCGTCTTTTAACTGGACACTGAATTTCCGTAACCAGGTATTTGATGATTGGAAAGCAGCAGGTAAAGATCTTTCTGCATACCCTGATCCCGCGACTGTTGATCGTGGTTTGATGGACGCCAAATATGACGAATCAGAATTGGCTCTTGAAGCAGACAAGTTAGTACAGAGCTTCCAGAGAGATTCATCACGCGAAGCGGGTATTTTCCACCATTTGATTACCTTACCGACTTACCATGAAACAGCACTTGGCACCGACATTCTTTCCGAAGGATACTTTGGTGATCTGGGTATGCTGGCTTACGTAAGGGATATACAACGTCAAGAAATTCGACGTGACATGGCTTCCGTCAAGCACCAAGATCTAGCAGGGTCAAACATCGGAGACGACCACAAAGAGTACTTCTCCGGTGATAATGCTCTGTTAGCCGGCGGTAAAGACAACACCATGAACCAATTCTAGAGACAGCCAGCCAGTGTTGAAACCTTCAACTTTCCTAAGTTGAATCTTTAAGGGGCGAATTTCGCCCCTTTTTTTTCTCCGATTTTTGTCCACACCCTATCGCAAAATTGCCAAACCGATGAGCTGGCAGCTACGTTTAAGCACCATTGCTTTTTCAATTCACCACATCGGTGCGCACAAAGATCCTTCGGTTATGCGACAAGTTGAAGACTCTGACGACGACGCGATCTGATAGTAGACTCGCTTTGTTATTAACCAAATGTACTTGGGCTATCTGTTGGCTCATGATGAAGCTCTAAAGGGGCTTCATATCGCTTTGCGGATTCATCGTTAGCTCAACCAATGATTGGACCAGGATCAATTCCAAATGACTATTGCTGAAACTAAGCTTTCTACTTTCCTAACGCATACCTTTATCGTGCTGACCTTTTGCATCGGCTCGAACACCTTTGCCAACCAAAAAGTCGACAGTAGCCAGTACCTAGAGTACTTCCAGCAAGGGGATTATCATTCCGCTCTAGCGGGTTTTCAAAGTTTATCTGATCAAAACCCACTGGCCACGGAGCTGAAATTTTATCATGGCCGCAGTCTTTTCCGAGACGGTCAACTTGAAGCCGCGCAGGCAGTGTTAGAGGATTTTGTATCGCTCGAACCGGATCACAGTAACGGTTTCTTAGTGCTTGGCTCAGTTAGGATAAATCGTGTGAATGAAGTGAGCATTTTCAAGAAAGTAGGCTTGGCTAAAGCAGGTATTGCTGCGTGGCGCACAGCGGCTGCTTTGGATCCATCAAATGTCGAGGCGCGATATGGTGTTGTGAGTTTTCTATTTAATGCTCCCTCGATTGTCGGCGGTGACCCTGAACAGGCCGTTTTGGAGTTGGAAAATTTGCGTCAGTTGAGTCCCGCTTATGCCCAGCTTGTTGATGCGGAGATTCATTTCAAAGCCGAACGATTTGAAACAGCAGAAAAGGTACTCGATGCGGCCAGCAAACAAATTTCAGACCGCGCATTTCCGACAATCATCCAAGCTAGTTATTTTTATCAGCAGGGAAAGTATACGCAAGCGATAGATAAGGTTGCCGACTATCGCCAGAGAAGCAAAGCTTGGAATGACCCAGGTGATGCACAGGTAGGCTTAATGGCGGGCAATATATTTGCCGCCATCAATGATCAAAATCGCGCAAGGTCAGAGTTCAGCAAAGCACTCAGTCAGAATCCGCCTAAACACATCCGCCAAAAAATTGAGGACGCTTTAAAGGCGCTTTAAAGGTTCGCCCGACATTACATCCCGAGCAATTTCGTTAGCAGGCACAGTTGCAAGGGTATTGGGAGGGCCGGCTAGGAGGGCTGCGGACTCAATTTCTCACCGAAGACCCTGGCAAAACCAGTCTACCTTCGGCTATGAGCTCGGCCGTCAATCTTAACGTTTTGTCTAAGGGCTCTGTCTTAGAGCCCTGCCTTAGAAGTCTATTTTAGCTATCGATAAAACTTCTTAACTGTTCCGATCTTGCCGGATGGCGAAGCTTTCGAAGCGCCTTTGCCTCTATTTGACGAATACGCTCTCGAGTAACCGAAAACTGCCGACCAACTTCCTCAAGGGTGTGATCGGTATTCATATCAATACCAAACCGCATGCGTAACACCTTAGCTTCGCGCTCGGTCAAGGCTGTCAGAACATTGGTTGTTGTCTCTTTCAGACCCTTCTCTGTGGCATGGTCCATAGGGGATTCCGCAGTCGTGTCGCTAACCAGGTTCCACATAGTCGAATCGTCGTCTTCACCGACAGGGGTTTCCAAAGAGATTGGTTGCTTCGCAACATCAATCGCTTTCAAGACCTTATCCTCTGGCAATTCCATTTTTACGCTCAGTTCCTCGATGGTTGGATTACGACCCAGTTCCTGTACAAGTTGGCGTTGTAGCCGATTGAGCTTATTAACAGTTTCCATCATGTGTACCGGCACACGAATAGTTCTGGCCAGGTCTGAAATCGATCGAGTAATCGCTTGCCTGATCCACCAAGTAGCGTATGTCGAAAATTTAAAACCTCTTCGATATTCGAATTTATCCACGGCCTTCATTAGACCGATGTTGCCTTCTTGAATAAGATCAAGAAAGTGTAAACCGCGATTGGTGTATTTTTTAGCGATTGAAATGACAAGTCTTAAATTTGCCTCAATCATTTCACGCTTCGCAGCTCGGGTATTTCCAACCGCAACAAAGAGCCTACGATTAATGTCCTTGATCTCTGAAATTTCAAGCTGAGTTCTATCAGCAATTCGTCTTATGATCTTGTGAGAATGACGAATTGAAATTCGATTCTTTTTAAGCGCTTCTGAATAATCCTCATTCAAAGCGATCAATTCATCAACCCATTCGACTTGCGTTTCTCGGCCAACAAATCCTTCTAGAAAAACACCCTTCGGCATTTTCGACTTGGATACCATCAGGTTCCGAATGACTTTTTCCTGACTTCGAATTTCTTGCATATCTGATCGAACAAACTCAAGCAACGGCTCCATCTGAACAGGCACAATTTTTAAAGAGGAGAAGACTTCTGCCAGTTTCGATCTTGCAGTAACTGCGGCTTTGCTTGTTCGGTCTCCTAATTCGTTCAGTTTAATGATTTTCTTATGATGACGAATAACATCCTTAAACCGCTTGTTAGCTAACTCAACATCTAGCCCCTTCTTCTCTTCCGCATCTTCTTCTTGGTAGTTACCTGAAGACTTCGCTTTCGCGACGGCTGACATATCTGGTATGACTGAATCATTATCAAGGAAACCACTAATGATGACGCCTAGGTCACCTTCCTCTTCAATGACTTTTTCATACATCCCAGTGATTTTTTCCACGATGCCGGGGTATCGAGAGAGAATCGCCATGGTTTCTCGAATGCCGTCTTCAATTCGCTTGGCAATAACAATTTCGCCTTCTCTTGTCAGCAAGGGAACGGTGCCCATTTCTCGCATATACATGCGAACGGGATCGATCGTCTTGCCCACAACCGATTCGGCCGTCGCCAAAACAGGGTTATCTGAAATCGGCTCTTCCCCTGTCTGGTCTTTTAGATCGGCAGGAGAGGGCGCTTGATCGAACACACCAACGCCCATCTCTTCGAACATCTGAACGATATTCTCGAATTCATCTGACTCAGTAATTTTTTTAGGCAACGTTTCAGTGAGTTGATCATAGGTGAGGTATCCTTGCTCCTTACCTCGATCAATTAGCACCTTCAGCTTCGATTCTTCACCTTCCTCAGCATCCTGATCTAAAAATTCAGCATTTTCTGACAGGGCTTCGAGGGCCTCAAGATTTTCATTCGTATCATCGAGTGATTCGTCTTCAAGAATTGAATCGAAATCTCCTTCTCGTGTACTAGGCATAGTCCGAAAGCTCCATTGTTAACTGAGGGCAATTAGGTGTTGCGATTTTGGGGGCGTGAATACCTCTCTTGTATCGACAGAGTGAGGGATATGAGGCGTCACCAACCAAGAAGAAGTGTTGTGTTCTTCCTATGGCGCCAATATAGGAACCAATGTTAGTGCTAATGCGGACTCTGTACTCCAATAATTTAGTCTCTCTCGTTTGGCTTAGACAATCTTTCGTCAGTGAAGTTCTATAAAAGATCTCAGTAAGAAGTCTGATATAAAATTTCAAAGTGAAAAATCTCGCAAAATTGCTTCTGCCTTAGACCAATAGGAATCAGAAGCCGAGACGAAAAACTTTCATCTTGACCGACCCCATTATCATTTTCCTCTCAAGCCGTGTCCACACCTATTTAGAGAAATAACGACGCTCGAGGACCTTTTAGGTCGCAACTTACGCCATTCATCGGAGAACTGGATCAAAATGTTCAAAAAGCGATTTGCCGCGTCACAAATGGCTGAAAATTGCTTACCCCTCAAATGCTATTCATCACATCGATTCGCTGGATATGATCGTTCAGACTTGGCCACTTTTTAGCCACAGGATTAGATACAGAAACAAATTCTCTCTATTTTTCAAAACCTTAGATTTGATTCCTAAATGTCAAGTAATCACCGGTGTAGGATCCTCCACTTTTCAATGCTTTCAATTTGAAAAGGATGTCGGTATATTTGTCGACCTCGCTAGCCAAACTGTATGAATATACAGTGTTCTCCTCGGCAGGATGGATACGCTTTCAGTTTGGCTAGCTGAGACCAAACCCCCCTTATCTATCTCAGGCAGGTTCATCACCGAACCAAATCGCGTCGCCTAGATCGCTTCATTTGCCATGATAATCGTGCCACTAGCGGCAAACATACCGCCCACACCGTGACAGACTGAAAGCTTAGCACCTTCAACCTGCGCTGCGGCCGTACCCCTTAGCTGTCGAACGGATTCCTGCAGAGCATACATTCCGTACATACCCGAGTGCATATAACTCAAACCACCGCCGTTTGTATTGACAGGCAGGACACCGCCGTCGGGCGCAGTGTTTCTAGCTTCGATAAATGCGCCGGCTTCCCCTGGTCGACAAAAACCAAGGTCCTCAAGACCGTAAAAAGGAAGGTGTGCAAACGCATCGTAAATCATTAGATGATCAACATCTTTATGCTGAATACCCGCCTCTTCAAAAGCTTTTTTACCTGACACCTTGAAGGCTCTTGACGAACTAAAATCGGCCATCTGACTAATCATCGGCGTCTCAACACTCTCTCCCGTCCCAACAATGTAGACAGGCTGGGTAGGGAAGTCCTTTGCACGTTCTGCACTCGTCAAAATCAACGCACCACCGCCATCTGTGACAAGACAGCACTCAGATTTAGTGAATGGATAGGCAATAACGCGGTCGCTCATAACCTCTTCAACACTGGTCAATTGCTGTAGTTTGGCGCGCGGATTTCTTGCCGCCCACTCACGCTGTACAACCGCAACCATCGCCAATTGCTCCAATGTCGTACCCGTATCCTTCATGTAACGCAGAAAGGGAATGGTGAAAGATGTTGTCGGACCCATGCCGCCATAGGCCCCTTCAAATTGCCCGGAAAGTGAACTCGGGCTACCGCGATATCCACCTCGCCCAATACCCGACCGGCCACTTTCGCCATGGGTGATAAGTACAGTTGTACACAAACCTTCGTTGATCGCCGCTGCCGCATGTCTAACATGCAACATAAATGAGCAACCGCCCACACCAGTGCCATCAACCCAGGTTGGCGTGATACCCAAATAGTGCGCGAGGTTAACCGGCGACTCGCCAGCGGTGGCGATACCATCAATATCTTTCATACTTAGGCTGGCATCGGCCACTGCGTTGAGCGCGGCATCTGCATGCAATTGGATTTGACTCATGTCGGGAATCGTACCCAACTCTGTCGTTTCAGCAGCACCGACGATGGCTATTGAATTTGACTTCACGATGACGCCTCCAAAGGTTCGAAATAGGGTAGTGCAATGTCGTCTGACAGATCTTCAAACACCACCGACAGGGCCATGTCTAACTGCAGTTGCTCGGGTGTTTGTTCACAGTTAATAATGTTGGTCATCATTCTAGGGCCTTCTACTAACGTCACGACCGCGATGGCGTAGGGGCCGTCAAATGCTGGGTGGGGCCTATTATTGATGACGTAACTATAAAGCGTCGCATGACCTGAAGCCGCGAAAACCTTAACAGCTTTACTCGCACACTCGGGGCAGAAAGGTCTCGGAGGGAAATAGACGTGTGTGCAATCATCACAACGCTGGAGTCTCAGCTCGCCGAGTTTTGCTCCATCCCAGAAATGCTGCGTTTCTGGTGTCGGTATTGGCGCCGGTAGTTTTGATTTGTCAGCCATATGAAATCCTAATTGTGAGTGACTGGCACATACTATCAATGCTGTTTTCGTAGAACTTGAATATCAGCAAGAATGAAGCAGATACCTTTATCCGTTTGTTCATCTATCTATAGGGTGATCTATTATCTGTTTATCTATTTGTCTAAACGACAGGGCGCGCCGGTAGAGCTATTTTTTAGGCGATCTAGTCAATGTTTGATAATAGTTTTTGCCAATCGTAGTCCGCGTCAGCGAGGACGTAGAAAAACGGGTTTAGAATATTTTCTTTCGTGTTGTATTGAAGCTCCGCAAACGAATCATCAACAACCAATCCGCCGGCAGCGGTAACAACCGCTTGAGCCGCTCCCGTATCCCATTCAGACGTTGGCGCCAGACGTGGATATAAATCCGCCCCGCCTTCTGCGATCTGACAAAACTTCAGAGAGCTGCCAACGCTTTTTGTCTCGACAACAAATTGCTTATTAAGTAAGGCCATACAGCGCTCCATCTGTTCACTTCCGTGGCGTCGACTAGCCACTACAGTGATAGCGTCAGAGTTCATGCTTCGAGTCGAAAGCAGTACTTTTTCACCCTTTTCAACCTTGTAGGCTTGCCTGTAACCATCGATATTAACCCCAATGTACATCACGTCAGTAACCGGCACATAAACCGCGCCGAGAATCGGCACATGGTTTTCAATAAGTGCAATATTTACCGTGAACTCACCGTTTCGATTGATGAATTCTTTTGTGCCATCTAAGGGGTCAACCAAAAAATATCTATTCCAACGGCTTCTTGTATCAAAGGATATCGGGTCGGACTCTTCAGACAGAGTAGGGACATCACTGACAAGGTTTGAAAGCCCATCGACAATAATATGGTGCGCTGCCAGATCTGCCTCCGTCAGTGGAGAGTTATCCGATTTGGTTTGCACACCAAGGTCACTACGATCATAGACTTCAAGAATCGCTTTACCTGCGAGACGACAAATATCAGATAATCCCTCAGCTAATTGAGCAGGACTCAGGTTAGAATACAGACTAGACATAACATTTTCTCAACGGTTGAAGAGGCTTGATCATGGATCTGGTTACGACTGCTCAATGGTAGCGCAAAGCTTTACCGAGGCGAGTACGGTCTTACTTGATATGGATGGTACCTTGCTCGATCTTGACTATGACAGTTATTTTTGGAATGAATATCTTCCCATAAGGTTTTCTCAAATCCACAACAAAACTAACAATGAAGCAACACGCATTGTGCACCATGCGCTCGAAAAACACCGCGGCACATTGAACTGGTATTGTACGGATTTTTGGAGCCATGAATTTCAGCTCGATATCATTGGCCTTAAAACAGAAATCTCTCACCTTATCGCTTACCGCCCCGAAACTCTGGCTTTCATGAACCAGTTAGTGAAGATGAATAAACGGGTCGTGCTGACAACAAACGCACACCCCAATGTGATTACGCTAAAAAATGTTGCAACAGGTCTGCTGACATACGTCGATGAGGTTGTCTCGAGTCACGACTTAGGGAACCCCAAGGAAGATCAGGCTTTCTGGCACAACCTGCAATCACAGCTCGATTTTGATCCGCAAAAAACCATCTTTGTTGATGATAGTTCTGCCGTTCTAAATGCAGCAAAACGGTATGGTGTCGGAACGACCGTACATATTGCAACGCCTAGCTCAAAATTGCCGCCGAAGCCCTGTCGAGACCATCCTTCAATTAACAACCTGATGGACTTGCTACATCCATCAATGACACTATCAATCACATCCTAAATCACACAATGAACGACAATAGAGACGAGACGGTCAGAACGTCAACAATAATACGGGCACACTATGTCTAACGAACAATCAACTAACGAAATGCAGCAGATACCTGTGCGTCTTGATAAGTGGCTCTGGGCAGCGAGATTCTTTAAGACCCGCGCCAAAGCGAAGGAGGCAATTGATGGTGGCAAAGTGCAAGTTAATGGCAGTCGAGGCAAAGCCAGTAAAGATGTTCTCGTCGGTGATCAACTTAAAGTTCGCCAGGGATGGGACGAAAAAATTGTGACCGTCACCAACCTATCGGCTCAACGTCGAGGTGCGCCCGAGGCTTCAGTACTCTATCGAGAAACCCAAGCCAGTATCGAAAAACGAGAGGGTGAAGCCAGTCAACGAAAGGCAGCGGGTATGTCGTCTTTTTCGGAAGGACGCCCAACAAAGAAAGGCAGGCGCCTCATTCACCAATTTCGAGAAAAAAATCAAGAATGAACCAACGCATGTTTTCATGTGCTCGCAAGCGTTTATGCTTGCACTTACATGCGTGCTTTAGCTAAGACCCCACCTTTGGCATACTAGAATTCACTACACGCCCTTTTATTTAGGAGTTATGCTAGGTTTGCCCGTCTTCAAAAAGAATTCAAAAGCAATATCTCACGCCAATGTCTCAAGGCAAGCATTCAAGTTAAATTTGGTAAGACGTTTGATAATGACGTTTTTTGGTAGAAGTAAATGGTAGAAATTAAGCTCGACACACAACGATTGTTAGCGAAGTTTGACTCCGCAAGCCTACGGTTTAATCGTGGCATTGAGCGAGAAACACTTAGGGTTGATCCAAAGGGTAACCTCTCCTTGCAACCACACCCTGCATTTCTCGGCTCAAAGCTAAGCCATCCGTCTGTAACAACTGACTTTTCTGAGTCCCAGTTGGAGCTTATTACGCCTGTCTCAGCATCCGTTGAGGAAACTTTGGAAACATTATCCAACACTCATCGCTACGTCTATTCAGGTTTAGAAGATGAGCTCATTTGGTCCTCCAGTATGCCTTGCGTGTTACCCGAAGATCATAAAATTCCACTGGCGTACTACGGTGAATCTAATCTAGGACAACTGAAAACAACCTATCGCAACGGTCTTGGCAATCGCTATGGTCGTTCAATGCAAACTATCTGCGCCGTTCATTACAACTTCTCATTCCCCGATGAATTTTGGCAAACACTCGCGAAGCAGGAGGGTACGCAGAATACTCAAACCTATCGAACCAATCGGTACTTTGATGTAATGCGAAACTTTCGACGTTTTTCATGGTTACCGATCTATTTGTTAGGCGCATCACCGGCGGTTTGCGACAGCTTCGTAAACGGCAAACAACACAATCTCGATGAGCTTGGTAACAATAGTTTGTATCTAGAGAACGCTACATCATTGAGAAATGGCGACTTAGGTTATCAAAGCGACGCACAGTCGAGCATATTAAACATTTGTTACAACAGTTTGGACAACTACGTTGAAAAAATCGCCAACGCAGTGACAACGCCTTATGCTGGCTACGCAAGCCTCCAATCAGATAGCAACTTGCTGGCGCAGTTAAACGATTCAATCCTTCAATCCGAGGCAGAGTTCTACACAACAATTCGCGCCAAATGTGTACCTGCAAAAGGCTGCAATTTCCTGCAAGCGCTCAGAGACGACGGCGTTGAATACATTGAAGTGAGACTGCTCGACGTCGATCCGTACGAACCGACCGGCATTAGTGAAACCTCGATTAGGTTCTTAGACACGCTGCTGTTGTATTGTCTTCTCACAGACAGCCCAAAACACGACACGGCGATTTGCTCATCGGTCACCGAGAACGTTGCAAAGACCGTCAGGACAGGCAGACAAACTTCAACATTACTATCTGACCAAGGGAAGCAAAGAGAGCTAGGCGTTTGGGGTCAGGAAATACTGTCAGAGTTAAGGCCAATTGCCGAGATGCTGGATCAGAATATTGCAGGGTCGTCTCACGTCGACGCATTGGAACAACAATCGGCTAAGTTACTCGACCCCAACAAAACCCCAAGCGGCAGAATTCTGCAGGATATGAAAGATCAGGATATATCCTATCTTCGCTTTGCGATGAATCAAAGTATTGCTCATAGAGATCACTTTCAACAAATGCCCTTATCAAAAACAGAGCTCGCGAGTTTCGAAGAAACGGCCAAATTATCGCTACAGCAACATCAAGCAATTGAAGCTGAGGCACAGCCTGCTTTCGAACGTTACCTCGCAGAAGTACAAGCAGCCTATTTGCCTTTGCAGCCTAATAACTCGGTGACCTAGCTGAATCATCTCGCTCACTTTCTTCTTGCTTGGCCTGATGAGCGGCTCATGGCAGGTGGCTTTTTAGGGGATTTCGTCAAAGGCCGACTGAACGGCCAACGGCCGAATGAGCTGGAAGCAGGTATAAAACTTCATCGTGCGATCGACGTATTTACTGATCGACATGTACAGGTCAAAACCAGTCACCGCAGATTCCCGGCACACCTTCGTCGATTTGCACCTATCGTAACCGACATTGTGTACGATCATTTTCTTGCAAAATATTGGGATCAGTTTCATACAGCTCAATCCCTGCCAGCCTTCAGTCAAAAGGCCTACCAATCTGTCAAAGCGCATCAAACGCACCTACCCGATCAAGCCGCATTCGTCATTGAGCGAATGGAATCCGTCGACGCGCTCGCCGCTTATAAAAATTACGCATTCGTCGAGTCAGCCCTCGTTCGGCTCTCGCAACGGATTACGAGGGAAAACTCATTGGCACAGAGTTATGATTTTTTCCTAACGATCGAAAAGGAGTTGTTCGTAGATTTTGGATTATTTTTTCCAGAACTCGTCACCTTCAGCCAACAGTGGATAGCTAACGCTGCAACGCAAGATCCTTCATAGGGGGCTATTCTCTGTTCGATGACCAGCAAAGTGATCGGGCAGACCTCGTCACCAACTGAACGTTGCTGTCTTCCCTGAGTCGCATAGTTCATAATCCGCTAAGTGATTTACGTATTGCGCCGAGCAATAATCGACCAGATAAACTAGGCTGCCCTGACATGTTGGACCGACTCCCATCTTCTCGAATAATTTTTCTGCTCACGTTCATTGGTTGCACATCCATGATGGGCGTTGCGCTCTATATGGAACATGCGATGAACTTAGAGCCTTGCCCTCTTTGTATCATGCAACGTGTCATGGTAATTGCTGTCGGTGCGATTGCGCTAGTTGCTGCGATTCACAATCCGCAACATAACGGCATCAAAGTCTATGGTGCAGGCTTGACGATGTTCGCTCTGGGCGGCGCTGGTCTTGCTGGCCGACAACTTTGGCTGCAGAGCCTGCCAGCTGATGAAGTCCCCGCCTGTGGTCCAAGCCTGGATTATCTAATGGATGTATTCCCTCTTGCCGAAGTTTTATCGTTGGTACTTTCAGGTGATGGGACATGTGCGGAAGTCGTCTGGACGTTTCTCGGTATCAGTATTCCGGGCTGGACGTTAGTTGGCCTGATTGGGCTCATGGCAATTGGCGTATTACAGATTGTCCGGCCAAGATAAACAGAACCCTTTTACTTGCGGCTTTTGAAACCGCCACGTCATTGTCTTTGAGTGCCTAATGTAATCGCCTTGTGCAACTTCGAACAAGGCGTTGGTCTAGTTTTTCCGTGTGATCGCGTCCAGCGCTTCTTGCTGTTGATCTGCAACGCCCTGCAAGGAATTCACAGTCTCCATCATTTCACTCAAATTCTCTGGAGAGACACTTGTCATACCAGCCGGAAGATTACTTATCCCCTTTCGTAATTGCAGACCTGACGTTTGGGTTGAAGTTTTCTCTTGCGGCATCTTGAATGCGGCCACCGTATTTATATTATTATCAATCTCAACAATTTCAGCACCCGCCATATCTTGTGGCTGATTTGAAAACTGCCATACACCCTCTTCGTCTTGCCACTTATAGACCTCTGTATGCGTTGATCGAGCCGGTGACGCGTTGAATTGAGAGTTGTCTAACGTCGGCGTAGTCGGCGTCATATTATCAAACGATAGGATAGGTGCACCGCCAGGGCCATTAACGAAAAATAGTCCGACGAAACCCGCAACCATAATTATCATCAGCAGCTTATACATTTTTGTTTTTCTTCCATTGTCTATGACCTTGAGTCTACACAATCGATCCGATGCGTAAAGACCCAAGGCGCACACAAACAGGTGTGCTTTGTCAGCAATTGTTCGTCAACCAAGGAGAACTGACAGACTCGCATGCTTTAAGGTTTTGAGTTGTTGCTGGACCGGGGTTAATCAAAAACCAATCAATGATGTGACTCTGTTAGAATTCAGCCGAATTTTTCTAACGCATCAATCTCATGCTGGTCTTTACCGAAATTGCGCTCCGTCGTGGAACCGAACTTTTGTTCGAGAATGTTTCCATGACCATCCATAAAGACCGCAAAGTGGGACTTATCGGCGCCAATGGCGCCGGTAAAACCAGCCTGTTTAAATTTATATTAGGCGAACTCGATGCTGACCATGGTGATTTAGAATACCCCCAATCCTTACGCATCGCTCACCTAGCACAAGAGGTGCTCGCCAGTTCAGAGCCTGCCTTGGATTACGTTCTCGGCGGCGATCATGAACTCATGAGCGTACAAACTGCGCTTCGCGCTGCAGAAGAAGCCGATCGTTTTAATGACATCGCGGGTCTACATGAAAAGATTGATTCTCTCGACGGTTACACCGCTAAATCGAGAGCCGAACAACTGCTTGTCGGGCTGGGCTTTTCGCAGGATACATTTTTAAACCCACTATCATCGTTCTCTGGTGGATGGCGCATACGTCTCAACCTCGCACGCACGCTAATGGCACCTTCCGACTTATTACTACTCGATGAACCAACCAATCACCTCGACCTTGATGCAATTTTGTGGCTCAGCACTTGGATTAAGAACTATCAGGGATCGATGCTGCTCATCTCACATGACCGAGAGTTTCTCGACGAGACAGTAGATAGCATTGCCTATCTACATCATCAGCAAATTGAATTGTACACAGGCAACTATTCGCAATTCGAAGCCGTCAAAGCTGCAAGGCTGGCAGAGCAGATGAGCAACTATGAGAAACAGCAGCGCGACGTTGCTCACATGCAAGATTTCGTTCGGCGCTTCCGAGCAAAAGCGACCAAAGCTCGGCAAGCGCAAAGTCGAATAAAGGCACTCGAGCGAATGGAGTTGATCGCGCCTGCCCATATCGATTCGCCCTTTCAATTTCGAATCCCACCGGCAGACAAAACATCGGACCCACTATTGAGCTTGGATCATGCATCGTTAGGCTACGGCGAGCCCGTGCTTAACAACATCAGGCTAAATTTGCACCCTGGCGACAGAATTGGATTGTTGGGACACAACGGCGCGGGCAAATCGACCTTAATAAAAACACTCAGTGGCGAACTGCCTCTGCTAGCCGGAGAAATACATGCTGGCGCAAATTTGAAAGTAGGCTACTTTTCTCAGCACCAAGTCGACGACCTTGATATGCAAGCATCCTCTTTCTTGCACCTGCAAAGACTCGATGGAAAAATGCGAGAACAAGAGGTTCGCAATTATCTAGGCGGCTTCGACTTTAGAGGCGACAAGGTACATGAACCCGTTGAAACCTTTTCAGGTGGCGAGAAGGCACGTCTTGCGTTAGCCCTGGTAGCCTTTGCTCAACCCAATCTGTTGCTCATGGATGAACCAACCAATCACCTCGACATGGAGATGCGTCAGGCACTAACCATTGCGCTGCAAGAGTTTGAAGGGGCAATACTGCTCGTTTCGCATGATCGACATCTGCTAGCCAACACAGTGGACTCATTTTATTTAGTCGAAGACAACAAAATTGATGTTTTCGATGGTGACCTAGAAAGCTATCGACTCAAATTGCTGGGCGAAAATACAGCAAGGAAATCAGAAAGCGAGAGCAAACCCGCCAACCGCACCGAGAGCAAAATCCAATCGGATGAGGCGAGTGTTGCAGCACAGGTTCCAGCAGCGAAAGTTAATCACAAACAAAGCCGCCAAATTCGAACGCGAATTAAAACAATCGAAGAACGCATAGACAGATTGAAAGACAAGCTTGAAATCGTTATCGCCGCATTGTCAGACAACGCAATTTACGAGCAAAGCGAAGTTGATAACCTGCAAAACTTATTGCGAGACCAGATGGGTTTGAAAGATGAAATCGAAACACTTGAAGAAGAGTGGTTCGAAAAATCTGAGATTTTGGAGCAAAGCTAGGCAGTACGATCACCTACCTCCGCTAAGGGTAATTATGACGAGGCTGCTAATTTTTTGAACGCTTCAATAATTTCAGAGCCCCTGTCTGCTGCCAATATTTTTCTGTCCATTTCGGCATGATTATTATCTCGGTTAGCCTCATGCATCTCGACCGCATGCCAGTGCACCATTTTCTCCCAGATGGGATCCAATAGCGTCGCGCCTCTCACCTGCGTTCCGTCATTTTTCTTGATGGTGAAGTTTCGAAATTCAGATATTGCAACCTTCAACCAAGCAACGTGAATGTTTTCATCCATTCTGATGCGGTTTACCATCATTACCGCATGTTTCGCTTCTTCCTGCTTATCTAAAAAAACGTCGGCATTACCGATAACGGATTCATAGAAACGGAAAGCACGTTCAGCACGAACCTCGATCATCAAAAGGTTCATTAGAAACGAAATAAGCGTTTCATGTTCAACGGGAATAGCCTCAATTTCACGCCCCTGTTTTACTCGCCCAATGCTTTCGGGGGGAGAGGCAAGCGGAAATTTGTCTTTGCCAAATATTAAATCACGGGTCGCAAACCACATCGCATCATGACCACCTAAGCCGGAACCTTCCTTGCCGCCTTCATCCCATCCATGGGCCGTCATCAGCCCCTTGCCCATATGCCCAAGGGCTGTTCCTGAGATGTCTTCAACAATAATATCTTGAAAGTCTGGTGGCGTGAACTCTGCCAGCGCTTTACCGCGAGCTTCAATCAAACCCGTAATTGTTAGTGAGTCCCAAAGTGGTTGCTGAACACCATTTTGGAGTAAAAAAATTGCCTGCGCTTCGTTGGGGAAATTTGGTTCGGTCAGCAGAGCAGTTGTTGCTCCAACAATTTCAACGTTCTGCTTTTCCAGTTGATTTTTCCAGGCATTGATGGCGGTCCAGCGATGCTTAGTGCGTGGCGACAGATACTCGCCATCTGCATTAAAGCCACCGTGCAGTTTAAGCCCACATTCAATATGAGGCGTTGCATAGACGTTGTCTGCTTCGAGTTCTTCTTGAGAATATATTAGCTTGCTCAACGATTTCTCCTATTCTGTTAACGCCTTAGTCCAAATCACCCGCCTTGAAACCATCGCACTTCATCGACCAATTCACCGGCTTGCATTTTCTTACATGCACCGTCAGTTAGCGCATGCCGTCAATGAACCCGAATCGTAAGTGTAAGTATCTACTGATCAGATTCAGATTCTACGTCAGCACCATTATCTGCTGCGATTTTTTGGCCGTGTATCGTTACAACACTGTCTGACGAATCTGTCTCTGCTAATAAGTCGTGTTTACGAAAGTTATCGCAAATTGTAAGTTAACCAAGGCTTGAATTCATAAGGGTATCAATTTGTTGTAATCTACAGCTAATCGAGAAATACAACTTACCTGTGTCGCAAGCGCCGAGTGAAAAGACAATGTCTCTCGCTAAACGTGACAAACCTGTTCGCGGTCATTTCTTCACATTAACAACAAAAGTAACAATAAAAGTAACGATATAAAAGCAACAGACGCCGCTTACTGAGATCAGGCCTGTTGAGCGCCGATCGTTTCAATGTAGACGACCCGGCTAACCCATCAAGCCAGAGCATGGTCTGATGCTGAATCCTTCAGTATAATGCGCACTTAAGATTTTGGAGCAATGACAATGGACGGCCAATTTCCTTCAACTCGTATGAGACGCATGCGACGTGACGACTTTTCTCGCCGGTTAATGCGTGAAAATTCACTGACAGTCGATGACTTGATCTACCCTGTTTTTGTTATCGAAGGCGAAAACATCATCGAGGAGATACCCAGCATGCCTGGGGTTAAACGCTTGACACTGGATCTGCTGCAACAGGAGGCAAAGGAAGTCGAAGCCTTGGGTATCCCTCTTATGGCGGTCTTTCCAGTCGTGCCGCCAGAAAAGAAATCTGAAGCTGGCGAAGAGTCCTATAACCCGCAAGGGTTAGCGCCAAGGGCCGTTAGAGCAATCAAAGCTGCTGCACCGTCACTCGGAGTGATGACAGACGTCGCTCTAGATCCCTACACTATTCATGGTCAAGACGGGATTTTGGATGCGCAAGGTTATGTCAGTAATGATATTTCCGTTGCAGCATTGGTCAAACAAGCTCTGGTTCAAGCAGAAGCAGGGGTCGATGTTGTCGCTCCCTCCGATATGATGGACGGTAGAATTGGCGCTATTCGCCAGGCTCTTGAAGCGGGCCAACATACAAACACGCGAATTATGGCCTATTCAGCTAAGTACGCGTCGTCCTTCTATGGCCCATTCCGGGATGCAGTAGGTTCTGCATCGAATTTAGGCAAGGGCAACAAGGCAACCTATCAGATGGACCCTGCGAACAGCGATGAAGCCCTAAGAGAGGTTGGTCTCGATCTGGCAGAAGGCGCTGATATGGTCATGGTTAAGCCCGGTATGCCGTACCTCGATATCGTCCGTCGGGTTAAAGATGAATTCAAAGTACCCACTATGGTTTATCAGGTTAGTGGTGAATACGCGATGCTGGCAGGCGCAATAGAGCGCGGCTGGCTGGATGAGAAAGTCATCGAAGAATCCTTACTCGCGATGAAACGGGCAGGCGCAGATGGAATTTTGACTTATTTCGCCAAACAAGTGGCACAGAAACTTAATGGTATATAAAAAGACCTCATCGTTATCGTTTTCTGGTTGAGTAATTCCAGATCGCGCTTTAGGATAACGCTCTTTCATTTCTTCCTCGTAACTGGAGCATTTAATCAATGTCTGACATTAGCCACGTAACCGATGACTCGTTTGAAGCAGAAGTCATCAATTCCGATATACCCGTCCTAGTCGACTATTGGGCCGAGTGGTGTGGTCCTTGCAAAGTTATCGCTCCTGTTTTAGAAGAAATTGCAGCTGAGTATGGCGGCAAGATGAAAATATGTAAGCTTGATATCGACGCAAACGAGAATACGCCACCAAAATATGGCATCCGTGGTATTCCAACGCTGATGCTATTTAAGAACGGAAGTGTCGAGGCCACAAAAGTAGGCGCGCTTTCGAAATCACAGCTGACGGCGTTCCTCGATAGCAACATCTAGTTAACGTATGTTGTCTCGTTGCCTTAAGAGCAAACTTGAACGCTTTTAAGGCAACTTACAGACAATAAATTTTGCTTTATTCAGCCGGTTAGCAAAATTAGGGGTTGACAAATAGCGCAAAAACAGACAATTTCCACTTATCCAATCTCATCGTCAGACGTACAGTCGAACGTACAAACAAGCAATGAGTTCCTGGTGAGCCCTTACAAAGCAGCTGCCATTTTAAATCTCACCAAAAATTCCAACTAAACTTTTAACTAATTATTGAAATTAGATCACCCAGACTAGCTTTAACACTCTTCCAGTTTTTATCTAAATCAATCCTTCGCGCTTGAATGCGCTTTCTTAAACTATGTAACGACATAATCTATGAACTTAACCGACCTCAAATCAAAGCCTATCCCTGAACTCCTCGAAATCGCCCAAGAAATGGGAATGGAAAATCTCGCACGATCTCGCAAACAAGAGATTATCGCCAGCGTCCTTAGAAAACACGCCAAGGGTGGCGACGCCATTTACGGCGATGGCACATTAGAAATACTACAAGATGGCTTCGGCTTCCTACGTTCTGCGGACAGCTCTTACCTTGCTGGCCCTGACGATATTTATGTGTCTCCGAGCCAAATTCGACGCTTTAACCTG
This sequence comes from uncultured OM182 clade bacterium, assembly GCA_905182025.1. Classification (GTDB taxonomy): domain Bacteria; phylum Pseudomonadota; class Gammaproteobacteria; order Pseudomonadales; family Azotimanducaceae; genus JAHRVQ01. The sequence continues at coordinate 23,571 of CAJJAA010000023.1, forward strand.
CGCACAGGCGATAGCGTTTCTGGGAAAATTCGTCCACCAAAAGATGGCGAACGCTACTTCGCATTACTCAAAGTTGATCAGATCAATTTCACTGATCCAGGCGAATCTAAGAACAAGATTCTATTTTCAAACCTCACACCACTATTTCCAGATTCACCTTTGACGCTGGAAGCGGGTAACGGCAGTACCGAAGATCTAACGTCACGTATTATCGACTTAACCTCGCCCATTGGTAAGGGACAACGCGGCCTAATCGTTTCGCCACCGAAAGCCGGTAAAACGCTAATCCTGCAAAACATCGCACAAGCGATCGCTAGAAATAACCCAGAATGCCATCTGATTGTCTTGCTCATTGATGAACGACCAGAAGAAGTGACCGAGATGAAGCGGTCGGTCATTGGCGAAGTGGTCGCAAGTACATTTGATGAGCCACCGTCACGACACGTTCAAGTTAGTGAAATGGTTATTGAAAAAGCAAAAGCTTGGTAGAGCACAAAAAAGACGTGGTTATTCTTCTTGATTCCATGACACGACTCGCTAGAGCATACAACACAGTCATACCAGCTCTCAGGCAAAGTACTAACTGGTGGTGTTGATGCAAATGCACTACAAAGACCAAAACGTTTCTTTGGTGCTGCACGAAATATTGAAGAGGGTGGTAGTTTAACAATTATCGCTACCTGCTTGATTGATACCGGTTCCAAGATGGATGAAGTCATCTACGAGGAATTTAAAGGTACAGGTAATATGGAACTTCACCTTGAACGAAAGATTGCTGAAAAGCGGGTTTATCCTGCTATCAACATACGTCGCTCAGGTACACGTCGTGAAGACCTTCTGATGACAGAAGAGGAACTACAAAAAGCTTGGATTCTAAGAAAGATCCTGCACGAGATGGATGATCTCGCAGCTATTGAGTTTATGCTTGAACGGATGAAGAAATCCAAAACCAACGAGGAATTCTTTTCCTCTATGAAACGAAAGTAGACTCGTCGCATTGAGTATCACCCGCTGTAAGGTCGAGTCTGTTAGTTACTACAATCAGGACACTCGACGGATCCTACTAGCACTTCCTGACGGTGCCTGCTCCGAACACAAAGCGGGGCAGTACCTGGAAGTGGTCAGCGAAGGTAAACGATATCCGTTTTCTATCGCCTCCGCTCCATCACTAATCGACAAGATCGAACTACATATCAGACCGACGCCAGACTCCGTCGATTCAGATACGGTAGAAGCGCTACTTGATGTAGCGACTGAACTTGATATTGAGTATCCCAAAGGCGCCTGTTTTTTAAGTCAGATGCCTAGCGGACCGCTTATATTACTTGCAGCGAGCACTGGCATCACCCAAATGAAAAGCATCGTTGAACACCTTCTTTGCGAGGAGTCGACGTTAGATGACAACAAGCATCCTATTTATCTTTACTGGGGCGTCGTCGCAGCGCAGGACCTTTACTTAAAAGAGCTCTGCGAATCTTGGCAAGACGAGTGGCGAGATAAAGGTCGAGAATTTAGCTTTATTCCTGTCGTCAGTGACCCAGACAAATCGCCTGACTGGCAAGGCAGAACCGGACTTGTTGGTGACGCAGCCCTAAAAGACATCAGTGATGTTAGTAACGCAACGGTGATCGTTAGTGGTGGTCCTGGTATGGTCTACGCGACGTTAGATATGTTTGTTGAACAGGGTATGCCGGAGGAAAATATGAGCTCAGATATTTTCTCATATGCCCCGCGCGCGGCCAGCTAAGACTTCAAGCAGCCATACTGACGTTGGCGCAACTTAAACCAGTTGTTTTCAAGGAACGTGCGAATCGATAACTGTTCGGTAGTATTCATTACTTTTTTCAAAATCACCCTTAAAAGCCAAGAGGTTAGCTAAGCTTTTCGTGGCTTGCCGGCTACCTAGCTCCACGCCTCTCTGATAGGCGATTTGTGCTTCATCCTGTTTGCCTAAGCTTTCATTGAGCTTGCCTATGCAATAGTACATTGCCCCATCATTATCATGCCCCTTAAACCATTTATTAGCGGCTTTGAGTCGTCGCTGCGCAGTTGCGGGGCCTATATCAGCATATTTTTCCACAACCGGCGCCTGCCATGTTGAGTTCAGATATTGCCGCAACAGCGGCTCCAACTCATTCTCATCATTCGTCCACTTGACGAGTTCGAGGACAACATTCAGATCGGATCGAATCAGTGCAGAAGCTTTCTTATACAATTTCAATTTTTCTACTGATGTTTTATGGTGCAATCGTAAGACCTGAATCATCACATCTCGCTCCAGACCATCAACATCAGCGTCGCCTACTTTTTTAAGTGCGGGCATTAACGCTTGCAATGACTCCCATTCGTTTAGAGCGAACAGCGCCTTACGCTTGATTATTAAACTCTTTTGGTTCTGCGGAAGGTCGTTAACCAAATCCAGCGCTTGCTGGTAGTCGCCCCTATCAAGCGCCATTTCCGCGGCCGCCACACCTACCGCAAGACTGGCTTGTGGATCAGCCGACAGGGCTAAACGTAGGTAACTTTCTCTCTTTTCAGGGTCACCGCGTGCTTCCGCAGTTTTTGCTGCGGCCAAGTAATTAACCGCAGACACGTCATGATGTTGTGCACCACTAACAAGAAATTTTTCAGCACGCGCATAATTACCCTCCTGCAGGTAAATAAGCCCTCGACCGGTCTGATTTGTCGAACGACTTTTTTTACGTGTCTGAGACCAGTGTTGTACTTTACCCGTCATCGAAAATCCCACTGCGAAAAGGCGTATCGTATAGTAGATAGCAAATATGGCCGCAGTCACGAGCGCCAGCATAACCCACAAACCAGACTGCAATGTCGCTCCATCATAAGAAACCAACACATAGCCGGGGTCTTTCGCAGCAAGTGTCCCCAGCCAAGCGGCAAGCGCGATAATAACCAACAAAAAAATCATGGTGCGCTTCATTGAACTGACTCCGCTTCCATTTCTGATTCATCAACGGCGCTGGCTCGACGCGGACTGGCCTCGTGAAAACTGAGCATCAACCGTTTAATTTCCCGCAACGAACCGCCTACATTCGGCATATTTTGTTCGACCCTGACTTGGCCTAGCTCCTCTATAGTCTGAACCATTGCCATCGTTGTTGAATTTCCAGCATCAAAATATTTTTCAATCCAACCTTTCGCATCAATTAGGCTGTCTTGATAAATTTGTTGATTGCTGCGCAATAAACCTAACTGAGCCAACCTAAGAGTCATTGTTAGATTTTGTCTCAAATAATATTCTTCTTCAGGCGGGAGGATGGGTGTAATGACGTCACCGTCATTACGATAGTCAACTAGGTTAGTCAGTTGACGAAAAATCTTTTGAAGCAAAAACTCAACACGCGACAGGAAGTCCGCCGTCACTTCAACCTGAATATTGCCATCATCTGCCAATGCGCTAAATTGGAGTCGGCGCTGTTCTAATTGATCCACCTGTTTAACCAATGCGCCGATGGTGACAAAAATCCCTTCGATATCGAGTGCAGCAACGCCTTTAAGTTTCGCCACGTCTTCAGCAATAGCCTGACGTAAATCGAAAGCGACAATGCCCTGCGCATTCGCGATAATCTCATCGGCGGCGATTAACAATGCCACAGCACCTTTAGCATCAGCTTCCATTAGTACTTTTTGGTTAGCAAGCCGAATCAGATACTCAGCTTCCGCGATTAACCAGTCTTCACTCGATGTACCAAGGGTATTTTTCAGCTGACTAGTCGCGGCCTCAATTTTCTGTTCAAGCTCGGCCGTAAGCTGCACACGCGCCTCAGCATCGCCGGAGGACGTTCGGCTCACTACCGCTATTTTCGACGCAGTAGTTTTTTCAAGCTTGACTATTTCGCCGCGCATTTGCGTCAACTGCTGTTGCGTCGAATTAGCGTTAGACGTGTTTGCAGATGAATTCGCATCATTCAAGGACTGGATTTGGAGAACCGTATAGGCACTAAAACTCGCAATGGCAATCGCGATGAAGCCCACCACGAGACTGATAATTGTGCCGGCACTACTTTGCTTGGCGCCCGTATCAACGGCCGACCGATTCGCCGAGGCAGCAGAACGTTCTGTTTTCGGCTTCGATTTTTGAGCCTCAGAGTCGCCTTTTTTACGATTGGTTTGGTGAGCGTCAGGTTGTTCAGCACCATTGTTCGAATCACTTTCAAGTCGTTCAAAAGCTTCGTTTAGTTGTACCGATAGTTCATCAGTTTTGTCAGACATATTATCCAATCACTCAATCTAGTCATTGCAAATGATTACAGTTCAGACCAACGCCTTAGGCTAGGTCTGCAGAGCCAATTTTAGTGTCGAAATCATCGACGCCTGCCGCTGATCTGCGGCTGTGACAACTTTTGTAAAACCCAGTTCCAGCGCTATGGCCTTCAGTCTTGCGGATGGAACGATGACAGTCAAATCAGCTTTAGATTTAACCAGTTCAGCGAGCCTGCTAACGGCCTGCCCGCTATAAAGCATTACAAAATAATGGGACCCCATCTCTCGACTGATCGCACCGTTCGGGTAATCCACTACAGAGCCGCGATAGACCTCGAGATAGTCTACAGAGAACCCTCTATCGACAAGGCTTTGCCTGAGTAGTTCTCTGCCTTCTTGGCCGCGTAGTATAAGCACGCGACCGCTGCCGGGCACCTGCAATTGCGGTAAAGCTAGCAGACCCTCAGAATTCGCATTGTTCGGTATAATAGGGGCAATATCATAGGCCCGCATGGCTTCGGCTGTCGTCGGTCCAACCGCATACCACCGCAGCGAAATAGGCCATTGTGGCCAATAGTCGGCGACAGTGGTGACGCCATACCGCACAGCATTTTGGCTTATCACGATAACGTGATCATAACGATCTAATGATGTCGCTATGTCGCGACCAGCTGCGCCGAGATCAACGGACTCGTAAGTCCATAGTGGCCGGCTTATAGGTACAACGTTGAATGGCGCCAACGCCGCGCCAAACTCAGCATTGGTGTCCTCGTCTCTCGTTAAAAGTACCTTAGGCGTCTCTGAATCGGGCGTCATCAAAAGGCTACGAGCCGATGAGTTCGTTTGCGCCCTTGCCAATCATTTCCTGCGTTAATCGATCTGCCATCATTATCGCGTCACCTCTTGGGCTTTCACCGTTCAATTTAATCGTTCGCTCGCCTGAATTATCACTGACGTATGTGGAAAGTCTCATGTTCTCGCCGTTTAGCACAGCGAAAGCGGCTATGGGTAAATTACATGTTGCTCCCAGACCACTCGAAACCCGACGCTCACACACCACCTCGTCAAAGGTTTGCTGGTGGTTAATTGCCTTGAGAAGGCCAATCACGTCCTTATCGTCGCTGCGACACTCGATACCAACGGCACCCTGGCCGGCTGAGGGAATACTCACTAGCGGATCTATCCTCTCGGTGATACGTTCGCTCAAGCCAAGTCGAATCAATCCGGCCGTGGCGAGAATGATTGCATCGAAGTCACCGTTATCAAGTCGTTCGAGCCGCGTGCCTACATTACCGCGCAGTTCAATATAGTCCAGATCCGGCCTCTTATGCTTGAGTTGCAATCGTCTTCTAAGACTGGATGAACCGATTTTTGATCCGGCGGGAAGATCTGCAAGCGACGTGTAATGATTACACACTAGCGCATCCCTAGGATCCTCACGCTGACAGATAGCCTCAATACTCAAGCCCGCTGGCAGTATAGAAGGGACATCTTTCATGGAATGAACGGCTATATCCGCTCTGTTTTCAAGCAAAGCAACCTCAAGCTCTTTTACAAAAACACCTTTGCCGCCAATTTGACTGAGCGGTGAAACCTTGTTGCGATCACCCTCGGTCGTCATACCGATGATTTCCACATCAATTTGTGGATGGGCAGCTTGCAGCGCGCTCTTGACATAATGTGCTTGCCACATCGCCAACTTACTTTCTCGGGTAGCTATCCTGATTCGACCTGTCATTTTCTTCTACACACAAAAAAAGCGGCATTATAGCCGCCTTTTTAAACTTAAGCCCGTCCACATAAATCACACAGGGTTATTTCTACCGCGCTGTGTAATTGTCATTGTGAGCTCAACACCCGTTTAACTTACGCAGCCAAATCGCTTGCGCTACAGACTTTGAATGAGTCTTCGCAAACCGGAAACATGGCGCCTGCTGACATCTAACTTATCCTCAACACCTCGCATTCGAACACGATAGTGACCGCGCGTATCGCGCTCCAAACCATCAAGATGGTCCATCAACACGAGCGCGTTACGGTGAATGCGGACAACTCGATCGCCGAATTCATCCTCTAAGTCCCGAAGCGTATCATCGATGAGCACTTCACCCCCTTCGTGGCGAACGGTGACATATTTGTGATCAGCCTGAAAAAATCTCACCTCCGAAAGCGGAATCAGTTCGATGCCGCGACGGGTCTTGGAGCTAATATGGGTTCTCGTGCGCTGCTTTGGCGATTCTTCACCACTAACCGCTAACGCTTGGAGTTTGTTGGTTCTGCCGATTTTACCCAAAGAGTCGTACAGCGCTTCGCGTCGTACCGGTTTTAGAAGATAGCCAGCGGCATTGGTATCAATTGCTTCGATCGCGTGCTCGCTAAATGCAGTGCAGTAAATAACAGCTGGCGGCGCTGATAACTCGGCTAATTGGTGCCCTGCATCAATTCCGTCTGTACCTGGCATGCGAATGTCTAACAGTACAATGTCAGGTTCTAAGTCTATCGACTTCTGAACGGCTTCATCTCCGGACGAGGCCTCCCCAACCACTTCATAAGCGTCCATTGTTCCGACCATGCGAACAATGCGCTCTCGTGCTAATTTCTCATCGTCAACCACGAGCACTCTCATTTGATGTTCCTCTACATGTTTGAACGTTAAACTCCAACTCAGACAACTTTTTTGATGGTGTCCAAGCCACAACAATCCCAGTGGTGTTGAAATTACTCCCTTGCTGCAACAAAACTGCGACGCACCGCACAAAATTGAAGAGTAGTGTAAAAAAAACTCGCGCAAATGTGACCGGCGTCACATTCCCAAGCCTTTAGGGTTAATTACAGAGGATAGCTAATTGTTGTACAGAAACTGGTTTCGTCAGATTCAGTTACTAAACTCGCTTGTGCGCCATAAATAGCTTCTAAACGGCTGCGGATATTGTCGAGCGCCATTTGATTGCCCGAACTATGAGTTTGGCCTAATGCAGCAACAGGGTTGGAGATAGATGCAATGAGGCAGTTAGCCTCTTCGCGAATTCGCACCAAGACTGTTCCACCGTTCGGTAAGGGCTGGATGCCATGGTAGATGGCATTTTCCAACAAAGGTTGCAGCGTTAGAAGGGGGATTCTAACGTTGTCTGGATCGACATCAACCTGCCAATCAACATCGAGACGATCGTCTAAACGCAAACCCTCAATATGGACGTATTTGTCGCACAAACTCAGCTCCTCACTGAGCAGGACAGGTTTATCGGTTGAATCATTCAATGAGGCGCGAAATAGCATCGATAGATCCTCAACAACCTCCTCCGCCGTCTCCGGATCGATGCTAATGAGACTGGCGATTATATTCATAGAATTAAAGAGAAAATGAGGCCTTATTCTGGACTGTAAGGCCTGAATTCTGGAATTCAATTCGGCCTGTTCCTGCCGCCTTAGCTGATGCTGTAAGAAGAAGTACCTAAAGGCGATACCGGTCATAACTGCGGCAACGATCAAGTTCCTACCGATATCACCCAACTCGACAACGCCCCACCGCGCCAGCTCCTTGTTTGAAATCCATGTCGCAATCAAACTGAAGATCAGCGTTAGCGATAAGATCAGCACATACCCAGCTGTGGTCGCCATGGGTACGGAGAGCCTCATCAAAGTTGGACGGAAATTGCAGAGAACAGCCGTGGATGAAAGGACGGTCCACTGAATAAATAGGGATGTCAGCCCAAAGGATACCCAGCTGAAATCGATCAGACGTGATTGACTTAAGACCAGCACCAGCACGAGTAACTCCGTTACCAAGACCAGAAACAATATACTTTGCGCTTGGCACAAATCCGGTAGGAAAAAGTCTTCTTCAACGGATGATGCTTTCTCTGATCGCAATTCCCTTGCTGCCCCTTATGTTATTAGCGCTAACCGAATGCTAGCACAATTGCCTCTAGCAGCATCTGATCATAGTAAGCCTATTTCAAACAACCCGCGCGTAACAAGCAGCGCGACTAAGTCAGGCAGCTTGGGGCTCGCGAAAAAGGAACGATCCGTTATGAGGCCCGTTATTTGCCAACAACTCATTTACCCATTCACGCACCAAACTAAAAAATATCACCGTAGCAGCCGCGGTAACATGATGCTGTTATACTCTGTTCTCAGAATTTTCAACATGGTCAAAGTAACAATGATCTTAGAAGACAATGATCTTAGAAGACGGTGGCCTTAGAAAACGATGACCTTAGAATCTGCTAACTGCAGATAGCAGAACACTACTTTTGGATACTGATAAAGATGAACGATACAGGTGACAAGAAACTCTGGGATGGTCGTTTTACTGAAGCAACCGATGCTTTCGTTGAGGAATTCACCGCCTCGATTAGCTTTGATCAAATTATGGCGCGGCACGACATCACAGGCTCAATCGCCCATGCAACCATGCTCGAACAAGCAGGTGTGCTCACTAGCGACGAGGTTGCATTGATCGTATCAGGCTTGAAAGCTATTGAGACAGAGATCCTTGCGGGCGCTTTTGAATGGTCTGTAAGCCTCGAAGATGTGCATATGAACATAGAGAAAGCACTCACTGATCGCATCGGTGATGTTGGAAAAAAACTCCATACGGGACGTTCAAGGAACGATCAGGTTGCAACAGATATACGTTTGTACCTTCGCGAGCAGATTGATCAAATACTATCACTGTTAACGAAACTTCAAACCGGCTTGATTGGCCTCGCAGAGCAACAAGCTCATACCATCATGCCGGGATTTACACATCTGCAAGTTGCACAGCCCATTACTTTCGGACATCACCTGATGGCTTGGAACGAAATGCTGGAGCGGGACATAGACCGTATGATCGATTGTCGCAAACGGGTTAACGTACTGCCACTCGGTGCTGCAGCATTGGCGGGTACAACATTTCCGATTCAGCGGGAACTAACGGCAGAGTTGCTTGGCTTCGATAGAGTCGCAGAAAACTCACTCGACGCCGTCAGTGATAGGGACTTTGCAATCGAATTTTGTTCCGCCGCGAGCATGTTAATGATGCACTATTCTCGATGGGCTGAAGAGCTAATTCTTTGGTCTTCCTCTCAGTTTGATTTCATCGAACTGCCGGATCGTTTCTGCACGGGCTCTTCAATCATGCCGCAGAAGAAAAACCCCGATGTGCCGGAGCTGGTTCGAGGCAAATCGGCAAGAGTATTTGGCAGCTTGATTACACTGCTGACGCTAATGAAATCTCAACCCTTGGCATACAACAAAGATAATCAGGAAGATAAGGAGCCCTTGTTCGATGTCGTGGACACATTAATTGGCTCTAGTCGCGCCTTCGCAGACATGATTCCTGCCATTGAAGCAAAGCCCGAGAATATGCGCAATGCGGCAATGAAAGGCTACGCGACGGCAACCGATTTGGCAGATTACCTTGTCAAACGCGGCCTGCCCTTTCGAGATGCCCACGATGTCGTCGGTAAATTGGTAGGCATGGCCATCTCTATTGAAAAGGATCTGTCGGAGCTGAGCTTGGAGCAACTTCGCGGTGGCTCCGAGCTCATTGAAGAAGATATTTACGAAGTGCTAACCCTTGAAGGTTCCGTCGCAGCCAGAAACCATATTGGCGGCACAAATCCGGACCAAGTTCTAGCCGCTATCGCGCGTGCGAGAATTCGTATTGAAGAACGACAACATTAATCGTCAGCTGAGCCTATAAGCTCTATATGCGCTCACTCAGGTACGGCAAAGACCGAGACTAGTCAGTCTTGCAGTAACGACACTGTCAGACCTATCTGCTCAGTAAATACGCGCCCCAACAGGGCAGATAATGTTTCAGATGTCGTTTCGCAAAACCAATCACCGTTGGTAAACGTGCAGTGGAAACCGCCAGATCGAGCAGCTATCCAAATTTCATGATTTGAGATTTGTCGGCTTAAGACAATCGTTGACCCATTGCCCATAACAACCGTCAGCAACCCACCGGAAGTGTCGATATCAAGATCAATATCGTGCTCTTCAGCGAGCACATCAAGCTCGTCCTCAAGCTGAATAACGAGTTCATCCGCTATTTTTGAAAATTCCGAATCTTGCACCTATTTACTCCCTGACAACTGGGTAACCGATATACCGATGCAGCAAACCTGCATGCGATAGGCTTCCCCGCCAATAATACAGCGAGTATACTGGCCAGCTTAATCAAAGGGTCAGAAAAATGCGCTTGTTCGCACTCACATTTCTCATATTGCTGCTTTCGTCCTGCGGGCAGAAGGGTCCTTTGTACCTACCTGAAGCAAAAACCGAAGCCGTGTCTGAGGCCGCCAATGAAGCACCGACGGCGAGCGAAGCGGCCGCTGTGCAGCAAAAGGCCACAAATAGCCCGTCGAAAAGATCGACAGACCTCTCGCCACAAAAATAGACGACTAATATGAACTACTTCGAAAATCGCGATGGCGACTTGCATGCCGAGAATGTCTCTCTTTCAGAGATAGCCAACACGTGTGGCACCCCAACCTTTGTCTACTCCAAAGCAGCCATTGTTGATGCTTATACACAATTTGACGCAGCCTTCTCGCGCCACGAACATCGGATTTGTTATGCCGTAAAGGCAAATTCAAATCTTGCAGTATTAGGTTTACTCGCCGCATTAGGCGCTAGCTTCGATATTGTATCCGGCGGAGAATTACAGCGCGTTTTGCGAGCTGGCGGCCGAGCCAATCGAATTGTTTTCTCTGGTGTAGGAAAACAGGCATGGGAGCTTCGTGAAGCACTTACCGCTGGCATCTCATGCTTCAACGTTGAATCTGAATTCGAGTTGGAACAACTCCAAAATATCGCTCAAGACATGGATAAGCACGCACCGATCTCGATACGGGTAAACCCCGATGTCGATGCTGGCACTCACCCTTATATTTCGACCGGCCTCAAGGAAAACAAATTTGGCGTTTCAACAAGCGCGGCGTTAGCGCTTTACGCGCGGGCCAGCAAAATGTCTCATATTTCCGTTGTTGGTATCGATTGCCATATCGGCTCGCAAATTACAGAGCTGGCGCCGTTTCTTGAAGCAATGACCAAGGTTATTGAGCTCGTTGATTGCCTAGAAGCAGATGGTATTGCGCTCAAACACATAGACCTTGGTGGCGGTATCGGCGTCCGCTATAAAGACGAAGAACCAATTAACCTCGATGCTTTCGCTGCTTCTGTCCTGCGGCTGTTAGGGCATCGTAAGCAAACACTCCTGTTCGAGCCAGGTCGCTATATCGTCGCCAACGCGGGTGTACTGCTGTCGACCGTGATCGGCACAAAAAATAATGAAGGAAAAGACTTCGCAATTATTGATGCCGCCATGAACGACCTGATAAGGCCAGCCTTATACCAATCATGGCAAAAAGTTGAACTGCTAAAACCTTCTATTGGAACAAGGCGTAGCTATGATCTGGTAGGTCCTGTCTGTGAGACAGGCGATTTCTTGGCGAAAGATCGTGAATTAGCACTCACTCAAGGAGATCAGGTCGCGATTCATTCTTCAGGTGCATACGGCTTTGTCATGAGTTCAAACTACAATAGTCGTAATCGAGCAGCCGAAATTATGGTAGATGGATCCGACTTTCATGTTGTTAGAGCAAGAGAAACCATAGAGGATCAGCTTAGATTGGAAAGTCTTCTACCGAGCGGAACCTCTCGATAGCAATCAGATTATTGCGACTTACTCAGGGTAGTAGTTGCAATAGCTCAACGTAAAGGTAATCTAATAGCATTATGTTACTCCGATTTACAAAGATGCACGGCCTAGGCAACGATTTCGTGCTTCTGGACCTTATCAGTCAAGACTTAACTATTCGCAAGGATCACATCCGAACCCTTGCGGATCGTCGATTGGGCGTCGGTTTTGATCAATTGTTGATTGTAGAACCGCCCACCATTCCTGAGGCTGACTTCAAGTACACAATATTCAATGCAGACGGCACAGAAGCCGAACAATGCGGCAACGGCGCACGATGTTTTTTACGTTTTGTCAGAGACCGAGGTTTAACGACGAAAACAACCATCGTTTTAGAAACGAATACGGGTGTGATCTCCTGTCATCTTGAAAAGGATGGCAATATCACCATCGACATGGGTGCGCCGATTTTACAGCCTGCATGCATTCCATTCATTGCAGACAGCTCCAGAATTCTCTATCCGATAAGCGTTCACCCACCTCTTTGTACTGCAGCTGAAGAGCTCTCTATCTCGGTTATCAGCATGGGTAATCCACATGCGGTAATACTTGTAGACGATATCGACACCGCGCCTGTTGCGAAACTCGGTCCACTCATCGAGAACCACGAGAAATTCCCTGCCAGAGTTAATGTCGGCTTTATGCAGGTCGTTTCCAGAACCCATCTCAGACTTAGGGTCTTCGAGCGCGGCGTTGGCGAAACTCTCGCCTGTGGTACGGGCGCCTGTGCCGCTATGGTCGCGGGCAGGCTGCAGGGTTTACTGGATGAAAATGTAACGGTTACACTGCCTGGGGGCGATCTTGAGATAAGTTGGCATGGCGATAAAACAACAGTGAAAATGACCGGCCCCGCCTGCAGAGTCTACGAAGGACGTCTTCATCTATAACAAAGGTATCTAGAAAAGAGCCTGCAACAACGAGATCAAACACCAATGGCAATAACATCAAACAAGAAAGCCGCAGCACTGGATCCTTCTCAGGTTGCAGACTTTCTCTCCAACAACCCTGAATTTTTTGAGGATCGTGATGCGTTATTACTTAGCATGTCGTTACCGCATCAGCAGGGTGGCGCTGTATCTTTGGTCGAGAAACAAGTTGCACTACTAAGAGAACGTAACCTTGAGACGAAAAAACGGCTAGACGAATTCGTCCGGGCAGCAAAAGATAACGACGCAATTTTCGTTCGATGTCAGCGTCTTATCCTATCGCTGCTGGACGCTAAAACGGCGGATGAATTTTTCAAAGCACTAGAGAATAGCTTTCAGAATGATTTCAAATGCAGCGCATATAGTTTGATTGCGTTTGATAATAAAGCGAAACAGCTCAATCATTTTACGTCTGTCCTGCCTGAATCTTCAGCACGCGAATATGTCTCGGCACTGATGAAAAGCTCTAAACCAACCCTCGGCCCACTGCGGCCAACCGAACAAGACTTTTTGTTTCGACATCAAAGTGAGAAAGTGAAATCTGCAGCCGTAATATCAATTCTACGCGATCGAGAGCCAATCGCGTTGCTCGCGATTGGCAGTCAAGACCCAGGCTATTTCCAGCATAATATGGGCACCTTATTCATTGGCTTCATCGCTGATTGCCTATCAAAGCTACTGCCAGAATACGTCGACCTAAAACCCAAGGTTTAGCGGTACGGTAATGATGAGCCCGAGACGATGAGTTCAATTAGCCAAGAAAAACTGATCAACGATTTTTTGGCGCATTTAAAAAATGAGAAAGGACTCGCTCAAAATACCACCGAGAATTACCAACGCGATCTAAAACAGTTACTTACCTTCGCAACTGAACAAGATATTGGCGAGTGGAATAAGCTCGCCGATCATCATCTTCGCTTCTATGTCGCCCAAAATCATCGCCGAGGCTTATCTGGAAAAAGCCAACAAAGAAAATTGTCTACAGTTCGCACCTTCTTTCACTACCTCATTCGAGAGGGACATGCGAAAGCGAACCCAGCCATTGGTCTCGCTGCGCCAAAAACAGCAAAAAGATTGCCGCGAACCCTTGATACTGATCAGATGTCACAGCTACTCGATCAGCGTTCGGCTTCAAGTGCACCATCGAGCCAATGGCATACAACACGCGACCAGGCCATGCTTGAGTTGTTGTATTCCTCCGGGTTGCGGCTTAGTGAAATAGTTGGTTCAAATATACCAAGCATTGATTGGGACGACGCAACAATCAGAGTTATTGGAAAGGGCAATAAGGAAAGAGTCATTCCTGTTGGTAGTATGGCGCTAAAAGCTATTAAGCGATGGTTATCTGTTCGAGATCAGCTGCCGTTAAAGAAACAAGTTATCTCGTGCCCGCAAGCCTTATTCTTAAGTGAAAGAGGCGACCGACTCAGTGCTCGTTCGGTTCAAACGCGACTAACACAGTGGGCTAGATCGAAAGGGCTGCCGGGCAAACTGCATCCCCACATGCTCAGACATTCATTTGCCAGTCATCTGCTTGAATCTAGCCAAGACCTTCGTGCGGTGCAAGAGCTACTAGGTCACGCCGATATATCGACGACGCAAATTTATACTCACCTCGACTTCCAACATCTGGCACAGGTCTATGACAAGGCTCATCCTAGAGCCCATAAAAGTAAAAACGAGGGAGACGCAAACAAATGATTAAGCTGATCGGTTTCGATCTTGACGATACACTCTGGGATGTCGCACCTATTATTCGCAATGCAGAATCCCATTTAAACCAATGGCTCATTGAGAATGTACCTGCACTTAAATTTGATGTCATATCCATGCGCGAACTTCGACATGAGATGCTTATCAAAGAGCCCCACCTAGTGAATCAGATTACTGAGATGAGGCGACGCCTGATCGAGCGCGCTATGTTACTCAGCGGTTTAGATAATCAGACCGCAGACCGATATTCTCATGATGCGATAGAGCAATTTCTGTTCGCACGAAATCAAATTACGCTGTTCGATGGCGCGGAAAACGCGCTATCGGTCTTAGAAAAACAGTATCGGCTTTGCGCGCTTTCCAACGGGAATGCCGATATCAACAGACTTGGCTTAAACCATCTGTTCGATTTCGCTTTCTCAGCAGAGCAAGTTGGTATGCCTAAACCGGCACCGGACTTGTTCTCTGCAGCACTTAATCATAGCCAACTGTCTGCTGGACAGATGATTTACGTTGGTGACGACCCCAAGCTTGATGTTGACGCAGCAAAAAAGCTGGGAATCTATACGATATGGATGGACCGAGGCACCAAGCCTCGCGGCGACTCTAAGCCAGACCAGACGATTACACGCATCGATGAACTGGCCGCGGCAGTCGACCAGATTCATTCTGATGCTGGCAGGCTCGGCTAAAAACAGCCACTTTTCGTTTCAATGTCGGCGTTCTAAGGCTGGAAATTAGCTGTTTTTTGTACCATGATAGTTTTCCTTGATTTTGCGCTTAATTCTAATGATCGGCCAATTCGATCGGTCTGACAGGGAGTTCACAATGATAGATCAAAAATCAAACACGCCCTTGAGCCCGAAAAAACGCCAATTCCAACCATTCATTACGATCGCTGCCGGTATTGGGCTAACGCTTTTATTAGGCCTTGGCAGTCAAGCAACATTGGCGAAATCGACTGAAAAAACGAGCAGCCACCATAAGGGTATGCACGCGTCATCGTCTGTTGAAGGCGTGGTTGGTATGCGAGTCGATGATTTTCAACTGCTGGATCACATGGGTGTAGCACACCGACTTTTCTACTACAGCGACGCACCTGCAATTGTTGTCATGACGCAAGGCAATGGCTGCCCCATCGTCCGCAATGCAGTTCCTGCCTATCGTCAGGTTAGAGATAACTATCAGGAACAGGGCGTAAAATTCTTTCTATTGAATTCTAATTTGCAGGACAACAAAACGACCATCGCGAAAGAAGTTGCCGATTTTGGCTTCGATATACCTGTGCTTGTCGATGAAAACCAACTCGTGGGTGAATCCCTGAACGTGACGCGTACAGCAGAAGTTTTTGTTATCGACCCGAAATCTCGAAAAATCGTTTACCACGGGCCGGTAGATGATCGGCTTACCTATCAGAATCAGAAAGCGAAGGCAGAGTTTTCCTATTTGAGTGATGCCTTAGACGCCGTTATCGCAGGGGAAACAGTGAAGATCAGCCAAGTTGACGCACCTGGCTGTATCGTTAATTTTCCAGAAAGAGACAACAAAGAGAGGCACACCAATATCTCTTATCACGACACCATTGCACCGATCCTCGAAGAGCGCTGTGTTGAATGCCATCAGGTTGGCGGCATCGGCCCTTGGGCAATGACAAGTTATGACATGATTAAGGGTTTCTCTCCGATGATTCGGGAAGTGATCCGCACCGACCGCATGCCGCCTTGGCATTCGGATCCGAATATTGGCAGCTTTCTGCATGACAGAAGTCTCACGAGCAAGGAAATCAAAACGTTGGTGCATTGGATTGAAGCCGGCTCACCTCGAGGCGAGGGCTATGACCCCTTGGCCGATCCACGTGAATCACTACCTGACTGGCCTCTCGGCGTGCCCGACCTAATTCTAACCGTGCCGTCCTTTGATGTCCCTGCTACCGGTGTCGTTGATTACCAACGACCCTATGTGGTTAATCCGTTAGAGGAAGGTAAATGGCTTCGCGCCAGCACGGTTAAAGTAGGCTCTAGAGAGTCAGTACACCATGTCTTAACAGGCTATTTGAAGGAGATACCCAAGAGCGGACAAAGCAATGAAGTCCGCTGGGGTGCTTCTGTCGGTGGCTACGCAGTTGGCGCAGAATCAATGATCGCCAGAGAAGGACTTGGAACCTACATTCCAGCCGGTGGCGCAATCGGGCTACAAATGCACTACACGCCTTTTGGTCGAGAGGTTACCGATACAACTCAAATTGGCTTGTACTTTTATGATAAGCGGCCGCCCAGAATGCTACGCAATTCTGTCATCATGGATTTTTCGATTGAAATCCCACCGGAAAAGGCCAATCACGCCGAGACCGCTTATCTTGAGTTCCCCAAAGATGCGGAGCTGTTTTATGCGTTTCCACATGCACACTATCGCGGCCAGTCTTCAACGTTAGCGATTCGTTATCCTGACGGCCGCGAAGAGATGATATTGTCTTTACCGAAGTATGATTTTAACTGGCAACGTGCCTACGAGTTTAAAGACCCTATCAAGGTTCCGGCGGGCGCAAAATTGATCGCGCGTTACACCTATGACAATTCGACACAGAACGCTGCGAATCCAGATCCAAGCAAGAAAATCGTCTGGGGCGATCAATCATTTGAGGAAATGCTCTACACAGCAATTAGCTATCGATGGACCGACGAAACCAGCGCTGATCAAAAGGGTGAATATCAAGAATTATTAAACGCTGGACGACTCTTCGGCATGCTGGACGACAATATCGATGAGTCGATACAGAAAGATGAAATTAGAGGTCGCGCTGGTCGACGCCTGGCGGGTAATTTTGATCGATTAGATCGAAACGGCGACGGCGCACTGAGCTGGCAAGAATATTCGGCCATCTTTAAATCCAAGCCGAACGCCTCAACAGGCTCAGAATAGCTTTCGATTTTTCGTTAATTTTTTGCAGTTAGCGCTGACTAACCACTGGCATGAGGCTATTGGGTCTCCTTGATAAGGGACTTGATGGCCTCAATATCCGCGTCCATTACTATCTTTCTCGTTTCACGACCTTTCAACACCTCAAGGCTAGGATGCGTTACCTCAACGCCGGGCAATGCTTGCGCCATAACATCATTGAACTTAGCGGGATGAGCAGTAGAAAGGCACACAAGTGGCACGTCAGCATCTATAACTTTCTCGGCTACAGAAATACCAACGGCAGTGTGAGGATCGACGAGATAGTTGAATGTCTCATAATATTTCTTAACAGTTTGTATGGTCTCTTCGTTAGAAACGGATGCGGCAACAAAGTCTCTATCAAACCGCTCTGAATTAAAACGAAGTTCAGCACGACCCGTTTCGCTAAATTTCTTCATAAACTCAGTTAATTTTTCGGCATTCTGGTCAAGCTTGTAAAAAAGGTATCGCTCAAAGTTGCTGGCAACCTGAATGTCCATTGCTGGACTATGAGTGAAGTTGACGTCACCTCTTTCATAAATGCCGGTACGAAAGAATCTCGCCAGAATGTCATTGCTGTTCGTCGCAATGATGAGTCTTGCGATCGGCAATCCCATCTGCTTGGCGATATATCCAGCAAGCACATTGCCAAAGTTTCCAGTCGGCACACAAACGTCGAACTTTTTGGGTTGGCCAAGTTGATTGTATGCAGAAAAATAGTAAACCACTTGCGCTAGCACTCTCGCCCAGTTGACCGAGTTAACCGCTGCAAGTTGATAACTGTCTTTGAATTCTAAGTCTGAAAAAATCGTTTTCAATAACGACTGACAATCATCGAAACTACCGTTGATGCCAATGTTGTGAACGTTGGCATCGAGTACCGATGTCATTTGAAGTTCCTGCAATGGGCTTGTTTTGCCTTCAGGAAACATAATGTAGACATCGATATTGTCTTTGCCTCGCACCCCAGCGATTGCAGCACTACCCGTATCGCCACTGGTTGCGCCGAGAATATTCACACGACTTCCCGACTCCTTCAGAATGTGTTCGAACACGTTACCTAAAAATTGAAGCGCAACATCCTTAAACGCCAGGGTTGGCCCATGGAACAGCTCTAGTATATTGATATCACCGATAGTCCTAAGAGGCACAATGTCGGGATGCGAAAAAGTCGCGTAGCTTTTATTAATAATCGCCTTAAGCTCGGACTCTTCGATATCGGTAATATAAAGCGACATAACCTCGTAGGCGAGTTGGGCATAGGTAAGGTTTTTGAATTCCGGCAGGCATTGAGATACATCTGGAATGGATTCCGGCAACAACAGCCCACCGTCTGATGCTAATCCCATCATAACGGCTTGCTTGAAGGTCAATTGACTCACCTTGCCGCGGGTGCTCTGATATTTCATGCGATGTCCATTCGTTTACTTGGGGTCAGATTATAGAGTGCAACCGTTGCGGTTGAAATTCCGATTTTGTATTAGTGCTATAACTGGAATCACCTTGTACCTGTTTAGGTCGCCTTGGCAGCTTGATTATCGATTGACCTCTTAAGTAAATCCACTATGTGGGCAGCAAGTATAAACATCGCGTTTAAGATTAAGCGGTGCGCGCCCATTAGCGACCGATCAGGATTGAAGGTCGTCAAAAAAAAAGGGGTGCAAAAGCACCCCTTGGTATTTCGATTTAACTTTGGTGCGGTATAAAAGCTTAGACATTCACAAACCTAAGTTAGACTGCCTCACCGCCCGTTTCTCCTGTCCTGATACGGATAACATTCTCAAGGCTGGTGATAAAAATCTTTCCATCACCCACTTTGCCCGTATTCGCTGCGCTGCTAATCGCTTCGATGACCGCATCGAGATTTTCATCCGATATAGCCACTTCGATTTTCACTTTGGGCAAGAAGTCTATTACGTACTCTGCACCTCGATATAGCTCTGTGTGCCCCTTCTGGCGACCAAAACCCTTTACCTCTGTTACAGTCATCCCCTGAACTGAGATCTCTGACAGTGCTTCTCTGACGTCATCAAGCTTAAACGGCTTGATAATCGCTGTGACTAATTTCATGTGTTTTCTCCTATTTAAGGATTGCCGTATTTTTGTGTAGGCCAATGTAACGAAAATGCAGAAGCTTTCCAATGCCTAAAGCAAGCAGCGCCTATAACTAGAATATCGAATCAAAAATTAGGACCAGCGAATCTATTTGGTCTTACTTCGACATCTTAGTCGCCCTACGTGAATTAGCAGAAAAGTAATGCTTTTTAGTTTCCTCCACCCTCTAGTTAATAACTCACATCTGCAAGTACCTGACTCACACGCACTTGCTGATGCAACTTAGTTGGTTCCTGTTATAGAGCATTGACCATGCCAAGTTATCAAATCATATATAAATCAGGGGTTTAGCCAATAGATGCACAGTAATAGCCCTTATCCACGCACCATATTGATGCCGCTATATTCGTGACGATCGATTCCGGTGCGAATTATCGCCCAAATTTCGCATCCACTTAGATTTGTATAAGTGTTGTCGTACCCCAGCGTTAGCTTTATGCCTATTCAAAGCAACTAACCCGAAGCTGACACTGCAACCAGGTAAACAGCGTAGTGAGCACAACCAATGCCAGTGGCGACTATCTACTCCAGAGCCCAAGTGGGAATCGATGCCCCTGTTGTTACGGTAGAAGCTGATATTAGCAGCGGTCTGCCTCAAACAGTGATTGTTGGATTACCAGAGGCAACCGTGCGAGAAAGCAAAGACAGAGTCAAGGCAGCCATCATAAACTCTGGATTTCAGATGCCCTCGCGCAAAGTGACAATAAATCTTGCGCCTGCAGATCTGCCGAAGCAGGGCGGCCGCTATGACCTAGCCATTGCGCTCGTCATTCTTGCCGCAAGTCATCAAATTCCGATCGACCCACTGCAACAATTTGAAGCACTCGGTGAGTTGGCACTGAACGGTTCTGTCAGAGGCGTTAAAGGAATCCTACCCGCCACACTGCAAAATCAGAGCACCTCACGTGAACTGATCATTCCAACAAGTAACGCATCAGAAGCAGCGCTTGCACCTTCACAGCAGGTTCTGATGACAGATAGTCTGCTCGGTGTTGTTGCCCATCTAACAGGGTCTTCAAAGATGAGCGGCCCGAAACGGCAGTCAAAGCGAGCTTCAGAACATTTTACAGCTGGCACTTCAGTAAAACTAACCTCTATGGAGACAATCAGTCAGGATTCAGACAAACCTCTTTTGTCGGACGTGCGGGGGCAGCATATGGCCAAGCGCGCGCTGGTCATTGCCGCCGCGGGTGGGCATAACATTTTACTCTTGGGGCCACCTGGCACCGGCAAATCAATGCTGGCGAGCCGCCTCTCGGGCTTATTACCCAATATGAGTGATCACGAGGCTTTGGAGCTTGCGTGTATCCGCTCTATATCGAACGAGTTGCCGGATCATCACCATTGGCATAAACGGCCGTATAGAGCCCCGCATCATACGGCTTCTGCCGCCGCTTTAGTGGGCGGCGGTAATCCACCCAAGCCAGGAGAAATATCGTTGGCTCATAACGGCGTATTGTTCCTTGATGAGTTGCCCGAATTTTCGCGCCAAGTCTTAGAAGTGCTTAGAGAACCCCTAGAGTCCAGACACATCGTGATTAGCAGAGCCAATAATCACGTGACCTATCCGGCCGGGTTTCAACTTGTCGCAGCGATGAACCCGTGCCCCTGCGGCTACTTGAGTGAGCAAACCAGTATGGGCAGGGACCGATGCCGCTGCACTGTTGATCAGATATTACGGTATCGACACCGTGTCTCTGGCCCGCTAATGGACAGAATCGACTTACACGTTGACGTCCCCACGCTTGCAAGAGGCACCTTCTCTGATCCTCAATTAAAAGGGGATATAAGAGAACATTACCTGGCCGAAACGATGATTCGAGATGCGCGAAAACGCATGCGGAACAGGGGACGTACTAACGCCCAACTGTCATCTAAAGAAGTCGAGGCACAGTGCTTATTAGAAAGTCAGGGGCAGAAGCTATTGGACGATGCTGTCCATCAGCTTGGGTATTCCGCACGAGGCTATTACAAGGTGTTGAAAATTGCCCTTACCATTGCCGATCTTGAGGGCGCTGACCAAATCAGCTCATCCCATCTGAGTGAGGCTCTAAATCTAAGGCGATTGGATCGTTTGGAAATGTGATGTTCAATATAAGCCGAATCAGCGGCGCCACTTCTGGAACTGCACGATCACTGATTCGGTGTGACTATATGTTTCTCTTAATTTACTGAATCTACCATATAGTCAACGATCGCAATAATGTCGTCGTCACTACAGGTAAAACACATGCCTTTGGCTGGCATTGCAGGCGGTAATCCATTGATACCGCTCTGATAGAGCACGTCCATACCCTTAGCAATTCTCGGACTCCAAGCGTCTTTATCACCAAGCTTTGGCGCTCCAGCGATACCGGCCGCATGGCAGGTCGCACAGGTCTTGTCGTAATTGGTTTTAGCACCACCTGAGTCAGCACTCGCCATAACCATGGCACCAGAGTTACTCGCGCAATCTTCGCCCTGTAAGCAAATACCACCGCTCTTCTTGATTCTCTCAGCTATTTCGTTCTCAACAGTCCCCGCCGCAACCATCATCGGAAGTGCACAGAGGGACAACAATAAAATTCCAATCTTTTTCACGCTACTTACTCAACATACTAGTTAAAAATCGCGCGCATTATATCCTATTTAATACGCAATATCACTCAGCATTAATAACTCAGGCGCTAGCCTGTGCCACTCCAATTCTTGTCTTCATATTCTCTGTTCGACGTAAATTGAAATACGCTTGATGTGCCACCTTCTACGACAGATTGTTCTGACACAAGCGTCAATACAGCCCGATCCCGAAACTCCAACAAAGAATCTGAACCAATATTTACCATCGAGCTACGTAATTTATAAAGTGTCGTATCGAGCACATCCGCAAGCGGCCCAACGAGCGGTACGAACGCGTCCACGCCCTCTTCAAAGACCATTTTTCGCGTGCTCATACCATCGTCGTAACGCTGCCAGTTTTGCGCACGCAGGGTACCTTCACCCCAATAAGGTTTGTACATTTGACCATTAATCGTCGTTTTTGGCGTCGGGCTTTCATTTGTCATCGCAAAATATCGCCCCATCATCACGAAATCAGCCCCCATCGCCAAAGCGATAACGACCTGAGTATCATTAGCTAAGCCACCATCAGAGCATATTGGAATATAGATGCCCGTCTTCTCGAAATACGCGTCCCTTCTTGCCGCAACTTCCAGTAAGGCTGAGGCTTGGCCACGCCCAACGCCTTTCTGCTCCCGAGTGATGCAGATGGAACCGCCACCAATCCCTACCTTAATAAAGTCTACGCCGGCTACCTCAACCAGATAATCGAAACCTTCAGCGGAAACAACATTGCCACCGCCAATAATAATTTTTTCACCGAAGTTCTCCCGAATCCACTGGGTTCCCTCCATTTGATACTCAGTAAAGCCATCGGAAGAATCAAAACACAGCGCATCGGCACCAGCCTCAAGTAATGCCGGTACTCTCTCCTTGTAATCATGGGTATTAATTGCCGCACCCACACAAAGACGTTTCGACTCATCAAGCAGCTCCATTGGATGACGCTGATGGTCGACATAATCTTTCTTAAACACTAATGCAATTAAGCACCCTTTATTATTAACGATCGGCAGACAGTCTTTCTTATGTTGGTGCAGTAGTTCGTTAGCTTCCCGAAGACTTATGCCTTCATTGCCATGAATAACGTCAGAGTAGGGCGTCATATGCTCTCCTACAGTACGCTGTAGATCGTCTTCAAACTCCCAAAAGTCTTTATCCGTAATTATTCCTTGTAATTTCCCGGTCGCAGTACCGTCATCCGTGACCGGCACCGTCGAGTGTCCCGTTCGATTCATTAGCTCAGTCACCTCGGCAAGAGTCGTATTCATTTGCACATTTGAATCGCTCTGAACAAAACCGGCCTTGTGTGATTTTACTTGCCGCACCATTTCTACCTGCGTTTCGATCGGCTGCGAACAAAAAATGAATCCCAGTCCGCCTTGACGAGCTAAAGCGATAGAAAGCTGGGTGCCCGAAACAGCCTGCATGCAGGCCGACACTACTGGGATGTTAAGCTTTAATCGGCCCGTCTTTTGTTTCGCAAATGAACCTAGTGGTGTGCCTAGATCAACTAAGTCTGCACGCTGTCCTTTGCGTGTTAGTCTCGGAATTAATAGATACTCAGAAAATGTACGGGAAGTATCTTCCAATATTGTTGCCATTAGGTTCTCCAAAAATCACAGTGAATCAACAAAGCGAACCGCTGAACGTTCAAGCGTTCTGATTGTTGGTACTTACTAAAAATTACCAGGGGGTATGGCGTACTTGAAGGGTAGACCTGTAGATAGGTCTTCGCTTGGAGCAAGATTTTGTCATAAATCTTACTGTAATTTGGGTCGTCTGATTTCGCCATGGCGAATTCTAGTTGAATCCCCGAAGCTATTCAACGATTGCCCGTCATCATACGCTGTCTCTGTTCGCGATATTGTTCACTGTGTTGTTCTCGACATGGTTCTCGACACCCTGAAAAATCAGCGCGCCAGAGCACATTTTTAAGCCAATACATTACTTTTTGTACATAAACTATTGATATTAGTATATATTCTCGTAGTATAGCGATTTAGAACGTGAAGCGGACAAGTGAAAGAAAAGTATGAATAAATCCGAACTCATAAAACGGATGTCAGATCAACTCGACCAACTTACGAGCCGAGATGTCGACCTTGCCGTTCATACGATCATCGAAATTATGTCTGACTGCCTCGCTTCCGGAGATAGAATTGAGATTCGGGGTTTCGGGACATTCTCAAACCACTATCGCAAGCCGAGGAATGTGCGCAACCCGAAGACCGGAGAAGTCGGCATTCACAAGCCAGGTAAATTTGTTCCACACTTTAAGCCCGGCAAAGAACTCAAACGAAGAGTCGATGAGTCTCGCAGCGAAGAAGAAGAAGCGACAACCCAAAGCGCGCTCTAAAGTGACTGTTTCAGCTGATGCTTTAAAATCTTTCCCGAAGACGCAGCCGGCAGGGTCTCCATCTCTATGATCCGATTTGGCACCTTATAGCCTGACAGGTTTTGACGAGCCAAATCCAGCAATGTTTGATGATCCAACGTCTCGCCTGCAACCGGTTGCACAAAGGCAACGATATCTTCATTTCCGTCTCTACTTTGACCAACAACGGCGCAAAGACTAACTTGCGGGTGAAGGGTTAATACCGCTTCGACTTCCGGTGGATAAACATTAAAGCCTGACCGAATAATGAGCTCCTTGGATCGCCCGGCAATATTTACAGCACCCGATTCATCCTGAAAGACGAGATCGCCGGTATGGAACCAGCCGTCAATGAGCACCTCCGCCGTAAGTTCCGGACGACGAAAGTAACCTTTCATAATGTTAGGTCCCTTCGCCACAAGCTCACCAACTTCCCCTTGGGGTACGGCTTTGCCCAGTCTATCAACAACTTTTAATTCGACGCCTGGTAGGCAGTAACCGACCGATGTATTCTGCAACGGATTAGACTGCCGCGTCTGACAAATGGTCGGTCCACTTTCCGTCAAACCATAACCATTGTGTAAGTTCAGCCCAAAGGCGTCCTGAACTCTTCTCTTTAGATCTGGCTCCATGGGCGAACCGCCGGAATACATAAATCGAAGGCTTGCAGCACGCCAATCTGGACTCAACGCCTCCAGCAACATTGCATACATGGTCGGCACGCCGAGGAAACCAACGATGGGCTCGTTAGCTAACGTTGCCAAAACCTGTTTCGCATCAAAACGACTATCAAGGAAAACACAGCCACCGGAAAAAAGGACTGATGCACAAACCGCAGAAAGACCGAAAACGTGCGACATCGGTAAGACACAGTAAACACCGTCACCCGGCCTGATACCTCGAAGCCGGCCGGATACGAAAGCGATAAAGGTGAGATTACGATGGGTCAACATAACGCCCTTAGGGGCGCCGGTGGTGCCCGTCGTATAAATCATGGCGAGTGTTTGATCCACGGGGTCTTCATGAACGATCTCTGGTTCTACTTCAAAAACATCACTTACCATAAGCTCAGAAAAGGAAAGCGAGACATTGCGCGCAGACGCATAGATAGCGTGCTGTTGAGCATCGGTTGAATCTGACGTCGTATAAATTACGAGACGAGGGTCTGAATCTGTTTGAACCAGATTGATTTCACGCTCGGATAAACGCGCATTACCAACAATGACGATGACATTGAGCTCACTTGCAGCTAGAAAAAAACCCAAGGTCGACAAGCCGTTTTCACAAACCAACAACACACGATCGCCTGCCCGAACGCTATTTTGACTTAAGAATTCTTTGCATTCTTTTATAAGCACGCCGAGTTGGCCATAGCTTACTCGCTGCTCACCGCAAACAACCGCCATTTTGCTCGGTGTGGTATCTATCCATCTTTGCACGCCGTCACTTAGCCGATGAGGAAGTTGAGTGATGATATCGTCGAGCGCACAACCCAACATCTTTTCATCGTCCTGTTGCAGGGAGAGATTTTTTTTCATCGCAGGCTTCTTAATCATTCAACTCAACTACTGGCTAGCAGCGATCTGTTGGCGCTCTTTCTCTATCAGGTAATCGGCGACGCGAATCATGTTTGCGTTTGAACCTGCCATACCACCTTCGATTCGATATTTACCGTTCACGATGATCGCCGGAACGCCACCAGAACGATACGCCTTACCCTTAGAATCGGCCTGCTGAACGCTAGCTCGTACACCAAAGGAATTGTAGGCTTTGGCAAAATCTTCTGGTGCAATGCCGAATTCTGCTAAATATCCCGCCATCGCCTGAGGACTATCCAACCGTCTCCCTTCCGAATGGATCGCATTGAATACCGCCGTATGTCCCTTATCTAGCGACTTCAGCGCGATAAGAGTGAAATATGTTTGCGCATACGCCTGATAAGACTTGTTCCAAATTGCAGGCGTTCGACTGAATTCCACATCAGCGGGCAGACCTGCATGCCACGCACTAATCATCGGTTCAAATTGATAGCAATGCGGACACCCGTAGGAAAAGTATTCCGCAACTTCAATCTTATCGGGGTTACGCGTATTGAGAGGAATTTGCAGCTCAACATAATGCGTGCCTTCCTCGTACTCCATAGCGACCGCTAGGTTCGACAATGGCAGAAGAAATAGAAACGTCGTTATAATTACTCGTAAATTTGGCATAATTTTCTCTCTCGAATATTGAGTGCTAAATCTTATTGGTCAGCGTTAACGGTATAGTATTTCAGTTTTGAGTATACGAAAAGGCCAAGACTCCCAAAAAAGGATCAAAAAAAAGGGCGGATGACCGCCCTTTACAGTCGCTTAGCAAATTTATTTCAAACCATAAATATAGTTCGCAACTGCCGCAATTTCGTCATCGCTCAAATCCATAGCCGTTTTACGCATCATGCCGCCATCGCCATCGTTAGCACGGATACCTTGTCTAAAGGCTTTCAGCTGAGCTTCTATATATTCTGGCCATTGACCGGCGAGCGCTGGGAATGAGGCTTGATTATTACCTCCTCCAGAAGGTAAATGACACGACGTACAAGCCGCAACGCTCTTTCGCTTGATGCCAGATCGATAGATTGACTCGCCCAGTGCGACTAGCGAAGCATCCGATGCGCCTTTTTGACGTTCCTTCGACGCAAAGTATGCGGCAATGTCTTGCATCTCTTGGTCTGTAAGGTCATCAAGGACCCCCGTCATCAGGACCGCGGGACGGTCACCGTTCTTTATGTCCCTTAATTGTTTAAGTAGGTACTTACTTCCCTGCCCAGCAATTGAAGGAAAAGAACCCGCAGGACTGATACCATCAGTTCCATGACAAACGGCACATGGCGCTATAAGCGTCTCACCGTTATCTGCATTACCGACGGCCAGAGTAATGGATGAAGTAAGTACAAGAATCGAAGCAATCAGTAATCTATACACGCTATTCCCTAATAATGCATTGGCATGCAGTGTTAAAATGAGCGCGCATTATATACAAAGTGCGCAATATACCCAATCTGTGAAGTGTTTTTCGGTGCATACATGTCCAAAGTTAGATCAAATTTACCTCTAGATCAGGCAATTTTCCTAAAAAGTGCCAGTAAGTTGTCACAATGCCCCTTAGATGTCGGATCTGAGGTCGCATTCTGCGGTCGTTCGAACGCAGGAAAATCCAGCGCCATAAATTACCTAACTGATCAAAGAAAGCTGGCTCGGACAAGTAAAACGCCTGGCAGAACTCAGCTTATCAATTTTTTTACCGTCACGGACAGCTTTCGCATCGTCGATTTACCCGGTTATGGCTACGCCAAGGTCCCGGAAGCCATTAAGAAAGAGTGGCATCGCAACATCGATGAATATCTGCAGAACCGACAATCGATTAAGGGCTTAGTGCTAGTGATGGATATTCGTCATCCTCTCAAGGAGTTTGACCTGATGATGCTTGAGTGGTCGGGAACAGCTGAAGTACCGATACATATACTACTCACTAAAGCTGACAAGTTTAAGCGAGGCGCACAGCAGGCAACGATGTTTAGTGTCAAGAAACAGGTGCCCAAAAACGTTTCTGTACAGGTTTTCTCTGCCCAAGCAGAAATTGGTAAGAAGATCTTAATGAAGCAGATTGAAACTTGGGTTGACGAACCGGAAGAAACCACCACTGAGACAATCGACCCAGCTTAACTAGTCGCAATCGCTCGAGCAGATGACAGGCAAAAAAAACCCTGATCACGCGTTGGGGGGATGTGATCAGGGCTGGGGTTCTCCGGTTCTTTGGGGGAATCAAATCACCGAAGTTTCGCTATCGAAGATGCTTCATGTAATTAGGACTGCCACCTGCGCCTAAAGTTCAAATGTTTTTGAAAGTATTTACGGGACAATATCAATCTCTACTGCAGCAGCTAACCGGCCGCGATCGCCAACAGTTAGATCTGCCCGCATAAATTCAAGAAAAAAAAAGCCCTGATCACGCGTTGGGGGATGTGATCAGGGCCGGGGTTCTTCGGTTCTTTGGGGGAATTAAATCACCGAAGTTTCGCTATCGAAGAGGCATGATGTAATTAGGACTGTTACCTGCGCCTAAAGTTCAACCGTTTTTTGAAAGTATTCACGAGAAAATATCTCTATTGCAGCAGCTAACCCGCTGCAATCGCTAACAGATAGATAAGTCTGCATAAATTCAAGATAAAAAAAAGCCCTGATCACGCGTTGGGGGGATGTGATCAGAGCCGGGGTTCTTCGGTTCTTTGGGGGGATTAAATCACCGAAGCTTCGCTATCGAAGATGCATGATGTAATTAAGACTGTCACCTGCGCATAAAGTTCAAACGTTTTGAAAGTATTAACGAGAAAATATCTCTATTGCAGCAGCTAACCCGCTGCAATCGCTAACAGTTATACCCGCCTGCATAAATTCAAGGCAAAAAAAAGCCCTGATCACGAGTTGCGGAGGATGTGATCAGGACCAGGGTTCTTCGGTTCTTTGGGGGAATTAAATCGCCGAAGTTTCGCCGTCAAATATGCATTGTATAATTAAGACTGTCCCCTGCGCATAAAGTTCAAATTTCCCGCCAGTTAAGGTCGGCGATTTTCTTGTCACAATCTGGAGGAATACTGAAATTCCGATTAGTTAGTGGGCAGCCTCCCAATCCGCGCCCACGCCGCACTCTACAACCAGAGGCACCGAGAGGTTTGCAGCCTTAGACATGATCTCTACCAAGGCCTCCTTGACTCGATCCACTTCATGAATCGCGGTTTCAAGCACTAATTCATCGTGAACTTGCATGATGATTTTCGAATCGACGTTATTCATATCAAGCCACCGCTGAACATCAACCATTGCTAACTTTATGATGTCAGCTGCGGTCCCTTGCATGGGGGCGTTGATCGCTGTTCGTTCTGCTCCCTGTCGGCGCTGGAAGTTACTCGTGTTGATCTCCGGCAGATAGAGCCTTCTTCCAAACAGGGTCTCAACGTATCCCTGCTCGGCTGCGAGCACTTTTGTCTTATCCATATAAGCTTTAACACCTGGATAACGATCAAAGTAGAGGTCGATATATTCCTGTGCATCATTACGCGGAATGCTCAATTGTTTACCAAGACCAAAGGCCGACATGCCATAGATTAGGCCGAAGTTAATCGCTTTGGCGCTGCGTCGCTGATCATCTGAAACCGCATCAATCGCAGTCGCGAAAACTTCCGAGGCCGTGGCTCGATGAATATCTTCGCCGGCGGCAAAAGCCTTAAGTAGGCCTAGGTCCTCTGAGAGATGCGCCATAATGCGAAGTTCAATTTGTGAGTAATCAGCCGCAATCAATTGGTATCCCTGTTGCGCAATAAAGGCCTTTCTCACCCGTCGCCCTTCTTCTGTTCGTATTGGAATATTTTGGAGATTTGGATTCTGGCTTGAAAGTCGTCCTGTCGCTGTAACGGCTTGGTGGTATGAGGTATGAACGCGCCCGGTGGATTCGTGAATCTGCAGGGGCAGCTGATCTGTATAAGTCGATTTAAGCTTACTTAAACCACGGTATTCCATGATGACCCGCGGCAGCTCGTAATCCATTGCTAACTCTTGCAACACAGGTTCCGCTGTCGACGGTTGACCTTTCGGTGTTTTCTTTAAAACAGGCAGACTAAGCTTTTCAAAAAATATCGTTTGTAACTGCTTTGGTGAACCGAGATTAAATTCTTCACCCGCAAGGGTATACGCCTGCTGCTCGAGTTCAGTTAGCCTAACTTGCAAACTCTGGCTTTGACTATTCAGCATTTCGGCATCCAGCAGCACGCCATTACGCTCGATACGCGACAGAACTGATAGTACCGGCAATTCGATTGACGTAAAAACTTCTCTTAAGGCCGGCTCAGCTTCTAATTTCGGCCAAAGAACGTTGTGTAGTTTCAATGTGATATCTGCATCTTCAGCGGCGTACTCGCCGGCTAAATCAAGATCAATCTGGTCAAAAGTAATTTGCTTCGCCCCCTTGCCTGCAATATCTTCAAAATGAATTGTATGGGTGCCAAGATATTTCAACGCTAAGTCGTCCATGTTGTGGCGCGAGGCAATTGAATTAAGGACATAGGATTCAAGCATCGTATCGAAAGCAATACCCTTCATCTCAATGTCGTATCTGGCGAGAACACTCATATCGTATTTAAGATTCTGACCCACCTTGCGTACATCATTGCTCTGCAGCAGTGGCCGTAATTTTTCTAAGACATACTGTGTATCAAGTTGTTCGGGTGCACCTTCGTAGCGATGCAATAAAGGCACATAGGCGGCGACACCTTCTTCGATAGCGAAGGACACCCCCACGAGTTCAGCTTCCATATAATCCAGGCTGGTCGTCTCCGTATCAAAAGCAAACAAATCAGCCTTGCTCAACTGATCAATCCAAGCCTCAAAACGTTCTTTCGAATAAACGACCTCATAATCCTTCTTAGCGTTGATCTCATGAACTTCTTCGCCACCACTTTCAGCCACACCGAGCTCTTCAGCCCATTGCTTAAATTCATATTCAGTAAACAGCGCACGCAATGCTTCACCATCAGCGGGCTGCGAAATCAAATCGTCAACTGTAACGTCTAGCGCCACATCCAGTTTTATCGTTGCGAGCTGATAAGACATCGGAAGGTGGTTAAGACTTTCACGCAAATATTCGCCCACCTTACCGCCAACCTCGCTCGCGTTTTCCATCACTCCGTCGAGGGATTCATAACTCGTGAGCCATTTCACTGCGGTCTTCGGACCACATTTTGGAACCCCTGGAATATTGTCAGACGTGTCACCAACCAGAGCCAAGTAATCGATAATTTGATTGGGCCGAACACCGAACTTCTCGACGACACCTTCGTGATCCATCTTTGTATCAGTCATCGTGTTAATGAGTGTCACATGCTGATTGACCAACTGCGCCATATCCTTATCGCCAGTAGAGATCACAACGCGCCGATCTTGTTGTGCGCTAGCAAGCGCGAGCGTACCAATAACGTCATCGGCCTCCACACCCTCTAACGATGACGAGGGGCAAACCCATAAGCCGAATAATGTCCTGAATAGGTTCGATCTGAAGCCGCAACTCGTCAGGCATCTTTGCTCGATTTGCCTTGTACTCAGCATAAAGATCATTACGAAACGTCTTCCCTTTCGCGTCGAATACAACAATAATCTGACTGTCGTCGTACTCTTTTATGAGTTTCTTTATCATGCTGATAACACCTCGGATAGCGCCCGTTGGCGCACCCTTCGTGCTCATCAAGTTCGGTAGTGCATGGAATGCTCTAAACAGGTAGGATGACCCGTCAATAAGTACCAGCGATTGCGTATTGTTCATGGATAACTCGCTTTGACAAACGTTGTTGGAATGTTTATTTGGAGCCATTTTCGTCGCGCTTTTTTGTCAAAGTGGCGTTGAGAAACGGCGGTTACGAACCAGCTTTTACGATTTGGGGAACCATACTGTGAACCGATCTGACATATCAATCTTTGTTCATGTTTTTCTGCTTATCTTCTGCGCTGCCACGAGCGCGCAAACGTTCGCCTCTGAAGTATATATCCCCAGCAAAGAAGAGATCGCCGAGAGCGACGTCGAAATCGTCGCGGGTGAAGATAAGACAATCTATGAATATCGCGTTAACGGCTATTTACTGATGATCAAGATCGTTCCAAAGCGAGGCAAACCCTACTATATGGTACCTGGCGATGGCTCACCCCACTATGAAGGACTCGACCACGCAAACAAATTGTACCCTCAATGGGTCTTATTCGAGTGGTAACTCTGCAACCTAAAGCCACGTACTTAAGCGCCAGGCGATAGCCGGACAGTCAGGTAACAGACACATAGGCAAATAATGGCGGCATTCACGACGTTCTCTTCGGAATCCTTGTCTCGATACCTCATCATGTACGAGCTTGGTGAACTGGTAAAGTTTACACCGATCACCCAAGGTATTGAGAATTCTAATTACTTTATAGAAATTGCAGATCAAACCGTATCAACAGAATATGTACTGACGATCGCAGAGAGCATCTCCTTTGACGACATGCCATTTTTCAACGATTTGATGACACAAATTCACCGTCGTGGTCTGCCAGTTCCGCGTCCGTTGCAAACGTTGGATGGAATGACGGGGACAATTTTTTGCGGCAAACCTACCTCTCTCGTCGAGCGGCTACCGGGCCAGCATCCAACCGAAGTTACACCTGCGTATTGTGTACAGATTGGCTCAGCGCTAGCCGAGCTACACCAATCCGCCAAGGGTTTAAAACGCACCCGCGCGAACCCCTATAGTGATTCTTGGGTTACAGCGACACTTGATTCCATTCAGTCGAATTTGGACGCCTCGACCTCGCTGTTGTTAGCCGAAACAGCAAAACAATACCATCTACTAGAATCTTCATCTCATGGTGATGAGTTACCGCGCGGCGTCATTCATGGAGACCTGTTCCGTGACAACACATTATTTCTTAATGGGGAGCTATCAGGAATCATCGATTTTTATCACGCATGCGAAGATTTTTTGGTTCTCGATATCGCCATTTGTATCAATGATTGGTGCTTTGCTCAAGGTAGCGAATTTTCTGAAGAGAAACGCAGGTCGGTCATAGAAGGTTATAATCAAGTTCGCCCGCTCACGGCGACGGAGCTAGAAATGTTAGGAATGTTTCAGCGGTATGCGGCGCTAAGATTTTATCTAACGAGAGTGCTTAGTGGAGGAGCAGAGGGAAAACCTTTAAAAAACCCGAATGAATTTTTAGACCTATTGAAATTGCTTTCTTAGAACACACTAAGCACGGGTTCAAAGCTAAGATAAATAGAAAATTATGAACCCTTTTTTTAGTCCGCCCGGTACTGAAACTCATCATAACCTGCAGAGCGAACCATTTTTTCTACTTCAGGCACAGCGTACTTAAATGAATCTACTGTGTGAATCATTTCGCTTTTGCTGAGCTCAATCGTTTTACCCAACACGTCAACGTGTTGCATCATAAGACGCTCACGAAACACCTGAATACAACCCAGCTCATCGTTGAATGGCACGAAATGCGTAAAGGTCGGCCTCAAGAATCGCTTACTCATGAAGTTCGTACTGAATCGATTCAGACACGAGGCCTAGTTTATATAATCTTAACGCTCAACAATCTTGAGCGAGCCGAATACCGGTAAATTGCCATCTATCCTTCGGATAGAAAAAATTCCTATAGGTTAAACGAATATGATCGGCTGATGTCACGCAGGAACCTCCTCTTAGAACAAGTTGGTTCGCCATAAATTTGCCATTGTATTCGCCGAGTTTGCCGGGGAACTCTTCGAAACCGGGGTAGGGACTATAGCCACTTGAAGTCCATTCCCAAACATCACCATACATTTGATGAGAGGTTTGCGTATCGGTCAAGGTTTGAGGGTGAAGCTTGCCTGTATCAACAAAGTTGCCCACTAGGCTCAAATCTCGAGCAGCAATTTCCCACTCCGCCTCCGTTGGCAACCTTTGACCAAGCCATCTTGCATAAGCGTCAGTTTCATAACCACTAACGTGACAAACGGGTGCATCAAGGCGAAGAGGAACGAGTCCGTTCAGTGTGTACTCAAACCAATCCCCATTTATTTGGCGCCAATACAACGGATGAGGTTTTTGAGCCGCAATACTCGTCCAAGCATCCGATAACCACAACGCCGGCTGCTCATAACCATCTGATTCTATGAAATTTAAATACTCTCGATTTGTCACCAAACGATCAGCAATTTGGAAATCTCGCAGCAGCACCTCGTGAATGGGTGACTCGTTGTCATAGACAAACTTGTCTGCAGTAGGTCGATTTGCTCCCATTTCATAGATGCCGCCCTTAAACGCGCGGTACGCTATATCCGGTATTCTTTTTGTTAGGTCAACCTGCTCGTATGTCGGCACCCTTTGGTAAGCGGGATGAAGTGGGTTATGTCCAAGGTTGTATTTTATGTCGGTGAACAGCAGCTCTTGGTGCTGTTGCTCATGATGAATCCCTAGTGAAACAGCAAAAAGAATTTCGTCCGGCAAGTCTTGCCTCAGAAGTTTGTTCATATGTTCATCGACGTAATCGCGGTATACGAGCGTTTCAGCAACAGTCGGGCGTGACAGGTGGCCTCTTTTTGAACGAGGAAATTGCTCACCGATGCCGTTGTAATAAGAATTGAACAGCACCTCAAAGGACTCATTAAAGGGTCGATAGTTTTTAAGGTTAGGTTTTAGTAGAAACGTTTCGAAAAACCATGTTACGTGCGCCAAGTGCCATTTCGGCGGGCTGGCATCATCCATGGGCTGAATTAGATAGTCTTCCGTTTCTAGCGGTTTACAGAAATCAATTGTGTCGCGACGAACCTTGTTGTACTGATCTGTGAGATTGCTACAGGACACGTTTTATAAATCTAGTTCCGTGATTAGGGCGATTAGTTTAAAAGTACTCGTCAAGAATAAAAAGTGTCAATCTTTCATGTTACTAAATCATGGTGCGATCAACGAACAAATAACCAATGGTGCAGATACTTTATAACATAAGCGAATCAAGAACCTTAGTTATGCTTAATGCTTGATGAGGTGCCTTAATAAAACCGGCATATCGACCATCGGGATTAATCACTATGATACTGGCGGTGTGGTCGACCGTATACGTGCCTGGCTCACGACCAGGGACCTTGCCAAATGCAGAGTTAAGTTCCGTTGCCAATTTAACTATTGCGTCAAAATCACCGGTGTATCCGACAAAGTCTTTGTTAAAGCTGGGTATATAGTTGTTTAGTTGTTTGGGGGTATCCCGCTCAGGATCAACTGAAACCATGATGACCTGTGGCTTCTGCTTCATATTTCCCACGGCCCGATTTAAAACACCCAAGGTTGTCGGGCAGACATCTGGACAGAAGGTGAAACCGAAGAATATCAACGACCATTGACCCTCAATATCAGCACGAGAGACTGACTCACCTTTGTGGTTCGTCAGGCTAAAGTCACTAATAGGACGTGGCTGTTGAAAGCCGAAGTATCCAGCCGCCGATAACTGCTCGTCGCTAAGGCCTTTGGGCGTTAGCAAATTAGCGATGAAAAGTCCCATGAACAGCGCAATAAAACCAAAAATCCAAACTAAGGTTTTTCTTACACCTTGCTGTTGTTTGGGTGAAATCTTAGTAATCTGATTTGAATTAGATGAAGACAAAGCTACCTACCGGCATAACGTAGTGATCGACTAGCAGCGCCAAAAATAGCAGCCCCAAATAGACGATGGAATAATGAAAGGTTTTCATCGGCGCCTGACGGTTGTCACCCTTAAGCAACACCAAACTCCAATAGAGGAAAATACCACCAAGTACCAAAGCAGAAACGAGATAAAGGACGTTACTCATTCCGATCAAGAAGGGCAGCACGGTAACAAGGATCATAATAATCGTATAAAGCACGATATGGAGTTTTGTGTATTGCACACCATGGGTCACGGGCAGCATCGGCACATCCACTTTCTTGTACTCTTCCTTTCGTTCGATTGCCAGCGCCCAGAAATGTGGAGGCGTCCAAGCAAAGATTATGAGGACTAACAAAAGCCCGCCGCCATCGAGGCTGTTAGTGACGGCAGTCCAGCCAAATAGTGGTGGTGCTGCGCCAAATAGGCCGCCAATAACGATGTTTTGTGGCGTCGCTCTTTTTAAATACATTGTATAGATAATGCCGTAGCCAACCCATGAGGCAAAGTTTAGCCAAGCTGTCAGTGGATTGATGAAGACCATGAGCAACCCAAATCCAACAAGACCCGTGATCGCAACGAACATTGCGCCTTGCCGGTTGGACACTCTACCTTGCGCCATCGGGCGAGCCTTGGTTCTTGCCATATCAGCATCAATCTTCGAGTCAACGAGGTGATTAAGGGCTGCAGCTGAACCAGCTACAAGGGCAATACCAATATTGCCAATAACAAGAACGTCAATGGGCACCATGCCAGGTGTCGCTAGGAACATGCCGACCGTCGCGCACAGCAACATCAGTAAAACAACTCGAGGTTTGCACATCTCAAGGTAGTCCCGCCACAACGGGGTTTCTAACGTCTGCGTGTAATCAAGATTTGCCACGATTTTTCTAGTTACTCTATCTAAGCTTCTACGGTGAAGCGCATATTAACGAAATTGGTCGGGAAATTCAGGTTTCCTAGCCAATATTGGAGATCTTCAAAAGGTGCTTAATGTCTTTAAGCATCGGTTTGCCTGCTTGCTCTAGCGTGTAGAACATCATGATATTGCCGTTTGGATCCATTAGGTAAATATAATTGCCAGATACCGGCTTCGATACGGCCGACTCAAGTGCTTTGCGGAATTGCGCCATCGATGAGTCAACCCGAATGAGCTCTGGATACTCTTGCTCAATTGCAGCGAGCGAAGTTTTGCTGTCGGCAACGATTATTCGCTGAACTCTGTCAGAATTTTTGCCCAGCGCAATATTTACCTGCCGAACAAAATAGAACCTTTGCTGACAGTCCGCATCGCAAGTCTCGCCCACCGGCACGAGCAATGACCACTTTCGTTCGCCAATTGAAACATCAGCAATCTGATGCGATACAGGCGGCGATATTAGCGTCCCCAAATTTGTTTTTGTGACAGGCAGCAGCTCGGGGAAGAAATTGTAAACAGTCCACGCAATAATAACTGGCACCAACCCAATCGCAAAAAGGGTGACCAAAGTTTTTCGGCTTTTTCTCACTTCGTCACTCATTAGGCTTTTCTCTGTTTGTTTGATACATAAATGCCGCAAACGATAGGGCGACAGCAATTGCCATACAAAACCATGTTATCGCGTACCCGAAGTGCTTTTCTGGCTTCATCGTCACTAGGGGCCAGTAGCGCGGCAATGCATTAGGGTCCTGTTCTGATAATCGAACTAGGTGGTTGAAAACATTTGCGCCAAGTAAGCCCCCTAAGGCAAGTGGGTCCTTACTTAGGACAATACGTAACTGATTGTCTGCAAAGTCCATTGTTTCCGTCTTTTCGTTAACACGCTTTGTCACGTAAACATTACCTTCGATTGTTTGCTCGCCTATCAGCAAGGGCGGCACCACTGGTGCATCCGAACGCGTTCGCCCCATTTGGACAAAGCCCCTATTTACTAGTACGTTCAGACCTGACGCAGTGTCATGGAACGGTACCATCACCTCAAAGCCCACATTGCCTTTTAGTACCACATTATCAAGAAGCACTGTTTGCTCTGCCATAAAGTAGCCGGTGAGTTTGATCGGCTGTCCATCCAATTGCGATAACGCTTCGGGGAGGCCCGTGATCGGCACGCCAGACTGCGCGCGTCTGATCTTGTCTTCCTTTATCAAGGCTTCCTTTTCATAACTCCTGTCAATTTGCCAAAAACCTAAACGAAGAAATAGCAAAAGAAAAAAGACGCTGAAGATAGTGAGTTTCCAATTTATACGCACGATATTGCAACCCGCTCAGATTTCCATGATTGATTACCATTGAGGCAGTATAGTAGAGTCATTGTGTTTATCGAGGTTCTTCATCATGTGGTTAAAGATCATTATTGTTCTGCTTTTTATCGGCAACATAGTTGCGCTCGGCAGAGCATTCTTCACGCTTATCGTTGATCAAGGCGGCGACAGTAAACGTACCGCCAATATGCTGTTGGTCCGCGTGTCCCTTGCGGGGCTACTGTTGGTAGCTATTGGCTACGGTGTCTGGTCCGGTGATCTTGTCGTTTCATCCCCTTGGTACAATAATCAGGGCTAAATCAAACCTTGCTGGATATCGGAAAACACAGTTTAGAACGAAAATGACCTTGCATAGCAAGGTCATTTTTTAATGTCACAATCTATCTGTATCAATCGAGGAAGGTTTAACTTCCTAAGATGTAGACAAAAACAAACAAACCAATCCATACAACATCAACAAAGTGCCAATACCAAGCAGCGGCTTCGAAACCAAAGCAGTCGTCGTCGCGGAAATGACCTTTAATAGCACGTCCCAACATCACAGCTAGCATAAATGTACCTAGTGTTACGTGCGCACCATGAAAACCGGTCAACATATAAAAGGTTGTGCCATAAATTCCGGCATTCAGCGTCAGACCTAGTTCGTCATAGGCGTGCTGATACTCAAGTACCTGACAGATAAGAAATGCTATTCCAAGAGCAACGGTGATCGCTAGCCAAAGTACAAGCTTCTGACGATTACCTTCTTTAATTCCATGGTGAGCAATATTAACGGTGAAGCTCGAAGCAACCAGCAAAATTGTATTTACCAGAGGTAGCCCAAACCAGCCCATTGATGTATGCGCACCCGGGAATCGTTCCATGTCCGGTGTGTTTAGTAGAGGCCATGCAGCCTCAAAACCTGGCCAAAGCATGTCGCTTGGACCACGTCCGCCTTCTCCGGCGATCCAGTCAATGGAAAACATTCTTACGTAGAACAGTGCGCCAAAAAATGCAGCGAAGAAGAAGACCTCAGAAAGGATAAACCAGCTCATGCCCCAGACGAACGATCGATTCATTTGAGCGCTATACATCTTCGCATGATTTTCTTTGATAACCGTGCTGAACCATGTGAACAGAGTGAAGCCTAATACAAGGCCGCCTGTCATTAGTATCCATATGCCAAGTGAATGGTCTTCACCCGCAGACATATCAATAAGGATATTTCCCATACCGTATACGGTCAGAAATATGCCAATCGATGCAAATATTGGCAACTTGCTTTGTTCTGGCACGTAATAGGGCTCGTAAGCCTCATTAGACGTAGTTGACATATTTTCTCTCCATCAAAACGGGGTTACTGGCAGCGACTAGTCAGCCGCCAGATCACCTGAAACTTGTTCAGTAATGTCATATAAAGTATACGACAAGGTTAACTTAGTAATATCTTTTGGCATTTCGCTATCAATAATGAATCGCAATGGCATCTGCAAAGTCTCACCACTGGCCAGTTGTTGCTGTTCGAAACAGAAACACTCTGTTTTGTGCAGATACTTCGCTGCTCGAAACGGTGTGACGCTTGGTACGGCCTGCCCTGTGATAGAGCTCTTCGCTGGGTTTCTCACGAAAAATTCCGTTGCGTTCAGCTCGCCCGGCGTTACCTCGAGCGACCGCGAAACCGGCCGGAATTCCCAAGGCATTCCAGCATTATTATTCGCCAGAAACTGAATCGTAACGGTGCGTTCTTCATCGATTTTAAGCGACTGCTCTGATACATATTTGCCGCTAGTCTTACCATTAAGACCGGTGACATCACAGATGATGTCATACAAAGGAACGAGCGCGAAACCAAAACCAAACATGCCGACAACAACCAAAACAAGTTTGGCTGCTCCGCGTTTGGCACTATCTAACTGCTTCGACTCGTTCAATTGAATCCAACCTTAGCCGTGGGCTTCTGATATATCTTTAAGATCTGGTGGTGTTGTAAACGTATGGTAAGGCGCCGGTGATGGAATAGTCCATTCCAATCCGTGCGCACCTTCCCAAACCTGATCCGTTGCTTTCACGCCGCCTCGTACACACTTGATCACTATGAATAGGAACAAGAGTTGTGAGAAGCCGAATAAGAATGCACCAACCGATGACACCATATTGTAGTCAGCAAATTGCAGATTGTAGTCAGGGACACGTCGAGGCATACCTGCTAGACCAACAAAGTGTTGCGGGAAGAACAGTACATTAATACCGACGAAGGAGAGCCAGAAGTGCAATTTGCCCAGCGCTTCGTCGTACATGTTACCGGTCCATTTAGGTAGCCAGTAGTAAACAGCCGCCATGATGGAAAATACAGACCCGGGCACAAGTACATAGTGGAAATGCGCGACAACAAAGTAGGTATCGTGGTACTGGAAGTCAGCGGGTCCGATTGCGAGCATCAAACCTGACAATCCACCGATCGTGAACAGAATCACAAAGGCAATCGCGAACAGCATTGGCGTCTCAAACGTCATAGCACCTTGCCACATCGTTGCGACCCAATTAAATACCTTCACACCCGTTGGAATTGCAATCAGCATCGTCGCATACATAAAGTACAGCTCACCAGCGAGTGGCATACCAACAGTAAACATGTGGTGTGCCCAGACGATGAACGATAAGAAAGCGATGGACGATGTTGCGTAAACCATTGAGGCATAACCAAATAGACGCTTACGAGCGAAAGTTGGAATGATTGCTGACACAACACCAAAGGCTGGCAGAATCATGATATAGACTTCTGGATGACCGAAGAACCAGAATACATGCTGGAATAATACCGGGTCACCGCCACCGCCTGCATTAAAGAAGGCTGTGCCAAAGTGAATATCCATCAACATCATTGTCACAACACCGGCAAGAACAGGCATTACAGCAATTAGAAGGAACGCTGTAATGAGCCAAGTCCAAACAAATAGAGGCATTTGCATCAGGGTGAGGCCAGGCGCTCTGAGGTTCAAAATTGTCACGATGACATTAATAGAACCCATGATCGAGGAAATACCCATCAAGTGCACAGCAAAGATGAAGAAGGTCGTACTAGGCGGCCCTTGCTCCGTCGATAATGGCGCGTAAAAGGTCCATCCAAAGTTAGGTCCGCCGCCTTCCATAAGCAAGGTGCTGGCTAACATCGTAAAAGCGAAAGGTAGAATCCAGAAGCTATAATTGTTCATTCTGGGTAGAGCCATGTCCGGCGCACCGATCATCATAGGCACTAACCAGTTAGCCAAGCCAACAAAGGCTGGCATTACAGCACCAAACACCATGATCAGACCATGCATGGTCGTCATCTGATTAAAAAATTCAGGTTCTACAATCTGCAGGCCTGGCTGGAATAGTTCAGCGCGAATTACCAGTGCAAATGAACCACCCAAAAGGAACATCGCAAAACTGAACCAAAGGTACAGCGTTCCAATGTCTTTATGGTTAGTCGTAAAAACCCATCGCATAATACCTTTTGCTGGGCCATGGTGATGATCGTCGTGATGATGTTCTTCAATAACTGCACTCATCTTGGTCTCCTATTGGGCCTCTAACATTTCAAAAATTTCTTTCGGCTGAACTGACTCAGCCTGATTACCCCATGATTTTCTTTCATAGGTAATCACCGCCGCTATCTCGGCTGCATTAAGCTGCTTGCTGAAGGACTGCATTGCAGAACCCGGCTTGCCGTTTAGAACGATGTCGATATGGTCTTCGATCGGACCGACTGCAAGTCCTTGTCCTACCAAAGAAGGGAAGGCAGGCGGTAGTCCCCTTCCATTAACTTGGTGGCAGGATGCGCAAGCTCGTAGGTAAACCTCTTCACCCTCGACCATCAACTCTTCTTCGGACCATTGCTTACCAACAATCTCAAACACTTTCTCTGCTTCAGCCTGTTGCTCGAGTAGCCAAGCTGCATATTCATCTTTCTCTACAGCCCTTACAACGACTGGCATGAAGCCATGATATGGACCGCATAACTCGGTACATTTACCTCTGTAAGTTCCTGGCGTGTCTACAATCGTCCAAAGCTCATGTATAAAACCCGGAATCGCGTCTTTTTTCAGGGCGAAATCAGGCACCCACCACGAGTGAATAACATCACCGGAAGTAATCAAAAACCGGATACGCGTGTCAATGGGTATGACCAACTCATTATCGACGTCAAGAAGGTAATTCTCTCTCTTTGGCGCCCGGTTGTAGATTTCTTCTTGAGGCGTGATCATCGAGCTAATAAAGCTGATTTCCTTTGATGGATCGTCATTCAAGTAGGTGTACTGCCATTTCCACTGCAGACCTCTGACTTCAATATCCATTTCTGTATCGCCGGTATCGTACATTTTCGTCAACGTTGTGGTCGCTGGGATCGCGAGTACCACTAAAATAATGATCGGCACGATAGTCCATGCGATTTCAATCGTAGTGTTGTCGTGAAAAGTCGCTGGCTTAACGCCTAACGATTTTCTGTGCATCAGCATTGAAATGATCATTGTTCCAAAAACCAAAACACCAATGACGACGCAGACCCAGAACATAATCATGTGGAGTCCATAAACCTCTTGGCTTATTTCGGTAACCCCCTGCCTCATGTTCAATGCCGACCAGTCTGCAAACGCAAGACTCGACGACATAAGTAGCGACAAAGCAATTAGCCACTTACACCGCTTCGCTTTATCCATTCCAAGAACTCCAATTTTTTATGTAAATCTGACCAAGCCGACAAATATCAGCCTGGTATGAATTTTAAGTTTCGAACTAACTTACGTACACCAACACTCTTGCGACCAGTATGTCGCGCAAAATTTTTGGCGCTTTAAATTCAAACCGACCTACCTAACATTCATAGCAACTGAACGCGCGCGAGGCTTTACCTCTGGTAGGTGTTGAGCTTTTTGAGCTTTTTGAATTATTCCGTTCTACTAAATCTAGCTTGATGCCTAATATCGTTTTCTCTGGTTGCGGTTTAGCGCGTTTCGATCAGCACACCGTGCTGCTCATTTACGCAATAGCCAAGCTCCCCAAGAAAGGAGCGCAATTATAGCAATGCCGTGTCGTTTCTCAACCAGCAATAGCGTAAAGATGCTGCCTAATTGGCTTTTTCCTCGTCCAGTACCGCGCCTTATCACTCCTATTTATCGGTCTATATTTATCAAAATAGGTCGACGCCCCAATTATTAACTGAAATCCCAGCGTATGTAGCACCCCTTTCTGACATGAACCTAGGGAAGTACAATTTAAAATGGCACAACTCAACGCGACATTGACCTCGCTCAGACCGCAAACGAACCTTTCACTAAAAGCCATTGTCACAAATTTCGTCGCAACACTTGATGATGCAAATCAAACTATGGACAGGCCACCGGCTGAATAATTGATGACACTAGCCAATAACATCGCGTTAGGTCTTGCGTCTGTAGGGGTTTGCTTAGGGCGTAAAATGTCGATCATTGCCCTAGTCGACTGTGTTTGCGCCAAAAGCTCGATCAACAGGGCTTCTGATCGCTAGCTACTCGTCAAACCTGATAGGCTGCCACTCTTCAGCTTGACTATCATTGTCAGACTGCTGACCATCCGTCGACTCAAGGTTGTTTTCCAGCTCAAGATTGTCATTAAACCCGCAGCGCACGCAGCGTCTGGTCGAAACCCCTTCGATATCCTCTAACACCAGTTTGTCTACTAGTTGGCAGGATGGACAAACAGCACCGGATATAAATCGCGCTTTGTTAGCCATTATTGCTCCATTGGTGGGGCTGATTTTTGCATTGCACTATAGTATGCCGTCTTGCCTAAGCAATGCCTCGACCTGAGGCTCTCTTCCTCGAAATGCGACAAACATCTCCATTGCATCAACCGAGCCGCCGACTTCAAGAATACAGGACAGATACTTTTCACCTGTTTGTCGGTTAAAAATGCCTTCTGACTCGAACTTCTCAAAGACGTCAGCTGAAAGAACTTCGGCCCATTTATAGCTGTAATAGCCGGCCGCATAACCGCCGCCAAATATGTGAGAAAAAGCATGCGGGAAACGGTTGAATTTGGCCGCGGGTACGACTGCAACAGACTCTCGAACCTTGTCAAGAATCTGCAATATTTGACCATCGACAGCTGGGTCAAAGTCAGAATGCAAAACAAAATCAAAACTCGAGAATTCTAATTGTCTTACCGTCATCATTGCAGACTGAAAATTCTTGGCCGCGATCATATTGTCTAGCATCTCAGCAGGCAAAGGCTCAGCAGTTTTGTAATGTCCTGAAATGAACGCAAGCGCTTCAGGCTGCCAGCACCAATTTTCCATTAGTTGACTGGGTAATTCGACTGCATCCCACGCAACGCCATTAATCCCAGAAACACTCGCACACTCAACGCGGGTCATCATGTGATGTAAACCGTGGCCGAATTCATGGAAAAGCGTAACAACCTCATCGTGGGTCAACAATGCGGGCACGTGCCCTACCGGACCACTGAAATTACAGGTTAGATAGGCAACCGGTAACTGCAAGCCTCCATCGGCAGTTATGCGTCTCGCGCGGCAATCATCCATCCAAGCACCACCTTGCTTGTTCTCGCGCGCGTATAAATCGAGATAAAAACGAGCGATGACTGATTCGTCACGCACAACATCATAGGTTTTCACATCTTCATGCCAGGTTTCAACACCCTGACTCTCTCTAACATCAATGTCGAACAGGCGGTGCACGACTTCAAACATACCTTTAAGCACAGTGTTTGCAGGAAAGTAGGGTTTCAATGCTTCTTCAGACACATTGAATTTCTCTTCCTTCAATTTTTCAGCGTAGAAGCTGACATCCCAAG
The DNA here is from genome assembly GCA_905182025.1 of uncultured OM182 clade bacterium. Taxonomy (GTDB): domain Bacteria; phylum Pseudomonadota; class Gammaproteobacteria; order Pseudomonadales; family Azotimanducaceae; genus JAHRVQ01. The sequence continues at coordinate 68,427 of CAJJAA010000023.1, forward strand.
CTTCTACGATTTCTGCGCCGAACTTCTCGAGTGCGAAGTCGCAAATTTCAGCGAACTCAACTACAGCCTTTGGCTTGGCCTTGGCCGCAAGGTCATTAAGGAATTCGCTCACCTGCGAGGTGTCATGCGCCATCTTTGTCGCCAATGACATCTCAGCAAAATTTGCAAAGCCCAACAAAGCAGCCTGCTCTTGTTTCAGAGAGAGTATTTCTATCATCAATGCGGAATTATCGAACTCGCCTGCATTTGGCCCTTTATCAGATGCTCGCGTCACATAGGCTTCATACATTTCTTGTCTGAGTTTTCGATTTTCGCAGTAGCCGAGAACCGGGAAATAGCTTGGAAAATCAAGCGTAAAAAGATAACCCTTGTGACCTTTTTGTTCCGCCAATTGAGCCGCTGCATTGAGACTACTCTGTGGCAAGCCAGGCAACTCACCCCTATCCGTAATCAGCTTCGACCACGCCATTGTCGCGTCCAACACATTATCGCTAAACTGGCTCGACAACTCCGAGAGTCTTTTAGAAATGTCAGAGAAATGCTGCTGGTCGGCGTCAGAGAGGTCGATGCCCGACAAATGAAAATCTCGAATTGCATTTTCCAAGGCCTTCTTCTGTGAGATATCGAGCGTTTCAAACTCATCGCTTTTGCTGATAGCAAGGTAGGCATCAAACAGTCTTTTATTCTGGCCAAGCTCTGTGTGATAGGCAGAAACCAGGGGCAGAATTTCGTTATAGGCATCTCTTAGTTCTGCCGTATTAACGACAGAATTCATATGGCTAACGGGCGAGTAGGCCTGTGATAGTCTATCGTTTACTTCTTCAACGACTTCTACCAGCTCATGCCAATTGTTTTTCCCTGCATCAAGCAGCGCATCAATTTCGTCACGGCCATCATCGATCAGTTTTTTAATTGCGGGAACAACATGTTCCGCTTTGATCGAGCCGAAAGGCGGTAACTCATTTTTATCCAATAAGGGATTTTGCATAATAGACTCTAGTGCCGATCTAATGTTTTGTTAACTATCGCGTAATTTATTTATGACGTTCGTTGTAACTACTTGTTTATTCGTCCAGATTTCGAAAGCAAAAGCTGCCTGTTCGACAAGCATCCCTAACCCATCAACACATTCGACGGCACCACTATCTTTCGCCCATCGAAGAAAGGGGGTAAGGCTCGTTGAATAAATCAAATCATAAGCCTTGGTCGAAGGACCAACGATAAACGCCGGCAGATCGTCTCCAACATTTCCGGTCAAACCGGCTGATGTGCCGCTGATAATCACATCATAGTCAGACTGAAGCCCGTCTTTGTCTATCGCTAATACGTTTTCGGAAGTAAAAGAATCAACTAAGGCTCGGGCTTTACTCAGCGTCCTATTATAGATGTGAATGTGTCTTGGACATTCCGTCAATAGACTGCCAATAATTCCTTGTACCGCACCGCCAGCACCTAAGATTAGTATTCTCTTACCTTCTAGAATCCATCTCATATTCTTGATTATATCATTTACTAAGCCAAGCCCATCGGTGTTGTGCCCCTTAATAGTTCCGTCTGTTAACTTTATTATTGTATTAACCGCGCCCGCAAGTTCTGCTTCTTTAGAGCGAACAGAGCAGTAGTTGAACGCGTCCGATTTGAAGGGCACAGTGATATTAAACCCGAGCGCACCTTCGTTTAAAAAAGCATCCGCTGTTTTATTGAACTCGTCCAGCGGTACAAGTATTTTTCTGTATTCAATTTCTAACCCAACCTGCTCAGCAAACGCCTGGTGAATTTCAGGCGATCGACTGTGTTCCACTGGGTTACCAAATACACCAACAAGCATCATATAATTGCCGCTCGCAGGAGCGCCCCAGTTTCTAAGTCTCTGATTTCACTCGCGCCTTTATGGCCACCGAGTTCACCTTCGCAAATGTAGTTAATCTTTGTGCCGAAGTACTGCACCACAGCCGCTGCGCTTTCCGCCGCTATTTCCCCCGCAGGGTTTGCAGAGGTTGAAACGAGCGGACCACCCAATTCGTTACACAACTCGATCACCGTTGGGTGATTGCTGACGCGAACGGCTACTTTATCACTTGTACCTGATATCCATGTTGGCACGCTGTCTGTCTTCGTGATTAAAAAGGTAACGGCGCCTGGCCAGAATTCTCTGATCGACAATTTTTGCTGTTCACTAATCGAGGCAATATAAGGCGTGAGTTGATCAAGTTCTGAAGCAACTAAAATTAACCCTTTGGTCCAGGAACGCCCCTTCAGCAATAGTATCTTTTCCACAGCCTGTTGATCATCCGGTCGACAACCTAACCCCCACACACCTTCTGTGGGGTAGGCAATGGTTTCCCCCGGCGCCAAATGACGGGCAATGTAATTAGGAGAAAGTAACAAGCTCAAGAAAAGTTCAATGCGTCGTTTTTATCTCGAATTGCTTGAGCATTTACCGCTCGCTCATCAATCAACTTTTGTCTAACGTCAGAGTCAGACACACCGATAATTTGTGCAGCAAGATATCCCGCATTTTTCGCGCCGGCTTTGCCAATTGCAACAGAGGCAACGGGAATCCCTCCAGGCATTTGAACAGTCGACAGCAGCGCATCAAAGCCTTGAAGAGGTCCAGAATCGATCGGAACACCGATCACAGGCTTCAATGTTGAGGCCGCAACAGCGCCCGCCAAGTGAGCCGCCATACCTGCGCCGGCGACAAACGCAACACAACCTCTGCTATCAGCATCGGTCACGAAGCTTTTAGTATCTTCTGGCGTTCGATGCGCACTTGTTATTCTTACCTCATAGGCGATGTCGAACTTCTTTAATACTTGCCACACAGCTTCCATCACTGGCAAATCAGAATCAGATCCCATCAAAATTGCTACAAACGGCGTACCCATTAAAAACTCCTAGATGTTAGGGGAACCACAAAAAAGGGAAACTTACCCTAGTCCCCTAATCCTTGCAACGGAAGCTAGCGACTTCGAACATAGCCGGCAGGCTCAAGGTCCACAAACCCCTTCATTTCGAGTGAAAGCATCAACGTAATGATCTCGGTCAAAGGGATCGAGGTGACCTCAAATAATTCGTCGACACTCATCGGCAATGAAGATAGATGCGCCAGAATCGATGTCTCCGCCCTATCTAATTCAACGTTATCTAATCGGGGCAATGTGCGGAGATTTGAAGTCGAAACATCAATGCCGATAAGCGGGAGCTCTTCCAAGATATCCTCTATCGATTGCACCAATTTCGCGCCTTGTTGAATTAACCTGTGGCAGCCCTTGTTCTGATTGCCATATATCGAACCCGGTATCGCGAAAACCTCCCGCCCTTGCTCCATAGCTAATCTGGCGGAGATGAGCGTACCGCTTTTCTCCGCCGCCTCAACAATGATGGTCCCTAAGCTCATACCGGTCACTATGCGGTTGCGTTGCGGAAATTGGTAAGGTCTCGCCTCTCTACCAAGAGGGTATTCGGAAATGAGCAACCCGTTTTCTTTAATCCGGATCATCAAACGCTCGTTGCGCAGGGGGTAAACGCGATCACAACCGGTACCGAGCACCGCAATAGTGCCACGGCTAAGAGCACCTTGATGACCCGCAGCATCTATTCCTGTCGCCATTCCACTGGTGATTACCAGACCAACTTCGGAGAGTTTTGCGGCAAATTCCGTCGCAATTTTTTGACCTACAGCGGTCGCCCGTCGGCTACCAACAATAGCGATTTGAGGTTTGTTCAAGAGCGCAATGTTGCCCTGTGCAAATAGACACAAGGGAGGGTCATATGTTTGTTTTAGCAGTGCGGGGTATTCAGGCTCAAACAGGCTGATCAGATGGCGGTCTGTCTTGTCCAGCCAAGTCAGGTCCTGATTTATTTTTCGCTTGAGCTCTCTGCTGGGACGACGTAACGCTGATCGAATGTTGCTGGAAAGCCCCGGCAAGTTGTGCTCGAAATTAAAATCAGCAAAAAAAGCCGATAAACTAGGGAATTCTGCGGCATAACGTCCCAATGCAGCGTAACCGGTTGTGACGTTATTCAACGCTATAAGCTTTTCGAGTTGAGCGACCATCTTAACGCGATCTAATTCGGTAAGATGACTATCTTAGATTCATTCCTGTTTCGATTTTTAGAGCAAAGTGCTAAGGATTGTGTAGGGTATCTCCTACTCGTAACGCCCGCTCGGTCTCCAAGACCAGACCATAAGACATCTTATCGAAACTACGAAATACCATCAAAATCCCAGCGCGTTCAGAAGGGAGCTGAATGGAATCGTTATTGACTTTATCTCTTACGATTTTGCCCTTTTTGTGAATCGCCAATATTGTCCCTACATTCACGTCGCTTTCCAAGCCGCGGTTAATCGCAACGACATCATTGCGTCCCACTTGGGTAACCCCGCCCAGCACAGTCATAATCACGCCGTCGATTTCTCCTAACGGCGCAGTGGGAAAGAATGTCGATTCGACGCGGCGCTCTTCAGTGGGTAGCAAACGATCGCCTATACGCACATCTTCTTTCACAGACGTCAAGGTCATTGAATAAAGTTCACCCTCGCGTGAATCAACCGACGCCGTACCAATTTCTCTTGCTTCGTAACCCAAAACTTCACCTGTTTCAGGATCAATATAGACTTCGCCCTTGCGAAAGATGCCGAAAACCGAGGGCTCTTCAATCGGCCAATTACCGCGCGCATATAATCCATCTCCTGGACCGAACAACAGACGATCTGCCTTTCCAGCGAGTATATGAGGCGCATCATCCAAAGTATGTTGTTCAACTATTCTGCCCGTTGTTAGCAAACTCGCTATCGCATCGAGAGGAATTGCAGGAATGGCGCTAGCGAGCTCGGTTCGCCGAATTTTGGGCGACATTTTGATATTTCGGTCGCCCGATACGAGGGGCTGCTCAGGTGATAACTTGACGGTCCGGGATGCTTCACCCCTAGCAACGCTTAACTGGGGCTGACCTTGGACGTAGGTTAGCCGAATTTCGTCGCCCGGATAAATTAGGTGAGGATTCTCAATGCCAGGGTTTACCTGCCAGATCTCCGGCCACAGCCATGCGTCAGTCAGAAACATCGTCGCGATGTCCCAAAGCGTATCGCCTTGTTTCACGTCATATTTATCAGGATGGCCTGGCCGCAGAATACTGTCTCCCGCATAAGCCTGTTGAAAACACATCAAGCCGACCAATATTAAGGCAATAAATTTTTTCATGGGGCGAATCCCATTTGCAAAAAGAGTACAATGATAGGTCAACTACAACTGCTATCAGCCAAATTGTATTTGAACCGACTCGTGTTAAGAAAAACACACTCTCGATAAAAGAGCGTCACGAGATTATCACCAATATATTCAACACGATCATAATCTTAGCAGCACAAGTTACTCCATTACTAGAGGTATTAGACGAAACTCCATGGCTATACTAGATATCCTTGAGTTCCCGGATCCACGCCTGAGAACACGGGCAAAGAAGATCGAGAATGTCACACAAAAGATAACGGCTCTTGCAGACGATATGCTGGAGACCATGTATGCCGCGCCCGGCATCGGACTTGCAGCAAGCCAGGTGAATGTTCACCAGCAATTAATTGTTATCGATATTTCAGAAGACAAGACGCAGCCGCTAGTCCTTATTAATCCTAAAATTGTCCATCGAGAAGGTGAGATAGAATCCGACGAAGGGTGCTTATCAATACCCGGATATTATGAGCCTGTTGTTCGATCAGAGATTATTCAGATTAAGGCCCTCGACCGTGAAGGCAAGAAATTCGATTTGCAAGCAGACGAACTTCTCGCGATCTGTATACAACACGAGATGGATCACCTCGCTGGAAAGCTCTTCGTTGACTATCTATCCAATACGAAAAGACAAATTATCCGCAAAAAGCTTCTAAAGCTTCAGAAGCAGAGAACGTAACAGTGAGAATATTGTTTGCAGGAACGCCCGAGTTCGCCGCAACCCACTTAAAAGGTTTGCTTGCGCATGCGCAAACAAACGACAACAAGATTGTCGGCGTCATCACACAACCGGACAAACCTGGCAAGCGAGGCAAGCAAGCGATACCCAGTGAAGTTAAAAAGGTAGCGCAAGCCGCAGGTATACCGTGTGAACAACCCAATAAACTCCAGTTCACTGATATTGAAGCCTATCAAGCAGACTTACTTATCGTCGTCGCATACGGTCAAATACTTCGCTCTGACGTACTTAACGGACCACGCTTTGGCTGCATTAACGTACACGGCTCGTTGCTGCCACGTTGGCGAGGCGCCGCACCAATTCAGCGAGCAATTGAAGCCGGAGACACACAGACGGGCATCAACGTCATTCAAATGGACAAGGGTCTCGATACGGGAGACGTCCTCTATTCAAAGGCTATGCCCATTGGAGCTTCGACCACAGCCAAAACCCTTTCAGATGCGCTCGCTCCCCTTGGCGTAGAGGGACTCTTATCCGTGATAAGCCAAATAGAACAAAATACGCTGCAACCCCTGCCGCAAACCGATACGGATGCTGTGTATGCGCATAAGATTAAAAAGGAAGAAGCGCAGCTCGATTGGACTAAAACCAATCATGAAATATCAGCCAAAATTCGCGCCTTTTATCCTGATCCAATATGCTTCTCACAGTTGGGAGAACATCGAATTAAGTTTCATGCCGTCAACTCCCCCGAGCAAACGCCGGATGACAAGGGGACAGACAAAACGAGACTAACCCCGGGAACAGTAATTGAAGTCACCAAAAACGGTGTGCTGGTCGCTTGCGGGACGGGTTGTATCTCTATCAACAAACTTCAAATTCCAATCGGTAAAGGTAGCATTCTCTCGGGCGCTGATATTATCAATGCTCGTTCTGACATTATTTTCCCAGGCGTCGTGTTTAGTTAATCTTATGAATGAATATATTTCTGCAAATCAAGCACTTATCGCGGTTACTGACCAGGGCAGAAGCCTCGACGGTAGTCTCACCGGTAGCTCTCTTGCTCGACAAATAGCCTTCGGTGTCTTGCGTCACTACTTTGAGCTTTCGTTCAAAGTTGACTACCTTGTCTCAAAGCCTCTCTCCGAAAAGCATACCGACATACAACTGCTGATTATGTCCGGTATCTATAGCATTGATCATCTAAACAGACCTGTACATGCAAGTGTCAACGCCTGCGTCGAAGCAACCGTGGAGTTGCAAAAGGTCTGGGCCAAAAAATTGGTTAATGGTGTATTGCGGAGTTATCTTCGCAAAAAAGAAGAGATCTGCAATGACATGACTTCTGATGCGGAATCGGTGACCAATCATCCGCAATGGCTTATATCGAGAATAGAAAGTGCCTATCCAGAACAGGCAAAAACGATATTTGAAGCGAATAATATCCAACCGCCAATGACGCTCAGAGTTAATGTAAACCAACAAAGTCGAGACGATTATATCGCTTCCCTAGCCGACGCTGGGATCGAGGCTTCTTTAGGAGAACACGCACCAACGGCCATCTATCTATCGCGTCCTGTTGCTGTTGATAAACTCCCTAACTTCGACACCGGTGCCGTCAGCGTCCAAGACGAGGCATCTCAACTCGTGGCACCATTGATGGATATAACGCCAGGAATGGAGGTGCTCGATGCATGCGCTGCACCCGGTGGCAAAAGTTGTCATATCCTAGAGACCTACACGGATATCACTTTAGTAGCATTAGATAAAGATAAAAGACGATTAGAGCGAGTCAAAGAGAACGTAGCTAGGCTGCAACTCGACTGCCAAACAATAGTCGATGACCTAAATACCTTTGAGCCACCCAATCAATTGTTCGATCGAATACTGTTAGATGGACCCTGTTCTGCAAGCGGTATTATTCGCCGACACCCGGATATTAAATTGCTGCGTCGAGACACAGATATTGCTAAGCTTGCAGCGACTCAACTAAAGCTGTTGGCCAAGGCATGGTCCTTACTAAAGGAAGGAGGCGAACTTATCTACTCGACCTGCTCTATTCTGCCGGACGAAAATGAAATGGTCATCGCTGCCTTCTGTTCCGAAAATCCTGATGCAAAAACAATAGCAATCGACACCCAGTGGGGCCTCGCCAGTCCACATGGTCGCTATTTGCTGCCCGCAACAGGCTCCACCGATGGCTTTTTTTACGCCAAGCTTAAGAAGCAATCAGCATGAAAATCATTATCCTTGGTGCTGGTGAAGTTGGATCCAATCTTGCCCAGAACCTGACGAAAGAAGCCAGTGATATTACCGTTGTCGATAGTAACGCCGATAAGCTGAGAGATCTTCAGGATCGTTTCGACATCCGAACAGTTAGGGGAATGGGATCACATCCCGACGTTCTACGTTCCGCTGGCGCTGAAGATGCAGACATGCTCATCGCGGTGACGAATAGTGATGAGGTCAATATGGTCGCATGCCAAGTTGCTTATACTGTTTTTCATACGCCCACCAAAATTGCGAGAATACGCTCGACCGGCTATCTGGAACATCGAGATATTTTTCGCAACGACGCCATGCCGGTCGATTTTATTGTTAACCCCGAACAGATTGTTACTGAAGATATCTGTCGCCTAGTCTATAACCCAGGTGCACTTCAAGTTATGGATTTCGCCGACGGACAAGTTCAACTTGTCGGTATTAAAGCAAATTACGGCGGTCCGTTAGTTGATCTTGAACTAAAGTACCTACGGGAACATATGCCTACCGTTGACACACGAGTGGCGGCAATTTTTCGCAAGAACAGACCTATTTTCCCCGAAGGCAATACGGTCATCGAAGCTGACGATGAAGTTTTCTTTATCGCAGCTACAAAAGACATCCAAGCAGTGATGAGCGAAATGCGCAAAATGGAGCGGCCTAATAAGCGGCTGATCATTGCCGGGGGAGGTCACATAGGACAGGGCCTAGCGCGTATTTTGGAACATAAGTACGGCGTAAGAATTATAGAACGCAGCCGACAGCGTTGTTACGAGCTGTCCGAAACACTTGACCGCGCCATAGTACTGTCCGGCAATGCCTCGGATAGAGACTTGCTCGTCGAAGAAAATGTTGAAGAGGCTGATGTTTTTTGCGCCGTGACCAATGATGATGAGGCCAACATTATGTCCTCGATGCTCGCGAAAAGTCTTGGTGCAAAGAAGGTGATTACACTTATAAATAATCCCGCCTATGTCGATCTTATTGAAGGAAGCGAGATAGATATCGCGATCTCTCCACAGCAGGCGACGTTAGGTTCAATCTTGACTCATATTCGACAAGGTGACGTAGTTCGTGTCCACTCCTTGCGAAGAGGGGCAGCAGAAGCAATCGAAGCCATAGCGCACGGAGATCACACGAGCTCTAAAGTGATCGGGCGAACACTTGAAGACATCGATTTACCGAAGGGAGCCACCATCGGTGCGATCGTTAGGGGAACAGACGTGCTCATTGCACATGATGATATTCGGGTCGAACCCGACGACCACCTAATTCTCTTCTTGGTCGATAAGACTCAGATCGAAGAAGTCGAAAAGCTTTTCCAAGCTCCTTTGAGTTTCTTCTAGCTCCGATGCATATTCAAATTGCCTTTCGCGTGCTTGGTGTACTGCTGATGATCTTCAGTCTGACCATGCTGCCGCCTGTATTCGTGTCGTGGATCTACGATGACGGCGTAGGGATTATCTTTATCAACACTTTCTTGTTCACATTACTTACAGGTTTTATTCTCTGGTTGTTCTTTCGTTGGGATGAAACCGACATGAGAATCAAAGATGGCTTTCTGGTGACCTTTTTGTTTTACGTTGCTTTGGGAACTGTGGGCGCGATCCCCTTTGCACAAGAAGCTGGTATCGCTTTGTCTTGGCCAAATGCATTATTTGAATCATTTTCAGGTATCACCACTACCGGTGCGACTGTCATTACAGGCCTAGATCAGCTTCCTGAATCCATTTTGTACTATCGGCAACAATTACAATGGCTCGGAGGTATGGGTATTATTGTCCTCGCGGTCGCGATACTCCCAATGCTGGGTATTGGTGGCATGCAGCTCTATCGAGCGGAAACACCAGGGCCGGTAAAAGACAGCAAACTAACGCCGCGAATCAAGCAGACAGCAATGGCTTTATGGTCTATATATCTAGGCCTGACCGCGGTTTGTGCGATCTCCTATTGGTTAGCGGGCATGACATTTTTTGACGCGATCTGCCATAGTTTTTCAACTGTTGCAATTGGCGGCTTCTCTACACACGATTCAAGTATCGGCTACTTTGACTCTGCTCTCATTGAGTCCATCGCGATTGTTTTCATGGTGCTTTCCGGCATCAATTTTGGACTTCACTTTTTTGCCCTAAAAGAGAAAGCACTGTTTCACTATTTCCAAGACGACGAAGTCGTTTGGTATTTGCTCATCCTCGCGACGGCCATCCTTATTGTGACGCTTATTCTCGTCTCTCATCAGGTTTATGAAGTGCCACAGGCTTTCAGACTCGCTGCGTTTGAGGTTGTTTCTATATTCACAACCACAGGTTTTGCTACGGCGGATTTCAGTGTATGGCCAAACATGATTCCGTACCTCATATTTTTCGGCGCATTTACAGGTGCTTGCGCAGGTTCAACTGGCGGCGGAATGAAGGTCATGCGCGTCATGTTAATTATCAAGCAAGGTCAAAGGGAGATACATCGGTTGATCCATCCCAACGCGATCTTTCCGATAAAGATTAACAAACGGCCGGTATCTAACAATGTTATCGAGGCGATTTGGGGCTTCTTTTCCTTCTATGTCATTATATTTTTGTTCTTGGATCTCATCATGGTCTCACAGGGCATGGATTTTCTAACCGCCTTTTCGGCAGTCGGTGCAGCAATGAACAATCTGGGGCCTGGCTTAGGTTCCGTTGCTTACCATTATAATGATATTACCGACACAGCGAAGCTGGTGCTTTGCTTCGCAATGATGTTAGGTCGGCTAGAGATTTTTACTCTGCTTGTACTATTTTCGCCAATGTTTTGGCGAAAATAGAATCTCAACCAAAGGCCAAGCTCGACTATTCGTGATAAACGTCTTTCTCGCGGTCAAACTTATAGAGCTTTTTCTCACCAAGTGGTCGCTCACGGAAACGCTTATATTCCCACTGATACTGTTCAAGGAATGGAGACACTGCGGTTTCAATCGTTCGGTTTAAGCCTTCAAGAGAAGCACCAATATCGGGATCGTACAAGGTAGGGTCCGGCTGGCTAAACCGAACCAGAAAGCCGTCGCCCTGTCGCGTAACCGTGCAGCATAACGCTAATGCTTTGGTTTTGCGGATGAGCCGCGGTACCAATACATCGGTCAGCGCCTTGTGTCCAAAAAAGTCGATATACTCGCCATTTTGAGGTACTTGATCAGGCAGGATTGTGACCACGCCACCAGAAGTGAGCGTCTTGTAAAGTCGAAGTATGCCCTTGGCGTTAGTCGGAACCAGCTCATTGCCGAAACTCTGCCGTACTTTCTGCATAAACTCGTGCAAGTATTTTTGTCTCGGTGGCTGGTATAGCGCTGTCATTTTGCCCTTCTGCGAAAAGAAGATATTAAACATTTCCCAGTTGCCAACATGGGGCAGTAAAATAATGACACCTCTGTCGGAAGACATTGCATCATCGAGCAGCATTTCATTTTCAACGCTTACCAAACTAGCCAGCAGTTTTTCTTTGTCACCTAGCCAAGCATAAGGCATCTCGAACAGCATAGTCGCAGTGTGCGCCAGGGACTTTTTTAACAATGCTTGCTGTGCATCAGGTGACAAGTGAGGGAAACACAACGCAATATTTTCTCGAGTAACCTTGGCGGCTCTCGTTTGAAAAAGAAGGCCCAATCTGCCAATCAAGCGCCCGAGGGCTCGATCAATAGGAAGCGGTAGTATCGCAATCCCACTTAAAATCATTCTTACGATGGTCGACTTTATAAAACTCATTGGCACACGTTGTACCGATGACAGTCCGTTGTATGGTCGTTCACCATGCCCGTTGCCTGCATAAACGCATAACAGATCGTCGTACCCACAAACTTGAAACCGTCCTTCTTAAGCGCCTTTGCCATCAGGTCTGATTGCGCAGTGCTCGCGGGTACATCCGCCAAGGTCTTGAAGGCGTTGATAACCGGACGTCCACCAACGAATCGCCAAAGGTAGTCGCTGAAGCTGCCGTGCTTATCGACCATCTCCAAATATCGTTGCGCATTCCCTACTGCACTATTGACCTTGAGCTTGTTCCGCACGATACCGTCATTCTCTAAAAGTGTAGCGATTTTTTCTGAATTATAGAGAGCCACTTTAGTTGGATCTAGCTGGTCGAAAGCTTGCAGGTAATTTTGACGCTTTCTCAAAATGGTAATCCAACTTAAACCCGCCTGAGCGCCCTCTAGAATAAGAAATTCGAACAGTTTATGGTCATCGAAGACGGGAACACCCCACTCTTCGTCATGATATTGCCGATAGAGAGGGTCGTCACCACACCAGCCGCAGCGGTTTAAGTTAATTGTCTTTGTCACCTTTCCTCTCAAATTTTTTGATCAAATTCATGAAACGACTAACCATCAGGTATACTTACGCACTTTTTCGCTGAGGACACCAGTTCCAATGAGCAGTATCACTTTTCAGGACCTGATTTTAACTCTCCAAAACTATTGGGCGAGTCAGGGCTGTGTCCTCATGCAACCGTATGATATGGAGGTGGGAGCGGGTACGTTCCATCCAGCCACATTCTTACGATCGATCGGTCCAGAGAATTGGCGCAGTGCTTACGTACAGCCATGCCGCCGCCCTACGGATGGCCGCTACGGCGAAAACCCGAATCGCTATCAGTATTATTACCAATTTCAAGTGGCGTTAAAGCCATCACCAGACAATATTCAGGAATTATACCTCGACTCTCTCCGTTTGTTAGGTATCGATCCGATGGAGCATGATATACGTTTTGTCGAAGACAATTGGGAGTCGCCCACGCTCGGGGCTTGGGGCCTAGGCTGGGAAGTCTGGATGGATGGCATGGAAATCACTCAGTTCACCTACTTTCAGCAGGTAGGGGGTATACAGTGTTACCCGGTTACGGGTGAGATTACCTATGGTTTGGAACGCTTAGCCCTTTATTTGCAAGGCGTTGAGGACTTTCGAGATCTCGTTTGGAGCAATCATGAGGGTAACATCGTCACCTATGCCGACATATTCCACCAGTATGAGGTCGAGATGTCAGGATATAACTTCGATCACTCAAATGTAGACGCACTTTTTTCGCAGTTCGATTTCTACGAATCGGAAACCAAACGGTTGCTTGAAGTTGAACTACCGTTGGCAGCTTATGAGTTTGTGATGAAAGCATCCCATAGCTTCAACTTACTCGATGCAAGACATGCTATTTCAGTGACGGAAAGACAGCAATACATTCTGCGCGTTCGCGCTCTTTCTCGAGCGGTTGCTCAGGCTTATCTTGAATCGAGAAAACATCAAGGCTTCCCGTTGGCGGACCCTGACGTTAAGGAAATTTTCATGAAGGAGGTTCTCAATGACTGAAGTTACGCATGATGACCTCTTGTTCGAAATTGGCACAGAAGAATTACCGCCAAAGGCGCTAAGCAAGATGCTCCGTAGCCTAGAACAGGGCTTTACAAAGTCCCTGAATGAAGCGCAGTTAGGTTTTGATTCCGTCAAAGGTTATGCAACCCCTCGCCGCTTAGCCATTGTCGTCAATAACTTAGCCGCTGCTCAATTAGATCAGAAAATTGAGAGGCGCGGTCCTGCACTTGCTGCGGCGTTCAATCAAGACGACACGCCATCAAAGGCGCTACTAGGATTCATGCGATCCTGCGGAATAGAAGATCCGTCATTGCTAGAAAAGCAAGAGACTGAGAAAGGCACCTGGCTGATTTTTAGACAACAAAAGTCAGGCGCAAAAATCGAAGAACTATTACCCAAAATCATCGCGCAAAACTTAGCGGGTTTACCTATTGATAGAAAGATGCGTTGGGGTACTAGTCGAGAAGAATTCATAAGACCTGTCCATTGGCTAGTCTTGCTCTACGGTGAACGGGTATTACCCGCGAGCGTTTTCGGTATCCCATCAAGTAATCAGACGAAAGGGCATCGCTTTATGTCATCAGGCGACATTCAGTTAAGCACCGCCTGTGGTTATGAATCGAAACTTGCTGACGCAAACGTGATCGTTGACTTCGAAAAAAGAAAGTCACTGATCCGGGATCAACTCAAACAGATTGCCACTGAACAATCTGCGACAATTGTCATCGAGGAGTCCTTGCTTGATGAGGTTACTGCGCTCGTAGAATGGCCAGTCGCGTTGATCGGTAGTTTCTCTAAAGACTTCCTAGAGGTTCCTGAAGAAGCGCTTATTTCAGCAATGCAATCACATCAAAGATACTTTCACCTTGTTGATAGTACAGGCGCCTTGATACCTAAGTTCATCACGGTAGCAAACATCGAAAGTACGACGCCGCAATCTGTTGTTCGTGGTAATGAACGCGTCATTGCGCCTAGGTTGGCTGATGCGCGGTTTTTCTTCGAACAGGATAAAAAGACGTCGCTGTCGAGCAAACTTAAACGTCTCGAACAAGTTGTTTTTCAATCTAGCCTTGGTACCTACGCAGAAAAAGCGAGTCGCATATCGTCTTTAGCCGCTTCAATAGCGACAACCATAGGTGCCGATCCGAAGATAACAGCGAAGGCAGGTTTACTCTGCAAAGTCGACTTAGTCACTGATATGGTCAGTGAATTCCCAGACCTGCAGGGCATAATGGGCGGCTACTATGCTGATTACGACAGTGAAGACAAAGGCGTAGCAACAGCGATTACAGAACATTACTTGCCAACGCAATCAGGTGGCGACTTACCTAAAACATTAGAAGGTCAGTGTGTTGCGATTGCAGATAAGTTAGATACGCTAACTGGATTATTTGGTATCGGACAGCCACCGACAGGTTCCAAAGACCCCTATGCGCTGCGGCGACAAACATTGGGTATCGTAAGAACCTGCATTGAGAACGCCCTACCTCTGCGACTTAGTGATATTGTTAGCATGGCTAATAAGGCTCATAATAAAGACTTCGGTTCCGCGCCCGTCATTGCTTACATGATTGATCGAATGGAAAACTGGTATCACGAAGATGGCATCCCAAGTGACTGCTTTAACGCAATAAGGAAAAGTAATAGCCCTATAGACGATATGGCAGAGGCGCACCAGAGGTTAACTGCTCTACAAGATTTTCGGGGACAGACGGAGTGTCAAAGTATCGTCGCGTCCAACAAGCGTATAGCGAACATACTAAAGAAAGTGGACAGCAAAGAAGTAGAAGAAGTTGATACGTCATTGTTCATCGATGACCAAGAGCATGTTCTGTTTGAGGCTCTCGGTAACCTTGCGGTAGCACTGTCCAAAACCGATTCGGCAAAGGATAAGTTGTTCTTGTTGGGACAATTGCAGGCACCGATTGACGCCTATTTTGAAGCTGTCATGGTAATGGCTGATGACAAGAAAATACGCCATAACCGGTTAGTTACATTGGCGGAAACACGAAGGTTGTTTCTCGATGTCGCAGATTTCTCTTTGCTCCAGTAACGGCTTTGCCTGGTGCATTAGTTTCTTATCGACACTCCAACACGTCGGGAGATTGAAATAAATGTTGATTGTGATCCTTGATAGAGACGGCGTCATTAACTTTGATTCAGATAATTACATCAGAGCAATCGATGAATGGCGCCCGATTCCCGGTAGCATAGAAGCGATTGCGCGGCTGTTCAAAGCTGGATACAGCATATATGTAGCAACGAACCAATCTGGCCTAGCGAGAGGTTTCTTCTCGTTAGAAGATCTCCACATGATGCACGAGAAGCTAGAATCTTTGGTTTACGCGGCTGGCGGTGAAATTTCTGGTATCTATTTCTGTCCGCATCACCCTGATGATCATTGTGATTGTCGTAAACCCAATGTCGGGCTTCTGCAAAGAATATCACAACAAAGCAATGACTCCCTTCAAGGGTGCCCTTTCGTTGGGGACTCTCTTTCTGATATTCGCGCGGCGAAAGCTTACGGGTGTAAGCCCGTACTCGTCGAAACAGGCAAAGGTCAGAAAACCCTCTCTCAACTAGACGAAAGGATAGACGTATTTCAAAATCTTGCCAGCTTTGTTGATTCTCTTCTAAACAGCACGCCAACTAACACGCACAAGTAAACAATGTTGCTGGCGCATTTCGGAACGAGATATCTACACGTCCAGATTCGTTACGGCTAAAGCATTATCAACGATAAAATTCTTTCTCGGCTCCACATGATCACCCATGAGAGTCGTGAATATATGATCAGCAGCGATTGCATCTTCGACGGTTACCCTCAGCATGGAACGACCTTGAGGGTCCATTGTGGTTTCCCACAGCTGATCAGGGTTCATCTCGCCAAGTCCTTTGTAACGCTGTCGAGATTGACCGCGTTGCCCTTCTTTTTGAAGCCATAGTAAAGCTTCTTCTATACTGCCGACTGACTCTTCTTTATCGCCTTTTCTGACCATCGCATCAATTTTCACCAAATCAGTCATACGCTTACCGAATTCTGAAAAGCGTCGATAGTCGGCCGATTCGAAGAAATCGAGTCCCAATACATACTCTTTGCCGGCACCGTGATTCGTTATAGTGACTCTTGGGTAATAAAGCTTACGCCCCTCATCCAATTTGACGTCTATATGATACTTGGTTTGGGCGGTGTCAAGAACGACAATTAGGGCTGCAAGATTTGATGTCCACTGGGTCACAGCAGCTTCATCTGACAAGTCTGCAACCTTCAGTTTCGGTAAGTAAACGGTGTTAACGAGCACTTCTTCCGGGTAGACACGGCGTAATTTTTCGACTTGCTTTCGCATCGTATAATAGTCTTCAGCAATCTGTCTCAGTTCGTCACCAGAAATAACTTCTCCCGCCTGCGTTGGCGTCAAACTAGCGTCTTCCAGTGCTAGTTCTAGGATATAACTAGTAAGCTCGCCCTCGTCTTTTATATAGCGTTCGGATTTCCCACGCTTGATTTTATATAAAGGAGGTTGAGCAATAAGTATGTGACCACGTTCGATGAGTTCAGGCATATGTCTGAAGAAGAATGTCAGCAGTAGTGTTTTAATGTGAGCGCCATCAACATCAGCGTCCGTCATGATGATGACTTTGTGATATCTCAGTTTATCGGGATTAAACTCCGTTCTACCGATGCCACACCCGAGTGCAGTAATGAGCGTTCCAACTTCCTGAGATGACAGCATCTTATCAAACCTAGCCTTCTCAACATTCAATATTTTACCCTTTAAAGGTAGGATAGCTTGATTTTTTCGATCGCGTCCCTGTTTTGCAGAACCGCCAGCACTATCACCCTCCACTAGGTACAACTCAGATTTCGCTGGATCTTTCTCCTGACAGTCAGCGAGTTTTCCAGGTAAACCGGCAATATCTAATGCGCCTTTACGTCGAGTCATCTCTCTGGCTTTACGCGCGGCTTCACGAGCACGAGCAGCATCAACCATTTTCTGTACAATCGCTTTTGCCTCTGCAGGGTTCTCCAATAGATGCGTCGTCAAATTAGCACCCATTTCCTGCTCGACAGCCGACTTAACCTCAGAGGAAACCAGCTTGTCCTTCGTCTGCGAGGAAAATTTGGGGTCGGGGACTTTGACTGAAATGATTGCTGTGAGCCCTTCTCTGGCATCGTCACCGGTTGTGTTTACCTGTGCTTTCTTGCCGAAGCCTTCTTTTTCAATGTAGTTGTTTAAAGATCGTGTGAGTGCAGATCGAAACCCCTGTAAATGCGTTCCGCCATCGCCCTGGGGTATGTTGTTGGTATAGGCGAGTAAAGTTTCTTGGTAAGAGTCATTCCACTGAAGTGCAACTTCGACACCAATCCCATCTGGACGTTGAACGGAAAAATGAAAGATCGTGTTCAATGCAGTCTTATTCTCATTCAAATATTCAACAAATGACTTCAATCCACCGTCATATGAGAATAGATCAGACTTGCCGGTTCTTTCATCTAACAGGCTAATCGTCACGCCTGAGTTGAGAAACGACAGTTCTCGTAACCGCTTAGCCAATATCTCATAGTGAAATTTGATGTTCGAGAACGTATCTTCCGAGGGTCTAAAGCGACAAATAGTGCCTGTTTTTGTAGTCTCGCCCACCACAGCGATAGGCGCGTCGGGCACACCATGGCGATAGATTTGTTCCCAAATTTTGCCTTCACGCCAAATAGTTAATTTGAGTTCAGATGAAAGGGCATTCACAACAGAGACGCCTACGCCGTGCAGTCCACCGGATACCTTGTAATTACTATCATCGAATTTACCACCGGCATGAAGAACAGTCATGATTATCTCTGCAGCGGACTTGCCCTCTTCATGTAAGTCGGTTGGTATACCACGTCCGTCATCTGAAACGGTAACCGACTCATCAGGGTGGATTATGACTTTAACCTCCGAACAGTGTCCTTCCAAAGCTTCATCAATTGAGTTGTCGACAAGCTCTTGAACCATATGGTGAAGACCGGTCCCATCATCAGTATCGCCAATGTACATACCTGGTCGTTTACGAACGGCTTCTAGACCCTTCAGTACTTTGATACTACTCGAGTCGTAGGCTTTGTCTTCAGTCATTCTCTGTCTCCGTTTGGGCAATCATTCCACGTTCCACGTGAAACACTTTTCCCGAAGTATCGCCCCAAGAGGCTTTCACTATCTTCTCATCTATCCCTGTCACTAACACTTGTCCCTTATGGGTGGTCAGCAATTGGCATAGTTTATTTCTATGTTCAGTATCAAGCTCTGCTGTTAGATCATCAACGAGATAGACTAACGTATCATCACCGGGCATTCGCTGCCCTAGCAACACACCTTGGCTTATCAGTAACGCCCAGGCTAAAAGTTTTAATTCACCGCGAGAACAAATTTTAGCAACGTTTACACCACCAATTTGAACCCTCACATCGGCTCGATGATAGCCTCGTTGGCTAAACCCTCGCCTTAAATCACTGTCCAAATGTTCACTTGTCTCTAACGCTAAACCTCGTTTGATGTCCCAACCGGCGTAGTAGTCGCATTTTACTTGCTCATGACCTGATAGAAAACGACTAATTTCCGAAAACACCGCCGAAAACGCTGCGAAGTACCGCTGTCGTGACAGATGTATACTCGTTGACAAAGCAACAAGCCTTTCAGTCCATATTTCAAGTTCTTCACTATTTCGCGAGCTTTTCTTTAGAAGTTCATTTCGCTGCTTCAAGCACCTATTTGCCGTTACCCAGAGTGTCGAGAAATCGTGTTCCACGTGAAACACACCCCAGTTCAAGAAACTCCTTCTGCCCTCAGGCGGCCCCAATAACAGGTCCACCGTCTCAGGCCCTAATACTAAAAGCGGCAACTCCTTAGCCAAAATTGCAGACCGGTTGACAGTTTTACCATCAAGCCTGTATTCGCTTGCGCCATCTAAACTGCGCTTAACACCTAAACGCGAGTTGCGCGCGCCGGCACTAATTTCACCAAAAACCAGACAGTGGTCCTCTGACCGCTGAACTAGAGGTAGCAGCTGTTGAGTTCGAAATGATCGGCCTGTACTCAAGAAATAGATGGCCTCTAGTAGGCTCGTCTTACCGCTGCCATTATTACCGACAAAGATATTTAGCTTCTCATGGAGCTCCAGGTCTGCAGATTGAATGTTTCGAATATTTTGAACACGAAGCCTATTTAGGCTCATAACTTCATTGGCATAACCACATAAACAGAATCATCATCTTGCATCTCTTCTAAAAGCGCACTGCTGTTCGAATCTGCTAATGTGAGCTTTACTTTCTCACCTTGAAGTACACCCAACACATCCTGCAAATACACGACGTTAAACCCAACCTCTAGTGCCTCCCCTTCATAATCAACCACGACGGACTCCTCCGCTTCTTCCTGCTCAGGGTTGTTGGCTGAAAGTTGAAGCACACCTGAAGACAAATTCACACGTATACCGCGAAACTTCTCATTTGAAAGAATTGCTGTTCGGCTAAGTGCTTGACGTAATTCAAGCCTATCGGCGATGACAGTCTTATTGCCGTTTTTAGGTACAACACGGTCGTAGTCTGGAAATCGTCCATCAACCAATTTAGTCGTAAAAGTAAAATCATCTGATTCTGCACGGAGATGGTTGGCGCCAATCGTGATTTGCACGTCTCCGTCAAGTTCGTTTAACAGCCTCTGCAGCTCTTGCACACCCTTGCGAGGCACAATCACCTGCTGAACACCTTCGCACTGAGTGTCGTGCTTAAGGCTACTCATAGCCAGCCGGTGACCATCTGTTGCTACACAGCGGATGTGTTCCTCGGCCATTTCAACCAACATGCCATTTAGAAAATATCGAACGTCTTGTTGTGCCATTGCGAAACCGGTTCGATCGATGAGTCGTTTGAAGGCTTTACTATCCAAAGTAAGCGTTACTTCAGAGGCAGATATATCAACCGAAGGAAAATCGCTTGCAGGTAGTGTTGACAGAGCAGACCGAAAGCGGCCTGACTTTATTGTCAACCTTTGGTCCTTAAGACTCAATTCAATCTCGGCTCCCTCAGGGATCTCTCGACAGATATCCATAAGCTTCCGCGCAGGAACTGTGACTTCCCCGGATTCAGCATTTTCCAATGCGATACGTCCAACCAGCTCAACTTCCAAATCGGTGCCCGTAATAGAGAGTTGGTTTGAATCAATATTTAACAGTACATTTGATAATACCGGTAATGTCTGTCGTTTCTCGACCACTCCCGCAACTTGCTGGAGAGGCTTAAGAAGCGTCTCTCGGTTCACTATAACTTTCATACTAAACTCATTCCTCAATTTACTTATAGTTAGCGCTTACTATCGCTATGTTCCTTTAAAACAGAACTACAACATCATTGGGCTTACCACAAAGCGTGACTGGTCGTCCTCAGGATTTGTCATCAAAACAGGACTATTGTGGTCACTCAACTCTAGCCTTACTTTCGTACCGCTCATTTTTTGCAGTACATCGAGTAGGTAGCTGACATTAAAACCAATTTCTAAATCTTCGCCTTCGTAATCTACCGACACGACCTCCTCCGCCTCTTCCTGCATTGGGTTGTTGGCTTTGAGTTGCAGTTCACCTTTAGAAAGACAGAGTTTCACATTGCGGTACATTTCGTTAGACAATATTGCAATTCGACTCAACGTGTCTTTTAACTCAAGTCTGTCTAACAACAAAATTTTGTCGCTGCCAACAGGAATGGCGCCTGTATAATCTGGATAACTGCCATCAATAAGTTTAGTCGTAAAATTCGCGCTGGCGCCCACGACGCTTAAATGATTTGGCGACATCAGCAATGACACGCTTTCGTCCTTAATATCCTTAAGTAGTTTCGATAATTCTAAAACACCCTTTCTAGGAATGATGTACTGCTTCACCTCGAGCTCTTGTTGTTCTAGCGCGCGCTCTGCAATGGCCAACCTTTGCCCATTGGTTGCAACAGCACGAAGAACTCCATCGCCAAACTCCAACAACATGCCATTAAAGAAATATCGAACATCCTGCAACGCCATGGCAAAACTGGTACTTTCAAGCAATTCTCTAAACTCTATCACAGGCACATCGAGCTGCATTGCAGCAGAATCCAACTCGACCTTCGGGAAATCTATTGCTGGCAACGTTGCGAGATGAGATTTAAACCGCCCGCTTTGAAGCGAAACCCTGGTGCCTTCCAACGCGACATCCACAACCGCCTGACTCGGCAGGCTCCTGCAGATGTCGAAAAGTTTTTGAGCAGGCACAGTCACCTCACCTGAAACGGCGTTAGTCAGATCTGCAATTGATACCGACAGCTCTACTTCCTGATCTGTACCCGTCAGTGTCAATTGACCCTCTTTGACGACACAAAGGATATTTGCCAAAACAGGTAAGGTTTGCCTACGCTCGACCACACTCGTAACCAGCGCGAGAGGCGATATTAAAGCCTCCTTATCTACCGAAAATTTCATCTAAAAACCCTGTTTCTTATGCCGTAAGTATTCGTAACAAATTATTATAATCTTCGCGTATATCTCGTATTTGCTCCCGTAACTCTTCTACTTTACGGCATGCGTGCAAAACGGTTGTATGGTCCCTGCCACCGAACGCATCGCCAATTTCCGGAAGGCTATGGTTCGTTAACTCTTTAGAAAGCGCCATCGCGATTTGTCGCGGTCTCGCTATTGAACGCGTCTTTTTCTTCGAATGCATGTCACTAATACGTATATTGTAATGCTCTGCTACCGTTTTCTGTATATTTTCAATCCCTACCTGCCTATCCTGGATCGCTAACAAGTCTCTAAGCGCTTCTTTCACAAGACTCAGGCTAACTTCTCGCCCTGTAAAGTTAGCATTGGCATTTACTCGTTTTAGTGCGCCTTCTAGTTCTCTTACGTTTGAGCGAATTTTCTCCGCTATAAAGAATGCAACCTCATGGGGTAAAACCGTGCCGTACTCCTCGGCTTTTTTCATCAAAATAGCGACTCTTGTCTCAAGTTCCGGCGGCTCCAGTGGCGCCGTCATACCCCAAACAAAACGACTTTTTAGCCTTTCCTCCAACCCGTCGATTTCTTTCGGGTACCGATCACACGTTAGAACGATCTGACTACCATTCTCTTGCAGTCGATTGAATACGTGGAAAAATTCTTCCTGCGACTTTACGCCCTTCGCAAGAAATTGAATATCGTCCATCAAAAGCACGTCAACGCTTCGATAACGCTGGGTAAAATCTGACATCGTGCCGGTCTCGATGGCCTTCACCATCTCCTCCATAAACCTCTGAGAGTACAGACAAGCCACCTTCAAATGCGGGTGCTTCTCCAGGATCGCATTACCCACCGCATGCATCAAATGCGTTTTACCTAGACCTACGCCACCGTACAACAAAAGGCATTTAGAGTCTTTTCCGACACTGTCGCTGATTTGCACCGCTGCTGCTCTTGCGAACTCGTTTGAGCGGCCTTCAACAAAATTATCGAAGGTGCAATCTGCCTTTAAATCGGCCATAGCGTAGAAGTGATCGCTCACTTTTGGCTTGCTATCCTTTACAGATCTGCCCGTCTGTGACGCGGCAATTTCTACATTCGTGCCAATTTCAAGACTCACAGCTAGGCCTGCCTTGGATTTTACCAGCGCCTCAATGCGCGGCATAAAATCACTTTGAACTTGATCTCGAATGTAACGATTAGGTGCGAGTAGTCGCACGCCTTCCGCAGAAGTCTGTACCTGAAGCGGACGAATCCAAGTGCTATACTGCTGCGAAGATAACTCATCTTCTAGACTCGACAAACATTGCTGCCAGACTGTATCGCCCACGGGTTCCTCCACAGTGACTTGTTAGGAAAAATTAGATAATTCTTCGTAGTTATAGACTAAAAGCGTCTAAATCTTTGCAGAGCATAGTACCCCTATTCCCATCTTCACGCCAACTATCCACAGCAAAAAAACAATTTAAAACCACTTATATTTCAAGCATTTAGATTAACAACCGGTTAACAACCTAAGGGTAACCTGTGGATAACTTGTGAATAAAATCGCCTAAAATCGGTCAAAAAAAATCCCTGTGGATAACTCACTAAAACATACCCAGCTTGCCCACAGCCTGGCGACAACTGATACATCTTCCAACAACAGCCTTATCCTGCCGCTAACCGATTGAATACATACAAATTAAAACACTTCTCCACAGATTCCTTCTTCTTAATAACTAGTAACAATAATAACTTTTATATATATATACATACTTATATATTAAGCGCTCTACCAGACACCGTCACTTCATCTGAGATTTTCGCGGCAATGATATAACCTAAATGAGAAATTGACTCATAACCCGTAAATCATTAGAATCCCCGCTCTTTTTTCCGCCCTTTAGAACTATTTGGTAACTCATCATGAAAAGAACATTTCAACCTAGTGTCATCAAGCGAAAGCGCTCACACGGTTTTCGATCAAGAATGGCCACGAAGAACGGTCGTTTGGTATTAAAGCGCCGCAGAGCTAAAGGCCGAAAGGTTCTTTCTGCATAAGCACGTACGCAAACCTTCGATCTATGCCAGATCAGAGTTTCCCCGCATATCGTAGACTGCTAACCTCCTCTGAATTCGATACTGTGTTCAAGGATAATCACGTCCGGGTAAGTTCTCCCGAGTTCTTGGTTCTCGCTGCGCTGACAAATCTTCCTGCTAGTCGGCTCGGCATGGTTATCGGCAAAAAGAACACTAACCAAGCAAACGATCGAAATAAGATCAAAAGAGCCATCAGAGAGACATTTAGAAAAAATTTTCCGCATCAACCCTCAGTAGATGTCGTTATAGTATCTCGCAAAGCGGTTGACCCTGAGTTTCCGACAAAACTGAACACCATACTCGACGAGATTTGGTCGAAACTAAGCAGAAAAATATCGACCAAGGTAGACAATGGTTAAGAACATACTCATTACCATTATTAGAACTTACCAACTTAGTTTCAGCTATTTTGTGGGAAGAAGCTGTCGTTTCTACCCCTCCTGTTCCGAATATACAAAACAAGCTATTGAGCTCCACGGATCTGCCAAAGGATCTTTGCTTGGGGTCAAAAGAATATGTAAATGTCATCCTTTCCACGAAGGTGGTATCGATAACGTTCCCACTACCGATTTACGATAGGTTTAGGTAACAATGGATTTTCAACGGATTTTAATACTTGCTGGCTTAGCTGTTACAGCCTACATGCTGGTATTGGCGTGGAACAACGACTACAACCAGCCTGGTCAAACTGATCTTTCTAGCACCTCGGTTAATCAGGTTACCTCGGGACCCGACCCGGTCGTTCCTCAAATATCAGGCACTGAATCAGAATTCATTCCAACCTTAGATTCAGCAGTCGGTAGCGCTGTTCAGATGAACGCTACTGACTTTGGTCAAACTTCAACAAACCAAAAACTCGTCCGCGTTGTAACGGATGTACTTGTCGTCGAAATCGATGTTGTCGGCGGGGATATTAAGAAGTTATCACTGCCTGCTTTTCCTATAGCGCTCGACAAACTTGACGAACCCTATGTACTCCTTGACCCGCGTAACAGTTACTCGGCACAGAGTGGACTGATTGGTGATAACGGCACCGATACCGCAGCGGGTAGACCTACCTACAGCGTTGATTCGGACTTCTACGAACTTGATCAAACGAAGGACACGCTCACTGTTGATTTGGTTTTAGAACAGTCGCAGGGCGTAACAATCACTAAACGTTTTACCTTCAGACGCGCAGACTACCTCATTGATGTTGAATACATTATCAACAACCAAGCCAGCACTGATTGGCGCGGTGCCTTGTTTACACAGATTAAAAGAGACAGTGCGGTACCGGTTCTATCTGACGAATCTGGCATGGGTATGCAACCCTACGTTGGTGGAGCGACATTTCAGCAAGAGGGTCCCTACACCAAATTAGAATTCGATGACATCGAAGAAGAGTCCTACAAACATAAGGTAAACGGTGGCTATATGGCCATGGTTCAGCATTACTTTGTTAGTGCTTGGGTACCAGGTGACCTTAACGCCTACACATACCAAGCGAGAAAACTGACTAATCAGGATTCCTATTTGTTTGGTTTTACCGGCCCATTAACGTCCATCCTGTCTGGCCAGGAAGGATCAATGACTGCTAAATTCTATGCCGGTCCGAAGGACCAACATACTCTGGAAACTATTTCGACCGGACTCAACCTAACGATTGATTACGGTTTCTTATGGTGGCTGGCGCAACCGCTATTTGATTTACTCACTTTCATACATAGCTTTGTTGGCAACTGGGGTGGGTCGATAATTATTCTGACCATTATTGTCAAATCTCTCTTATATCCTTTATCCGCGGCCAGCTTCAAGTCGATGGCGAAGATGAGAAAACTCCAGCCTGAAATGGCGAAACTGAAAGAAAGGCATGGAGACGATAAGCAAAAATTTTCCCAATCAATGATGGAATTGTATAAGAAAGAAGGTGCAAACCCACTTGGTGGTTGTTTACCCATGCTCTTGCAAATGCCTGTTTTTATAGCCTTGTACTGGGCTCTCATGGAAAGTGTTGAACTAAGACAAGCGCCGTTTATTCTATGGATAGATGATTTGTCAGCAATGGACCCGTATTTCGTTTTACCGATATTGATGGGTATTTCGATGTTTCTCACGCAGATGATGCAGCCTGAACCACCTGATCCTATTCAGGCTAAAGTGTTTAAACTTATGCCAATAATGTTCACTTTCTTCTTCCTATGGTTCCCGTCTGGCTTAGTGCTTTATTGGTTCATCAATAATTTACTCTCAATTCTCCAGCAGTGGTTTGTTACTCGGCAAGTCGCGAAGGGCTGAGAAATTAAGTGGCTACCGATAAACTAAAATCGGACTCACCCAAGGCAGACACTATTGCCGCGGTAGCAACCCCTAGTGGTAGAGGTGGGGTTGGTATCGTTAGAGTTTCAGGACCCTGCGTCACCGAAATAGCAGAACAGATTATCGGCGGACTCCCACCGGTAAGAAAAGCCGTCTATAAAAATTTTTTAGACCAAACCGGAACGATCGTTGACCAAGGTTTGGCGCTCTTCTTTAAGGCACCTAACTCATTCACTGGAGAAGATGTTCTAGAGCTTCAGGGCCATGGTGGTCCAATTGTGATGGATATGCTTTTGACAACTGTGCTCACTGCCGGAGCTCGACAAGCCAGGCCCGGCGAGTTCTCTGAGCGTGCTTTTCTGAACGATAAAATTGATCTCTCCCAAGCTGAGGCTATCGCCGATCTTATTGACTCGTCGAGTCAACATGCTGCTAGAGGAGCAATGCGATCCTTGCAGGGCGAGTTCTCCAATATTGTTAGAGAACTTGATAACACTGTCGTTGAGCTTCGGATGTATGTTGAAGCAGCGATTGATTTTCCTGAAGAAGAGATTGATTTTTTGTCCGATGGCAATCTCGCTAAAAAATTGCAGGAAACAAAAAATGTATTTGTTCGTCTGATACAACAAACCAAAGAAGGGGCGCTGCTACGCGAGGGTGTATCTCTAGTGCTTGCCGGTAAACCTAACGCGGGCAAATCTAGCTTGATGAACCAACTCTCTGGTCGGCAATCATCAATCGTTACCGCTATCGAGGGCACAACCCGTGATTTAGTGAACGAGCATATACAGATTGATGGAATACCTCTTAATCTAATAGATACCGCTGGGCTCAGACCGGCAACAGACGAGGTGGAAGAGGAGGGCGTCAGGCGCGCGTTGGCGGCAGTCGAGTCAGCAGAAGGTGTTTTACTTCTCATTGATCTCGCGATGGGAGATTGGCGAGACCAAGCGCTAAGTTTACTTGCTGAGTTGCCGACACTTGAATCGACTAAAGTGGTTGTTGTACTCAATAAACAGGATCTCGTTTCTCGTATGGATGAGGTATCAGAAGATTTTATTTATCCCGTTGTCCGAATTTCTGCAAAAAATGGCCAGGGGATCGACGAATTACGATCCTCTATTAAAAGTACTTTTGGGATGGGTATCTCAGAGGAGGGTGTTTTCATTGCAAGAACCCGGCACCTCGAAGCATTATTGCTCGCCCAGCAGCACCTATTAGAGGGTATCTCGCAGTTGGAAGAAAATCTCGCTGGGGATCTTCTGGCAGAAGAGCTACGCTTAAGCCATCAAAAACTGTGTGAGATTACCGGTGAGTTTAGTAGTGACGACTTGCTGGGAAAGATATTCTCAAGCTTTTGTATTGGAAAATAGACCTTTTAAGTTATGTTTTAGCTAGCACGTGTTATTTTTCTAGGAATCGTCATGTTGCCGCCTAAATTAGAGATACATAGACAAATACGGCACCATCCGTATACTTGCCCACCCAATTTTAAACGATCTGTGTTAAATGGATTATCCGAGAAAATTTGATGTAATCGTCGTCGGTGGCGGACATGCTGGCACAGAGGCTGCTTTGGCATCGGCGAGATCGGGTGCCGCAACCCTGCTGGTTACCCAGAGTATTGAGACGCTTGGTCAAATGTCGTGTAATCCGGCGATCGGCGGTATCGGTAAAAGTCATCTCGTTAAAGAAATCGATGCTTTAGGTGGCGTTATGGCGCAGGCGGCCGATTTCGCAGGGATACATTTCCGCGTCCTAAATTCCCGCAAAGGCCCAGCTGTAAGGGCGACCAGAGCACAATCGGATCGCCAACTGTACCGTCAAGCGATTCGACGTTTCATCGAAAACCAAGAAAATCTGCAATTGTTCCAACAGTCGGTCGATGACTTAATTGTGGAAGGCGACCAAGTGAGAGGCGTTGTTACAAGTGGTGGCGTGCGTTTTAGAGCCCCCAGCGTGATATTGACTGTCGGTACATTTCTTGGCGGCATTATCCATGTTGGTATGCAAAAACAGCCCGGTGGTAGAGCGGGGGATGCGCCCTCAAACCGACTTTCGGAGAGACTCCGCGAGATGCCATTCACAGTGGATAGGCTCAAAACAGGTACACCTCCAAGAATTGATGGTCGAACTGTCAATTATGACGGACTGGAAGCTCAACCAGGCGATGATCCAAGACCTGTGATGTCCTATTTGGGTTCGAGGCAAGACCATCCAGAGCAGGTGAATTGCTTTATAACCCACACCAGCGCGCAAACACACGAAATTATACGAAACGGCCTGGACCGTTCACCACTTTTTACTGGCGAAATAGACGGCGTTGGCCCGCGATATTGTCCGTCGATAGAAGATAAGGTCGTCAGATTTGCTGACAAGGATTCCCATCAGATATTCATAGAGCCTGAAGGGTTAAATAGCTATGAGCTATACCCGAACGGCATATCCACAAGTCTACCGTTCGATGTGCAGATCGATTTAGTGCGCAGTATTAAGGGCTTTGAAAATGCCGACATCACTCGCCCCGGTTACGCCATTGAATATGATTATTTTGAACCGAGGGATTTGAAGTCTTCGTTGGAAACGCGTTTTATTGGCGGCTTGTACTTTGCCGGACAAATTAACGGTACGACCGGGTATGAAGAGGCCGCTGCGCAGGGTTTGTTGGCGGGAATCAATGCCGCGAGAAGAAGTAAAGATCTTGAAAGTTGGTGCCCAGCAAGAAATGAAGCCTATATTGGCGTGCTTGTCGATGACCTTATTACCATGGGTACCAAAGAACCTTATCGTATGTTCACGAGTCGGGCGGAGTACAGGTTGGTATTAAGACAGGACAATGCTGACCGAAGGCTGACGCCTGCTGGCCGCGAGCTAGGCATTGTTAATGATCAGCGTTGGCAGCGTTTCACAGAGAAAAGTGAATTAATTGATAAGAGAAAAGAAGCGTTGAACAGCCAATGGGTCCAACCAGGGGACGATATCGAAAGTTATCTTGGTCAGGCACTTAATCATGAATATAGCCTCTCTGAACTGCTTAGACGACCTAAAGTAAACGTGGACTCGTTGCTTACGGCTGTCGGTATCGATTGGCCAGACCGTGAAGTCAATGAACAAATAGAGATCGACCTAAAATACGAAGGTTATATTAAGCGTCAGTTAGAAGAAGTTGAGAAGGTCAGTAGCCAGCACGGCGTCATCATTCCAGAGGCATTTGATTACTCCGTCGTCGGAGGATTATCAAATGAGGTACAGCAGAAGCTGACAACAATTAGGCCGGAGACTATTGGGCAAGCCAGCCGAATATCAGGTGTCACGCCCGCCGCAATCTCTTTGCTGTTAATCTTTCTGAAGAAGTATTCACAAACTCGATCTCGCCAAACAGGGTGATCGACACAAAGATTATAAATGCAGGTCTGGTTACTCTTGGCTTGAATCCGTCCGATCTCGGCAAAGATCTGGTTCGCTACCTTGAGCAGTTAGCCAAGTGGAATCGGGCTTTTAACCTGACGGCTATTCGAGAGCCGTCGATGATGGTCACTCACCATATATTAGACTCACTGTCTGTGTTGCCATACGTTAAAGCCGACAAGATGCTAGATTTCGGTAGTGGAGCTGGCTTACCTGGTATTCCCTTAGCGATGGCAAAACCGGACTTGGCGATGGTACTGCTCGACAGCAACAGTAAAAAGACGCGGTTCTTGCAACAAATGGTCATCGAACTGCCGTTGCCAAATTGTCGGGTTGTTCACGCGCGAGTGGAAAACTACGACGAAGTGTTCGAACAAATCGTCTGCCGAGCATTTTCATCCCTTGCAGACATCGCGGCAAAAGCGGCACACTTGCTCACCGCCGATGGAGAGATTTTGGCAATGAAGGCTCAACTCAACGATGATGAGTTAAAACAAGATTTGGGTGCCTTTGAAATAGCGACCGTACAGAAATTGGACGTGCCATACCTCAATGCAGATCGTCATCTTGTTACATTGAAGAAACGTTAAGGAGCGAACCCTTTGGGTAAAGTGCTGGCAATTGCCAACCAAAAAGGAGGTGTAGGAAAAACGACAACGAGCGTTAACCTCGCGGCTTCGCTTGCGGCAACCCAAAGAAAGGTACTGCTGATCGACCTTGATCCTCAAGGCAACGCAACCATGGGTAGCGGCGTAGATAAAAGTGACCTACAAGTATCCGTCTACGATGTCCTTGTCGGCGACAAGACTGTTGTTGAATCTATCGTAGAAGCTAAAGCCTGTGGCTATGATCTGCTTGCGTCAAATATTGATCTAACAGCAGCGGAAATCGAGCTGATGGACCTCGACAGACGAGAATACCGTCTACGTGATGGTCTTAGTGGTGCAAAAGAGAATTACGATTTCATTATTATAGACTGCCCTCCGTCGCTGAGTCTGTTGACGATTAATGGGTTAGCGGCAGCAGATTCGGTTGTCATACCGATGCAGTGTGAATACTACGCTCTGGAGGGCCTGTCCGCGCTAATAGACACAATTACGCGAATTATTGAAAAAGTGAATCCGACCCTTGAGATCGAAGGTATCGTTCGAACCATGTACGATGCGCGCAATAGCCTGACACGCGATGTTTCGAAGCAGTTGGTTGATCACTTTGGCGACAAGGTTTATCGAACCGTTATACCAAGAAATGTTAGGTTAGCGGAGGCCCCAAGTTATGGTCTACCCGTGCTTTACTACGATAAGCAATCGAGAGGCGCCAAGGCTTATTTAGCATTGGCTGGAGAAATTAACCGTCGATACGATAGCAGTCCCATGGCGCAGCAAGAGCCGGGCGCAGACGAAACGGGAGAACAACAATAATGGCAACAAAGAAAAGAGGCTTGGGTCGAGGTTTAGATGCTTTGCTTGGCGGCGACTCGAGAAAAACCGTTACCGAGCCGGTATCTAACGGACTCGCCGAGATACCTGTCGAATGGATCCAACCTGGTAAATACCAACCCAGGAGAATCATTGATGACGAAGCGTTGCAAGAACTGGCCGCATCGATTCGAGCTCAAGGCGTTATGCAGCCAATCGTGTTGCGTTCGGTTGGAGAAAATCGGTATGAAATTATTGCCGGTGAGCGTCGTTGGCGAGCAACACAACTTGCTGGCTTGGATAAAATACCCTGCGTCATAAAAGAAGTGAACGATGAAGCCGCAGTGGCAATGTCCCTCATTGAGAACATTCAGCGCGAAGACCTTAACCCGATGGAAGAAGCGCTTGCTTTGCAGCGCCTCATTGAAGAGTTTGATCTCACACACCAGCAGGTAGCCGAAGCAGTGGGTAAGAGTCGTGCCGCGGTCAGCAACTTTTTACGTTTGATCAACTTAGCGCCCGAAGTTACTCAAATGTTGGTGCATGGTGATATTGAGATGGGGCATGCAAGAGCCTTACTGTCACTCACGAACGATCAGCAAGGCAAATTGGCACGTGAAATTGCATCTTCTGGACTAAATGTTCGGCAGGCTGAAGCGTTGGTGAGAAAACTCACGAGTGGCGAAAAGCCACTGTCGCAAGCCAAGAAGGTCGATTCAGACACCAAACAACTCGAAAACAGATTATCGAGCAATCTTGGGCAGCCTGTTGAGATTAAGCATACGATAAAGGGTAGAGGAAAGTTGGTGATTAAATACAACAGCTTGGACGAGCTAGATGGCGTCTTAAGTCGATTTGGCGACCTAGGTTAGAAAAAAGTGGCCTAACTTGCAAAAAACACCAAAAAAAAGCCGATTTTCTAGCAGTTCAAGTTGAAGGCGCATATTGAACTCTCTATACTCTGCGCCCGAGCCGGACAGGGCATTTTCAACAAATCATAATTTTAGTTGATGAGTCAGTTACTACTCGTAATGCGTCAGAGATTGGAAGTCACAGAAGTGGAAGTGTAAGTATCCGCATCAAAAGTCCAATTTACCGAATTGTTTTAGCACAGCTTGTAGGAACAGTTTTGCTGGCAGCTGTGTGTTTGGTTGTTAGTTGGGAAGCCGCATATTCGTTTTTGTTTGGCGGTTTGACTTGTGTTTTACCAAGCTTGTTTATGGTTTGGCGTGTTAATCGACCGGAGACCGAGCCGGGTTTAGCGCTGAAACACATGGTCAGAGGCGAACTCGGCAAATTGTCGCTGACATTTTTGATGTTCGTGATGGTTTTTTACTGGATAGAGCCGTTGCGTATTGGCTTCTTTTTCAGCGGTTTGGTATTAGGTATGTTTTGTAACATCTTGATGCCTCTAATAGAAATCAGATACAAATTGTCTAGCGATTTACAAAACGCTAAGCAAGAGAAGAAGTCGGCAGGCACACCGACGCTCGATTAGACTCGAGCAAAATGGTCCAAGGTTGTCTAGTCAATCCACAGGATGTCTAGAACCAATATAAATAGAGACTAATAGAGTTTAAAAGACAGATCATAATATGGCTGGTGAAACACAAACCTCTAGCGAGTATATCCAACATCACATAACCAATTTGACCTATGGACAACATCCCAGCGGTACTTGGGGATTTGCCCATTCTGTCGAAGAAGCAAAGGAAATGGGATTTTGGGCAATTCATGTTGATACGATGTTTTGGTCGATCACCATGGGGGTGGTTTTCTGTGTCTTGTTTATGACAGCAAGCCGCAAGATGACTGCTGGTGTGCCGAGCGGTTTGCAGAACGCCTGTGAGATGGTTGTTGAATTTGTTGAAGACACGATTTCGGAAGTTTTCGGCAATCGACCAAACCCCATCATTGGTCCGCTCTCTCTTACAATTCTTGTCTGGGTCTTTCTAATGAATATGATGGACCTGATCCCCGTTGACTTCATTCCAGCGCTAGCCAGCATGGCAGGTATCCACTTTTTCAAAGTAGTCCCGACGACAGATCCAAATGCGACGCTTGCGATGTCAATTGGCGTGTTCTTCCTGGTTGTTTACTACAGCATTAAAATTAACGGGCCGGTTAAATTTATTACCGGTAAGTTTATGCATCCAATCGCTCACCCAGCAGCGGCACCGTTCAACTTCATTTTAGAAATGGTTGATTTGATTGCAAAGCCGCTATCGCACGGTCTACGACTTTTTGGCAACATGTATGCAGGTGAAATGATATTCATTCTGATTGCACTATTACCATTCTATGCTCAATGGGCGCTTTCGCTACCCTGGGCAATTCTACATATCCTAATCATTGGTCTTCAGGCATTTGTGTTTATGATTCTCACAATCGTATATCTCTCACAAGCGCACGAAACGGGCGACCACTGATTTAGGTAAATTTTTTGTAAATTAAATTTTGACGAGCAACATTAGGAGTAAGTCATGGAACAATCATTAATCTTTATCGCTGGCGGTATTCTGATGGGTCTTGGAGCCATCGGTAGTGGTGTTGGCATCGGTATTCTCGGTGGCAAATATCTCGAAGGTGTAGCTCGACAGCCAGAACTTCAACCAATGCTGATGACTCAACTTTTCATCTCATTGGCTCTAGTTGACGCTGTACCCATTATTGCAGTTGGTATCTCACTGTACATGATCTTTGCGCTTTAATTCGCAAGCTATCATTTCCCAATTTTAGAGGTGAAGTGTGACAATTAATCTAACCATGCTAGGCCAGCTTATTTCCTTTGTGCTGTTTGTCTTGTTCTGCATGAAGTTTGTCTGGCCCCCAATAACGCAAATTTTGCGTGAAAGGCAGGCGGCTTTAGCAGAAGGTCTTGAAAAAGCCGCTGCTGCAGAGAAGCAACTGGAAGAAGCGAATAACGTAGCTGAAGCTGAGCTCGATGACGCGAAAAAGCAATCTGCAGAATTGATTGCACAAGCGCGAAACAGAGCCAGCCAGATTGTCGAAGAAGCCAAGACGACCGCTCAAGAAGAGGCAGACCGAATTAAGGTAGGCGCTCAGGCCGAGATCGATCAAGAAATCAATCAAGCAAGAGAATCGCTTCGATCTGAAGTCAGTGTTCTTGCAATTGAAGGCGCTGAGAAAATCTTGGAAAGCAGCGTCGATAGACAGGCTCATGAACAAATGCTGCAGAAAATCGCCGCACGACTGTAAGTTCGATAAGCACCCGCTTTTCAATTACGTCAATAACGGACGTGCAGAAGAAGTGGGTTAAAAGGTAAACAATGGCAGAATCAGAATTAACAACGGTAGCAAGACCCTATGCTCGAGCAGCTTTTGCTCAGGCATTGGGCGAAGCATCAGGTCTTTCGAACTGGTCAAGAATGCTTGGCGTGTTGGCCGCTGCTGTTCAACAGGATTTGGTGAAAGTTGCACTTGATAATCCCAAGCTAACGACCGAAGACGAAGCATCATTAGTGATACAGGTTCTAGGTGACGAGCTGACGGATAAGGGCTGCAATTTTGTTAACGTTTTAGCCGATTACAATCGAATTTCCTTGTTACCTGTTATTGCTGAACTCTATGAGATTCAAAAAGCCAATCACGAGAAAACAATTGAAGTCGAAATCACCAGCGCTTACGAAGTTGACGAAGCGGCCCAACAACAGTTGAGCGACGCGCTGAAGCAAAAACTTCAAAGAGAGGTCAATCTCTCTACGACAGTAGATCAATCACTTATCGGTGGTGTGATCATCCGAACAGAAGATACCGTTATTGATAATTCTGTTCGCGGCAAGCTTGAAAAACTGTCACAAGTACTTAATTAATTTTAACCATTCCTTGAGGAACGGAAAATGCAACAACTGAACCCTTCCGAAATTAGCGAGATTATCAAGCAACGTATTGAGAAGCTTGATGTCTCTTCTGAAGCGCGAAATGAAGGTACGATCGTCAGTGTTTCTGACGGTATTGTGCGTATTCATGGCTTAGCCGACGTTCAAAACGGCGAGATGATCGAGTTTGAAGGTAACCTCTTCGGATTTGCACTCAACCTTGAGAGAGACTCTGTAGGTGCCGTTGTACTAGGCGACTACAAAACTTTACGAGAAGGTCAAACAGCAAAATGTACTGGCCGAATCCTTGAGGTGCCCACGGGCGACGAAATGCTAGGACGCGTTGTTGACGCATTGGGTAACCCAATCGACGGCAAAGGCGCGATTAACGCCAGCTCAACATCACCGGTAGAGAAGGTTGCGCCAGGTGTTATTGCGCGAAAGCACGTTAACGAACCGGTTCAAACTGGCTTGAAGTGTATCGACTCTATGATCCCGGTTGGCCGTGGCCAGCGTGAATTGATCATTGGTGACCGTCAAACAGGTAAAACAGCCATTGCGATCGACGCGATCATTAACCAGCAGAAGTCTGGTATTAAATGTGTCTATGTCGCAATCGGACAGAAGTTTTCTTCCGTCGCAAACGTGGTTAGAACACTTGAAGAGCATGGCGCGATGGAAAATACCATTGTCGTTGTTGCCGGTGCTGCAGACCCAGCGCCTATGCAGTACATCGCACCTTACTCAGGTTGTGCGATGGGTGAATACTTCCGCGACAAAGGTGAAGATGCGCTCATTATTTATGATGACCTGACAAAGCAGGCCTGGGCATATCGACAGATTTCACTATTGCTTAGACGTCCGCCAGGCCGCGAAGCTTATCCAGGTGACGTTTTCTATCTTCACTCTCGATTGCTTGAACGTGCTGCACGTGTAAACGAAGATTATGTCGAAGCAGAAACGAATGGTGCCGTTAAGGGTAAGACCGGTTCGTTAACAGCTCTACCAATCATTGAGACTCAGGCTGGTGACGTATCGGCATTCGTACCGACCAACGTTATCTCAATTACCGATGGACAGATATTCCTGGAGTCCGACAAGTTCAACGCTGGTGAACGACCCGCAATGAACCCGGGTATTTCAGTATCTCGCGTAGGCGGTGATGCGCAGGTTAAATTCATGTCGAAGATTTCTGGTGGTATTAAGCTGGCTTTAGCGCAGTACCGAGAACTGGCTGCTTTTTCACAGTTTGCATCCGACCTTGATGACGCAACACGTCGTCAGCTAGAACACGGCGAACGAATTAATGAGTTGATGAAGCAAAAGCAATACGCTCCTATGAGTGTTGCTGAAATGGGTATTGTTTTATTTGCGGCAAACGAAGGCTATTTGCAGGATGTTGAAGTAAGCAAGGTATTGGATTTCGAATCAGCGCTTGTTTCCTACATGAACTCCGAGCACGCTGCGTTTATGGACGACGTAAATACTAACGGCGCCTATACACCAGAAGTTATTGAAGCAATGAAGAAGGCTTTGGATACATTTAAGTCAACTCAGACCTGGTAAGAGGGTAACGAGAATACTATGGCGAATGCCAAAGAACTCAGAAAGCAAATAGGCAGTATCAAGAATACGCAGAAGATTACCAGCGCCATGGAAATGGTTGCTGCTAGTAAGATGCGTAAAGCGCAAGAGCGCATGTCGAAAGGTCGCCCCTATTCTGATCACATTAGAACCGTGATCGGCCATGTAGCTATGGCTTCACCAGAATATCGCCATCAATTCATGATTGAGCGAGAAGTGAAGCGCATCGGGTACATTATTGTGACGACTGACAAAGGTCTTTGTGGCGGTTTGAACATCAACCTGCTCAAAACCACGGTTAAAGACATAAAAAATTGGGTTGATGACGGCGTTGAAGTTGATTTGTGTCTTATCGGTAATAAAGGCGCGCAGTTCTTTAAGAGTTACGGCGGCAATGTCGTTGCAGCAAGTAGTCACGTGAGTGAAACGCCTCAAATGAGTGACCTTATCGGTAGCATTAAGGTGATGCTTGACTCATTTGAGCAGGGTAGTATCGATAAGATTTATCTGTCGAATAACGTGTTTGTAAATACGATGACACAAAAGCCTACAATTAAGCAGTTGGTACCTTTAGATGCAGAAGATGACGGTGCAGAACGTGCGCGTTGGGACTACATCTACGAGCCAGATGCGAGACAATTGATCGAAGGGTTAGTCACTCGTTACCTTGAATCTCAGGTATATCAAGCTGTTGTAGAAAATGTTGCCTGCGAACAAGCGGCTAAAATGATTGCAATGAAAAGCGCGACCGATAACGCCGGTGATTTGGTTGATGAACTGGAACTTGTTATGAACAACGCAAGACAGGCTGCGATCACACAAGAATTATCAGAAATTGTCAGTGGTGCAGCGGCCGTTTAGATAACGCCAAAGCGTCATACATTAAAGTTTAAGTTTAAGAGGAAATAGCAATGAGTAGCGGAAGTGTCGTGTCGGTAATTGGCCCGGTCATTGATGTTGAGTTTCCCCGGGACCAGGTTCCGAAGGTATATGATGCACTATTGGTTGACGCAAAAGGTCTAACTCTTGAAGTGCAACAGCAACTCGGCGACGGTGTCGTAAGAACTATTGCTATGGGTAGTTCAGAAGGTGTGAGTCGTGGACTTGAAGTCAGCAACACCAATGAGCCTATCTCAGTTCCCGTGGGTGATGAAACGCTTGGGCGAATCATGGATGTATTGGGTAACCCTATCGATGAAAAGGGTCCTATTGGCGAGAAATCTCGCATGCCTATTCACCGTGATCCTCCATCCTACGCTGAACAAGCAGGTGGAAGAGATCTTTTGGAAACCGGCGTTAAGGTTATTGACCTGATTTGCCCATTCGCTAAAGGCGGTAAAGTTGGCCTGTTCGGCGGCGCGGGTGTTGGTAAGACGGTTACCATGCTTGAGCTAATCAACAATATTGCGAGCGAACACAGCGGTTTGTCAGTATTTGCTGGGGTTGGTGAGCGTACGCGTGAGGGTAATGACTTTTACCACGAAATGCAGGATGCAGGCGTACTCGATAAGATCGCCATGGTATTCGGCCAGATGAATGAGCCTCCCGGAAACAGATTACGCGTTGCTTTGTCTGGTTTGACGATGGCAGAGAAATTCCGTGATGACGGTAAAGATGTCCTGTTTTTCGTCGACAATATTTATCGCTATACATTGGCAGGTACCGAAGTATCAGCACTTCTTGGCCGTATGCCTTCAGCGGTTGGCTATCAGCCAACACTTGCTGAAGAAATGGGTGTACTGCAGGAGCGTATTACAACGACAAAAACCGGTTCTATCACATCTATCCAAGCGGTCTATGTACCAGCGGATGATTTGACTGACCCTTCTCCCGCGACTACCTTCGCTCACTTGGACTCAACCGTAACGCTTTCTCGAGATATTGCTTCCTTGGGTATTTACCCCGCGGTCGACCC
Source organism: uncultured OM182 clade bacterium (assembly GCA_905182025.1). GTDB lineage: Bacteria > Pseudomonadota > Gammaproteobacteria > Pseudomonadales > Azotimanducaceae > JAHRVQ01. Next base: position 106,971 of record CAJJAA010000023.1, read on the forward strand.
TCTTGATTCTACATCTCGACAGCTTGATCCATTGGTTGTCGGTGACGAGCATTACAATGTCGCTCAGGGTGTTCAGGGTGTATTGCAGAAATACAAAGAGCTAAAAGATATTATCGCAATTTTGGGTATGGATGAATTGTCAGAAGAAGACAAGCTGACAGTATACCGGGCGCGTAAAGTTGCTCAATTCTTCTCGCAGCCTATGCACGTTGCTGAAGTATTTACTGGCCAGCCTGGTGTCTATGTTTCTCTTTCCGATACGATTCGTAGTTTCAAAGGTATTTTGGAAGGCGAATACGACGATTTGCCAGAATCTGCCTTCAGTATGGTTGGTAGCATTGAACAGGCGATCGAGAAGGCTAAAACACTCTAAATAGAGTGTTTTTGTCCAAAAGAAGTATTTTGGTACGCTAAAAAAGCGCACCTGAAAAGAGGTATTTGGGAAATGGCGGCGACGGTACATTGCAGTATTGTTAGCGCAGAGAAAGAAATTTTCTCTGGTCAAGTGGAGATGGTAGTTGCGTCTGGCACGATTGGCGAACTGGGGTTTTATCCAGGCCATACGCCTTTGTTGACAGGTGTTAAGCCAGGTCCAATTCGATTGAAGCTAGAAGGCGGAGAAGAAGAAATCTTTTTTGCTTCAGGCGGTTATATCGAAGTACAGCAAACATCGATCACTGTGCTCGCAGATACTGCGTTGCGTGCGGATGATCTTGATGAAGCAGCGGCTCAAGCAGCGCAAAATAAGGCCGAACAGGAACTTGCTGATAATCGCTCGGATATCGATTTTGGACGTGTCCAAGCGGATATTCAGGAAACTGCAGCGATGTTGCGGACGATTCGAAAATATCGAAAGTAGTTCTGCTAAGAAAGCATCTAATTGGTGAACCAACCAATGAATATAAAGGTAGCGCGAGCTACCTTTTTTTTGCCCGTAAATTACGCACCGATCTTTGATAGGTAAGCCAAAAGTTTGCCGCTAGCGAAAGGACTAAAACGCTAAAAGGTGTCATCAAATTGACAAAGCGCCCATATCTTATCAAGTGAGCAGCGGGTTAAAATGACGTCGAAGAGGAGAGTTGAAGACATGAATAAAGCGATCGAAGTATGCATTCTTGCCGCCGGCAAGGGTACACGTATGAAGTCCAGTAAACCTAAAGTGCTGCACCCGATTGCGGGCCGGCCAATGCTGCGACATCTTGTTTCGACCGTTCAATCGCTAGGCATCAATAACGTTCACGTGGTTGTCGGCAGCGGCGCTGATGAAGTAAAAAAATCGTTTCAAAATGATGACATAGATTTTGTACTTCAGCTGGAACAAAAAGGCACCGGCCATGCCGTCATGCAGGCTCTACCGCATTTGGATGAATCTAAGCGTGTGCTTATCCTGTTGGGTGATGCGCCTTTACTGAAAGCTGAAACGATTGAAAAAATGCTTAAATGCGAATGCGATTTAGGCGTGCTGACAGTGATTCAAGCCAATCCATTCAACTACGGACGGATCATCCGCCAGCACGACCAGATTATTGAGATCGTTGAAGAGAAAGACGCGGGCGACGAGCAACGTCAAATTAGCGAGGTCAATACGGGCGTTATGATTGCAGACGTAAAAAAACTGTCTCGCTGGCTCGATAGAATTACACCGGAGAACTCGCAGGGCGAGTTGCTGTTGACTGACATTGTTAAAATGGCAAATTCGGATGGCGACGTTGTTAAAGGCATCGTCGCTGCAGATCCTATCGAGGTTCAGGGTGTTAACGATTTCGAACAACTGTCGCAACTAGAGCGATACTATCAAACGACTATTGCAAAGCAGTTGATGCAAGGTGGTGTTCACCTTATGGACCCGAACAGAATTGATGTCCGTGGTGACTTGAAGGTGGGGGCGGATTCCACAATCGATATAAACTGCATTTTTGAGGGCAACGTGTCTTTAGGTTCTAATGTTAGGGTTGGCGCGAATTGCAAAATCATCGACAGTACAATTGCCGATAACGTTGAAATTAAACCCAACAGTATTATTGAGGGGGCATCACTCGAGGCGGGCTGTAGTGTCGGACCATTTGTCAGGTTAAGACCCGGCGCGCAGTTAGGTCAAGATGTAGCGATTGGTAACTTTGTTGAGGTCAAGAAAACAACGCTTGGCAAAGGTTCAAAGGCAAGTCACTTGTCCTATTTGGGAGACGCCATTATAGGCGCGGGCGTTAATATTGGGGCCGGAACAATTACCTGTAACTACGATGGCGTGAATAAACACATCACTGAAATACAAGACGATGTGTTTGTTGGCTCTAACACGGCATTAGTTGCTCCTGTTGTTGTTGGACAAGGCTCTACCATTGCGGCCGGTTCCACGATAACAAAACAGATAGATGCTGATTCTTTAGCGATCGGTCGGGGTCGACAAAAAAATCTATCCAACTGGAAAGGGCCGAGGAGCAAATAGATGTGTGGCATTGTTGGCGCTATAACGCACCGTCCGGTTGGCAGCATTTTACTCGAAGGCTTACAAAGGCTTGAGTACCGAGGCTATGATTCCGCTGGATTTGCGGTTCTTGATGCCGCAGGCTCGATGCGGAGACTGCGCCGCGTCGGCAAAGTACAGGCGTTAAAATCAGCTCAAGCTGAAACGCCACTCAATGGTGTGGTGGGTATTGCGCATACTCGCTGGGCAACACACGGTAAGCCGACGGAAGAAAATGCGCATCCGCATACGTCTGGTTCGTCGGTAGCCGTTGTTCACAACGGTATCATTGAAAACCATGCGGTCCTTCGAAAAACCCTTATAGGTGCTGGATACACCTTCGAGTCTGACACGGATACGGAAGTTGTTGCGCATCTCGTCGATCAGAAAGTAAAAGAAAAAAACGATTTACTTGAAGGCGTCAAGCTAGCGCTGTCACAACTTAAGGGTGCCTATGCTATAGCCGTACTCCATAAAGACTATCCCGATAGAATCATCGCCGCCCGCGTTGGCAGTCCATTAGTCGTTGGTCTAGGTTTTGGTGAAAATTTTATTGCGTCAGATCCGCAAGCGCTTCGTCCGGTCACAGACCGGTTTATATTTCTAGAAGAAGGCGAAATGGTCAGCGTTACCTGTGATGAAATATCAATTTATGGTGTTAATAGCCTATCTGTCGAAGCGCGTACCATTCAACTGGATCGCGAGAATGATGCGACGGATAAAGGCAACTATCGTCATTATATGATCAAAGAAATCAACGAGCAGCCAGATGCTATTCGCGCAACACTGGAGGGTCGAATAAGCGACGACCATGTTCTACCGAATATTTTTGGTGTCGGTGCTGATGAATGTTTTGCTAACACCGAGGCAATACATATCGTCGCCTGCGGTAGTAGTTTCTACACGGGCTTAATCGCTAAATATTGGTTTGAAGAATATGCAGGGCTACCCTGTCAGGTCGAGATCGCGAGCGAATTTCGTTATCGAACCGTCGCTGTACCTAAAAATACATTGCTAGTAACAATTTCCCAGTCTGGTGAAACGGCAGATACACTCGCGGCATTAAGGGAGGCCAAAGGCCGCTATATAGCGAGCTTGTGTCTATGTAACGTGCCGAATAGTTCTTTGATGCGTGAGTCGGACTACAGTTTACTGATCAAAGCAGGACCAGAAATTTGCGTCGCATCAACGAAAGCGTTTACAACGCAGTTAGCAGACCTCTTACTGTTGGTCTTAGCGATTGGTAAGTACTGCGGTCTAGATGAAAACCTGGCGAGAGAATTGACCGCCGCCCTGCAGGGCGTCCCGGCTCTGATCGAGGCCGCGCTAAAAAAAGATACAGAGATAGCGCATCTTGCTGAACGATTTGTGGATAAAAATCACGCGCTTTTCTTGGCTCGTGGATCGCATTACCCGGTTGCGATGGAAGGGGCTTTGAAACTTAAAGAAATCTCCTACATTCATGCCGAGGGTTATCCCGCTGGCGAACTCAAGCACGGTCCGTTGGCTTTAGTTGACGATGACATGCCTGTTGTTGCGGTTGCGCCGAGCGATGACTTACTTGATAAAGTTAAGTCTAATCTTCAGGAAGTTGCGGCAAGAGGTGGTCAGTTGTTGGTGTTTGGCGATGAACATAAGTCGCAAGAAATTGACGCACAGGATCTCGTACTCATGCCTAGTTGCCATCCCAGCGTGTCGCCGATTCTATACACGATACCAATGCAGTTACTCTCATATCACGTCGCGGTTCTTAAGGGCACCGATGTTGATCAACCTAGAAACTTAGCTAAGTCTGTCACGGTCGAATAAATGGATGTCTCACATATTCTTGACGGGCTTAACGACCCCCAGCGTCATGCGGTTACCGCGCCTCTAGGCAGTTACCTGATTTTGGCAGGGGCCGGTAGCGGTAAAACTCGTGTTTTAACGAATAGAATTGCCTGGTTGATTCAAACGGAAGGGGCCTCTCCCTACAGTGTTCTCGCGGTGACTTTCACTAACAAAGCTGCGGCAGAGATGCGTTCAAGAATAGAATCTTTGCTTGAGATGCCTGTGCGCGGTATGTGGGTTGGAACTTTTCACGGTATCGCACATCGATTACTACGCACACATTGGCAGGAAGCCAAACTACCACAGAATTTTCAAATCCTTGATGGTGACGATCAGTTGCGCTTAGTCAAACGCATCATTGCTAACCTTGATCTAGATGAGAAGAAATGGCCGGCGCGCCAGGCAGTCTATTTTATTAATGGCCAGAAAGATGAAGGCTTGCGTCCGCACAACATTGAAGATTTCGGGGATCTCTATCTAAAGACACATTTAGAGATATATCGTGCCTACGAGGATGCATGCCAACGCGGCGGCATGGTCGATTTTGCTGAATTACTGCTGCGAGCACACGAGCTTTGGTTGAACAATCCTGAGTTGCTTGCTCACTATCAGCGCCGCTTTCAGCATCTGTTAGTCGACGAGTTTCAGGATACCAATACAATTCAATATGCGTGGATCCGTGTGTTGGCTGGAGGTAAAGATAATATCCTTGTGGTTGGTGATGACGACCAGTCGATATATGGTTGGCGAGGCGCAAAAATTGAGAACATTCAAAAATTTACCTCGGATTTCCCTAACAGTGAAACAATTAAGCTCGAGCAGAACTATCGTTCAACCGGGACGATTCTAAACGCGGCGAATGCACTCATTGATAAGAACCCCGGCCGTCTTGGCAAAAATTTGTGGACCGATAGTGGTAATGGCGAACCGATAAGTCTTTATGCCGGATTTAACGAGATTGATGAGGCACGGTATATCGTATCGCGCCTAAAAGACTGGTCTAACCAAGGTAATCCCTACAAAGAAGCAGCCATTCTCTATCGATCAAATGCGCAATCCCGTGTCTTGGAAGAGGCCCTTTTGCGCTCGCAAGTCCCTTATAGGATCTACGGCGGACAACGATTTTTTGAGCGTGCAGAGATTCGAAATGCACTAGCCTATATGAGATTGATCAGCTTTCGAGATGCCGATGCATCGTTTGAACGGGTAGTGAATACGCCAACCCGTGGTATAGGTGATAAATCTGTCGCAATGATTAGAAATGTGGCTCGAGCAGAAAATATATCGATGTGGCAAGCGTCAACCAAATTGCTATCAGGCGGTTCGCTCAAGGGTCGAGCAAGTAACGCGATACAAAGTTTTCTTGATCTCATCGAAACAATGGACAAAGCGACAGAGGAGAGTGACCTGCCGACACTTTGTAGTGTTGTTATTGAACACACCGGTTTAAAAGCATACTACGAACGGGAAAAAGGTGAACGTGGCCAAGCGAAAGTTGAAAACCTAGAAGAGCTGATTACGGCCGCGCGCAGCTACGATCCCGAAGAAGTGCATAGTTTTGATGCAGGTGATGGTGGTGAAGAAGATGCCGCCGCCGAGCAAACCGTATTGGATCAGTTTCTCGGTCACGCAGCGCTAGAGTCCGGCGAAAGTCAGAGTGATCCGCATCAGGATTGCGTCCAAATGATGACGCTACATAGCGCTAAAGGGCTAGAGTTTCCGTTGGTGTTTTTGTCCGGTCTAGAAGATGGACTGTTTCCTCATCAGATGTCGATGGACGAACCCGGCCGATTAGAAGAAGAACGTAGGCTTTGTTACGTCGGTATCACGCGGGCGATGAAGCAACTTTATATCACTTACGCAGAATCTAGGCGTATAAATGGCAGCGAGACATATAATCGCCTATCGCGGTTTGTCACAGAGATTCCAAAGGATCTGATTCAAGAGATACGACTTAATACTGTCGTAACGAAACCCGCTTATGCAGCGCCAGTCCAACGCAGCAGACTTTTACATGGTGACGTTGAAGGGACAAACCTTAAGCTGGGGCAACGAATCGCTCATTCGAAATTTGGTGAAGGGGTTATCCTCAATTACGAAGGCGAGGGTAAGCAGGCCAGAGTGCATGTTAACTTCGACTCTGAGGGAAGCAAATGGCTGATGCTTTCTTATGCTAACCTCCTGCCGATGTAAACAAGTTAACCCGTTGTGTTGAGTTGGGTGGGTTAACAACGGCTCAATTTACTGAGACGAAATCAACCAGACACGAAAAATAAGAATCTGAATGAGGTGTATATGTTTCGACTATTGATGATAGTTGTTGTGCTGCTATTGGCAAGTTGTGGCGGCGAACAGCCAGATAGTAACGATACCGGGGTAAAACCAACCGCAAAAACCTTTAAGTGGCGAATGGTAACAACTTGGCCAAAAAATTTACCTGGCATGGGACTCGCTCCGGAAACCTTCGCGAAGATGGTTAACATCATGAGTGATGGGCGGCTAACCGTTACCGTTTATGGCGCGGGAGAAATTGTACCGGGTTTTGGTGTTTTTGAGGCTGTGTCATTAGGCAATGTTGAAATGGGCCACGGTGCTGCTTATTACTGGAAAGGTAAAGTGCCCGTCGCACAATTCTTTACCACTGTACCTTTTGGGCTTACTGCGCAGGAAATGAATGGATGGTTGCACCACGGTGGTGGTATGGCGCTATGGGAAGAACTGTATGCACGCTATGACCTTGTCCCCATCGCTGGAGGCAATACCGGTGTTCAAATGGCCGGCTGGTTTAACAAAGAAATTAATAGCCTTGATGACATCAAAGGTATAAAGATGCGTATTCCTGGTTTGGGTGGAGAAGTCTTCAACCGTGCCGGTGGTTCAGCCATTAATTTGCCAGGTGGTGAAATATTTACCAGTTTGCAAACCGGTGTTATTGATGCGACGGAGTGGGTTGGTCCATACAACGATCTCACTTTCGGGCTGCATCAGGTTGCAAAATACTATTATTACCCGGGCTGGCAAGAGCCAGGTCCAACGCTTGAGTTCATAATCAATAAAGACGCCTATGAACAATTGCCACCTGACCTAAAAGAAATTGTGAGAGCAGCAGCTCGAACTGTGAATGATGATTTACTCTCTGAGTACACGGCGAAAAATAACGCCGCACTTAAAGAATTAGTTGAAGTACATAATGTTGAACTTCGAAGGTTGCCCGACGATGTACTAGCGGCATTAAAAATCATCTCAGAGGAAGTCATCGCTGAGATTCCCGGTGACGATCCTTTAGCCCAGAAAATCTACAAATCCTATATCGAGTACCGAGACAGTATTGAGAGCTATCAAGACATTTCGGAGCGCGCATACATTAATGCACGTGCGGCAGACTAGCTTAGAGATTTAACGAGCGAATAATAGATTCGGCAACCAGGTAGCCAGCGCCGGTTGCCAGGCGAGTAGCAGCAACATCAAAAGCTGCATACCGATGAAGGGTACAACACCCTTATAGATATCGAGCGTTTTAATTTCCTGTGGTGCTACGCCTCTTAAATAGAACAGGGCAAAACCAAAGGGTGGCGTTAGAAAAGAGGTCTGCAGATTAATGGCAATCATCACGCCGAGCCATATTGGATCAAGGCCCATCGCCAATAGCACAGGCCCTACGATTGGAACGACGACAAATGTTATTTCAATAAAATCTAGAATGAAACCCAGCAGAAAAATTACCAACATAACAACCAAGGTCGCCATGACAACGCCGCCGCCCATCTTATCAAACAGCTGGTGAACTAAATCTTCGCCTCCAAAACCTCGAAATACTAACGAAAATATTGAGGCGCCTATAAGGATAAAGAACACCATCGAAGTTGTCTTTAGGGTCGACTTGCCAATCTCTAGGATTTGCGATGAGTCCAACGAGCGATTTGAAAGCGCTAGTAGCAGTGCACCGGCTGCCCCAACGCCAGCCGCTTCCGTTGGGGTCGCAATACCACTCAATATCGTACCAAGTACCGCGCCAATCAGTGCCAGCGGAGGCAGGATGCTTGATATCAGTTCCGTGAGAGTTACCGGCTTGGTTTCCTTTGCAGGCGGAACCCATTGCGGCTTAAAGATAGCCAAGCAGACGATATAAATTAGGTAAAAGCCAACGAGTATTAGCCCCGGTATTATTGCGCCGGCAAAGAGGTCGCCAATTGAAATCGTTTTTGGATTGAAGATACCTAAACTTAGTTGGGCTTGCTGATACGCGTTAGATAGAACATCGCCTAATAGTACTAGCGCAATTGAAGGCGGAATAATCTGACCTAAGGTTCCCGTTGCGCAAATGGTACCGGTGGCAACGGACGGGTGATAGTTCGACTTAAGCATGATAGGCAGTGACATTAAACCCATCGTCACGACCGTAGCGCCAACAATCCCAGTACTGGCAGCCATCAACATTCCGACAAGCGTTACGGCGATACCCAAACCACCGGGTAACTTGCCAAACAGCCGACCCATAGAATCGAGCAGCCGCTCGGCAATTTTGGATTTCTCCAATATGACCCCCATGAGAATAAACAGCGGTACGGCTACGAGTGTTTGATTACTGATGATGCCGAACAGCCGATTTGGTGTCGCGAGCAAAAAACTGGCATCGAAGGTACCGCTGATGATTCCGAAAGCAGCCGCGATAAGTGCTGTTCCACCGAGCGTTAGTGCAACGGGATAACCCAGTAGCAATATACAGAAGACCGCACCGAACATGATGAGCGCAGCATACTCACCCATTTGCTTGACCTGGTGCTGGCGTTCTATTGTCGGTTGATCGATTGTTGCTTGGCGCTATTGGGTATAACAAGATGCAGAGGCTTTTCAGCAACTCCGAAATACCTTGTAGAATGATAAAAATGGCGGTGATTGGAATGAGTGTTTTGAGTAGATAAAGCCCGCCAAGCCCTCCTGCCTCGGCAGATGATTCTCTTAAAGACCATGAAAAAGCCACATAGTCATAGCTAGTCCATAGTATAAAAAGCGCCAATGGAAATAAGAACAAGAGTGTGCCAATCAAATCGACAACCGCTCGATAGCGCGGTCCGAATCTTTGATAGAGAATGTCAACACGGACGTGCCCACCGAGATTCATTGTGTATGCGATGCCCAACAGTAGCGTTGTACCATGGAGATACATCACCGATTCTTGAATTTGAATGGCGCCGACGTTAAACAGATAGCGAGCAATAACCACAGCGCAGGTGAGAAGCATCATTACAAGCAGAAAGGGCGCAACAACGCTACCCGTCCAGAGACTGATACGATCGATGACGATTATTGCCTTGTTAGCGACGTGGTAAAATGTAGCCAATCCCAAACTCCTCCAGAACCTGCGGCATAAATTTCAAATCACGAAATACTAACATGCCTGCAAGTCGAGTATTCGTTACTGGCTGCCTTGATCCGCAGGAAAGTTTGCGCTGTCCTGTCCTGGCTGCACAAAACGGCTAAAAGCGGCGCTTAATGTTTCGTACACGGGTCGCTTGTCACCAAGTTCACGGCCATCGATCATCGCGACGGGAATCAGTTCAGCACCCGTACCTGTCAAAAAGCATTCATCAGCTGTGTACAGATCATATGGCGCTAGTAGCGATTCGGATACGGGTATGCCATGCCGTGTGGCCAGTTCAATGATCGCGTTTCGTGTTATCCCATCAAGAGCACCCTCACTTGTTGGTGGTGTTTGCAGTTGACCATTCTTGACAATAAACACATTGTCCGCCGTACCTTCTGCCACGCGACCGAGGCGGTTGAGTAAAATTGCTTCGTCAGCGCCAGCGACATTAGCCTCTTGTCGGGCAAGAATTTGCGTCAAATAATTCAGGCTCTTTATGCGCGGGTCGAGTTCATCGCTGCTCATGCGCCGCGTGGATGCAATAATCACTCGAGCGCCGGCATCTCTTATGTGGTCTGGGATCATGCTGAGTTCTGCGACGATGATGATCGTTCTGGGTGAATGGCAATTAGCAGGGTTCAAACCTAAATTTCCTACACCGCGGGTAACAATGAGGCGGATATATCCATTCGACAATTTGGATGCCTGAACTGTTCTGTATAGCGCCTGCTCCACCTCCGATCGAGGCATTGGCAGAGCAAGGTCAATCGCCCTGGCGGAATCCTCTAACCTTCGTAGGTGAGCATCCAATTTAAAGATCTTTCCAGCGTAAAACCGTAGGCCTTCGAAAACACCATCGCCGTAGAGTAAACCATGATCCATAACGGAAATGGTGGCGTCTTTTTCCTCGCATAATTGTCCATCAAGGGAAAATGCTTGCATATCGGACTTCCTCAATTCATATATTTTTGGCCAGCCTAAGGACTGACCGTCTATTTTTTAACTATCAGCGTTGAATACATCTCTGAGTTTTTCATACTGCTGTCCAAACCTTGCTAGCATTGCGGGTTCAAGGAAGCGAGTGACCTTGGTGATGTAAACATCATGTTTTACGTAATCTTCAGCGACGGTAACGAATGCAGTATTTTTCGACCATGAGGCATCAACACCGCCTGCTTTCTCAAAATTGGCAATCAGTACGGCATTGCTATCGGTGACAAGGGTTAACCCTCTGCCGCCTTTTTCCTCGTAGAGTGTTTTCTCTTCAGGGTGATGATAGGTGGCGCCGATATTTCTCGTTGGCTTTCCGAAATGTACCAAAGCGATTTTGATACCGCGTGATTCAGCTTTTAGTAACGCCTGCTCTAACCAATCAAGTTCTTGCGGCCAACAGGATAAGAGGATGTTAGTTCGGCTTTGCCTCACCATTTCAATCGCCTTGTTCTGGATTTGATTTTCATCCGCGAGTGGCCAAATGAAATCGCTTGGGACCTCGTGAGTGATTTTCTCTAACAGGGGCAATAGCTGGCTTGTTTGAGAAACAGCGGATTCTCGTATCTGCTCTGAGAAATCATAAGGGTGCAAAGCGACGTACTGTTGACCGTGTTCCGTAGCCGATAGGGTAGGCTGGACGATTCCTTTTGACATCAAACGGTTAAGCGTTTCGTAAATTTTTGAGGACGGCACAGTCGATTGTTTGGCGACCTCATAGGCTGTAGCGGGCTGACAGGCCAATAAACCAAGGTAAGTTTTTGCCTCATAAGCTGTAAAGCCGAGCCTTTGAATGATGGCTATTGCTTCATCTGTTTGTTGCATTGTTTGTTTCGCTCTGGACATCTTGGTCAAACCAAGACAGCTTTTCTCGTTTTGAGGTGAAGTGGACTCGCTATTTGCCACTCGCCGCTGCTGATTATTCTTAGGTGCTACCTTAGTAACTCTTTTAGTAACTCTTTTGTTAACTACCCTAGTAGTTACTAAAGAAAGAAACGCATCGTAATGAATAATTGAATGCTATTCAAGGATGCTCCAGACATAGCTCAATTCTTGAAGGCAGCTTAGGCTTTAAGGGGGTGCTAGTGTCGTAGGGCGCTAAACCAGGCTGTAATGAGTGACGATACTGAGAAAAAGTGCGGCGCCTACCCAATGGTTGTTAAGAAAAGCCTTAAAACAGTCCGCGCGTTCGCGGTCTTTGATCAACCACTGATGATAGATAAACAAAAGGCTCGCGATCAGCATGGCGAAGTAAAACGGCCAGCCAAGGTCTAATTGTCGATTAATCATGAACCAGGTAAACAGACAGAGAAATTGCAGCATACCGATCATGAGCTTATCCATATCGCCGAATAGAATCGCGGTTGAACGCAATCCAAGTTCGAGATCATCGTCTCGGTCGACCATTGCATACTGCGTGTCATAGGCGACGGTCCAGAACACGTTAGCCAGAGCAAGTAGCCATGCGATATGAGGAATTTCATTCAAGACCGCCGAAAATGACATGGGTATACCGAACGAAAAAGCGACGCCAAGTACAAGTTGAGCCAGGTGAGTGTGCCGCTTCATAAAGGGATAAACCCCGCCAACCATCACAGCGCCTGCAGCGAGGCTAAGGGTCAGGCCGTTTGTCGACAAAACAATTAAGAGTGCGAGAAAAAGCAGTGCCGCCAGCAAGAACATCGCGTCTTTAGTGGATGCAACGCCGGTGGCGAGAGGCCGAGCCCGAGTACGTTTAACGCGCCCATCGAAGTCTTTATCGGCAATATCGTTGATGATGCAGCCTGCGGATCGCGTCAATACGGTACCGACAGCGAACACAAACAACAGATGCCAGCCAGGGAAACCTTCAGCCGCAATCCAAAGCGCTGTTAAGGTTGGCCAAAGCAGTAGATAAATACCGATAGGCTTGTCCAAACGGGCAATCTGAATGAGCGCTAAGCCCTTCGGGTAGGCGGTGGCGATTTTCTGCAGCATGATTGTTCCAAGACCTGTAGATTTGTGTCGTGATTCTACTATTTCAGGTAGTATACGTGGCTTTATGGATGCTTCGAAAGGTTGAAGTCATCTTGAATTTAATCAGTTCTGTCTAAAGTATCGGTAGTTTTTCAATGAAGAAGTGGCAATGTATTGTATGTGGTTTTATCTATGATGAAGAAGAGGGTTTACCTGACGAAGGGATCGCAGCAGGGACTGCCTGGAATGATATTCCAGAAGATTGGGTCTGCCCAGAATGCGGCGTCAGTAAAGAAGATTTTGAAATGGTAGAAATGTAAAAACGATCTAGCAACTAACCAACAGGTACTCCTATGGCTTCATCGAACCTGACACGCAATATTCTCATTGGCATGGGACTCGGCATTATTCTGGGTTCGATTGTCCATTCGTTGGATTTAGCGGAAGGTAACCCGATGGATGTCTATCTTATTGATGGGCTATTTGATCTAGGTGGACAAATATTTGTCTTGAGTCTGAAACTGTTGGTTGTACCTCTGGTTTTTGTCTCCTTAGTTTGCGGCGCGAGTAACTTGGGCGCAGGTTCAAGTATGGGGCGCATCGGTTTAAAGACCATTACGCTTTACTTGTTTAGCACCGCCATTGCCATTTCTATCGCACTAATTGTTGCGTCTATTGTTGACCCGGGTGTTGGTATCAACCTACCGACAACCGCTGAGTATGTTGTAAAGCAAGCGCCTTCGCTAAAACAAGTGCTCGTTAACATCTTTCCTTCCAATCCAATCAAAGCGATGTCGGAAGGCAATATGCTGCAGGTCATCGTCTTTGCCATTCTTGTCGGTATAGCGATAACAAAATCCGGCGATCAGGGTCTGCGTGTCAAAGCGCATCTAGACGATTGGAATGAGATTATTATGCGGTTAGTAATGATGCTCATGTCCGTCGCCCCAATTGGTGTTTTTTGTCTGCTGATCTCGTTGTTCTCCAATATGGGTTTTACTGCCATTTCTGACTTGATTAAATACTTCTTAACCGTTGTTGCAGTATTGGCTATTCACTACCTAGTAACCTATGGCTTGATGATTAAGTTTATGGCCAAGCTTGACCCGTTGGCCTTCTTTAAGAAGATGGGGCCGGTTATGGCTTATGCCTTCAGCACCTCCTCCAGCAACGCAACGCTACCGATGACGTTGAGTACGGTAGAAAAGAAAATCGGTGTTAAAAATGAAGTCGCCTCTTTTACCGTGCCGCTAGGCGCGACTATCAATATGGATGGCACTGCGATCATGCAGGGTGTTGCGACGGTCTTTATTGCTCAAGCCTTCAATCAAGACATCGGCTTTGCAGGGTATGTCATGGTGATATTGACTGCAACTCTTGCATCGATTGGCACGGCCGGCGTACCGGGCGTTGGCCTAATTATGCTTGCGCTGGTATTGCAGCAAGTCGGCTTGCCCGTTGAAGGCATTGCTCTCATTATTGGCGTTGATCGATTGCTTGATATGATGCGTACCGCTGTCAATGTTACCGGTGACGCGACCGTCTCCGCGATAGTGGCGAGAAGTGAAGATAAGTTTGATCTTGATGTGTTCGAATCTACGGACGACGCGATAACACGTTAACTAGGCTAAACTTGGGAAAGTTTCTGCGGCGACATTAACCAGCGTTCCATGAGTGCTTTGGCGGTTACTGGATCATGTTCTAACATTGTATCCGCCAGGGGTCGTATCTCCGTGAGCATGTGACTGTCTCTCACCAAATCAGCTAGCTTGAATTCTACGGCGCCGGATTGCCTGCTGCCAAACATTTCTCCGGGTCCGCGGATCTCCAAATCTCTCTCAGCGATGAAAAAACCATCCTGACTTTCACGCATCACATTTAAACGCTCCTTAGAAGTGATCCCAAGGGGCGGATGATAGAGGAGTAAGCAGAAGCTTTTGTTGGTGCCTCTACCAATACGACCGCGTAGTTGGTGCAGTTGCGCCAGGCCTAATCTTTCAGAATTGTCGATTACCATCAAACTGGCATTAGGTACATCAACGCCAACTTCTATGACGGTTGTTGCGACTAATAAATTTAGCTTGCCTGTCTTAAACAGATTCATCACGCTCGCCTTATCGTCGGGCGTCATGCGTCCGTGTACTAAGCCGATCTTTAAATCGGGCAGGGTTGCGGTAAGTTGCTCTGCAGTGGTTTCTGCCGCCTGGCATTGTAAAACCTCCGACTCATCAATCAGGGTGCAGACCCAATAAGCCTGAGCACCTTGGCTACAAGCTTGTTCTATATGGGAGACGACTTCTTCTCGGCGACTATCAGCGATGACGGATGTTGTAATGGGTGAGCGACCGGGAGGTAGCTCGTCAATGACAGAACAATCCATATCCGCATACATACTCATGGTCAGGGTTCTGGGAATCGGTGTTGCTGTCATAACCAACTGATGAGGCAAGAAGCCATCGTCTTCGCCCTTCTGCCTAAGTGCTAAACGTTGATGGACGCCAAATTTATGTTGTTCGTCAATGATCACTAAACCTAGGCGATGAAAATGCACATCTTTCTGAAATAGCGCGTGGGTGCCTATAACGACCTCGGCACGGCCAGAGGTGATAAGCGCGAGTTGTTCCTGACGTTTCTTCCCCTTCAACTTACCCGACAGCCATGCGACTTGCAGACCGAGTGGTGCTAACCAGTTCGTAAAGTTATTGAAATGTTGCTCCGCAAGAATCTCGGTCGGCGCCATGATCGCAGTTTGCATATCATTCTCAGCCACATGTATCGCAGAAAGTGCGGCGACAATAGTTTTTCCAGAGCCAACATCGCCCTGCACCAAACGTAACATTGGGGCGGTGCCCATCATGTCTGTTGCAATTTCATCTGCGACCTTGACTTGCGCCCCGGTCAGCGTAAAACCGAGGCCCGCTATGAGCTGTTGATATAGTTGTTTTGGCTGACCGAATTTTCGCCCTTTCAATTTCTGACTTTCTCGTCGAATCAATCTTAGGGTTAGATGATGCGCTAACAGTTCTTCAAAGGCGAGGCGTTGCTGGCTAGGGTGCATGCCCGTTCGAAGGGCTTCAATATTTACGCCCGGCGGCGGACTGTGTAGAAACTTGACGGCACTATTGATATCCGTTCCGGACAGCGCGGTGTAGTCCTGTCCTAGAGGTTTAAGTACTTTGCCCTGCTCCATAATTGCTAAGACTTGCAAAGCGAGATTTCGCAGCCTGGCTTGAGTAATACCCTCTGTGACGGGATAAATGGGCGTCAGAGACTGTTCTAATGGTCCGGGGTTTGCCGTGTATTCCGGGTGGTAGATTTCGAGACCGGCGGCGCCGCGTCGAGCCTCACCGGTGCATCTCAGAAATGAGGCATTTTTCAAGCTTGTCTGTTGGGGTTTCGAGAAATGAAAGAATCTTAGCGCAATGGTTCCCGTAGAATCTTGGAAGTGTGCGAGCAGGCTTCTGCGACGGCCGAAGGCGATATCACAGGCGACGACCTTACCTTCGATCACGACACTATCGCCAGCCTGAATTGCACCAATAGGCGTGACCTTTGTTCTATCCTCGTATCTGAAGGGTAGGTGAAAAAGGATATCTTGCAGATTATGAATACCGAGTCTGGCCAGTTTTTGGGCGAGAGCGGGACCTACTCCTTTTAATGAACTAACATCATTTTGATCGAGCCAGTCGCTCACTCGACCGCCAATGACACCATTGCGTCAATCTCAACATTGACTCCCTTGGGTAGCGCGCTCACCTCGACTGCTGCGCGGGCAGGAAAGGGCTCTGGCACATACTCACTCATTACCTCATTGAGAATCGGGAAATTTTTCAAATCGGTAAGATAGATATTCAGCTTCAGCGCGTTGGAGAGGTCGGTTTGAGCGGCTTCGCAGATGGCAACAAGGTTGTCGAATACGCGAACTATCTGAGCGCGAATATCGCCAGACTGAATCTCCATGGATACAGGGTCAAGCGGTATTTGTCCGCTAATATAGAGCACGCCCTGATGTGTGACTGCCTGAGAATAGGTGCCAATAGCCGCTGGCGCAGCACTTGTAGCAATGACTTGTTTCATGTCTGCGTCCTAACTTCGTGTTCTTGTTAGCTTGTTGATACCGCGATGAGTACGTAAGCGCTTGATGACTCTCGCTAGATGCACTCTACCTCGTACCGAAAGTACGATATTTACGGTGGATAATTTGGCATCTCGGTCAACCATATTAATCCTTTCAATGTTTGCGTCGGCACTGGTGATCGTGGAGGCGAGGCTTGCGACAATGCCCTTTTCGTTTTCCAGTTCAATACGCAGTTCTACGGAGAAGTCTTGATCTACATTCGGGTCCCATCTAACAGACATAATTTCTTCAGGCTTTTCTCGTAGCTCAAACATATTTCTGCAGGTTTCTGTATGAATCACAATGCCTTTGCCGGCGCTGATATGGCCGATAATTGGATCGCCCGGAATGGGGCGACAGCATCTTGCATAAGTCACAACTAAACCCTCACTACCCATGATCGCAAAAGGTTGGTGGTTGGGCGGCTGGTCGGCCATGTCCTCTCGGTTGGCTAGCAGTGAGCGGGTAATCACATAGGCCATTTGATTGCCTAAACCAATTTCCTCAAGCAGATGATCGAAACTTTCCAAATGTCGATCGGTCAAAACCTGTTGAAATTGTTCCTCAGTGATATCTTTAATGCTGGAACGCTCAATATTCAATGTTCTTTCCAACAGCCGCTCGCCTAACGAGATAGATTCGCTGCGCTGCTGTGTTTTCAATGCGTGCCGTATGCTGGTTCTTGCTTTGCCCGTGATCACAAACCCAAGCCAAGCTGGATTGGGTTGGGCGCCGGGGGCAGTAACGATCTCCACTGTTTGGCCACTTTCCAAGCTGGCGCTTAATGGCGCTAAGCGTCGGTTGATGCGTGAAGCAACGCAGGTGTTGCCAATATCGGTGTGAACCGCATAAGCAAAATCAATCGGTGTGGCGCCCTGTGGCAGATCATAAATTTGACCCTGCGGAGAGAAGACATAGACTTCGTCCGGGAACAGATCGATTTTCACGTTCTCAATAAACTCTAATGAGTTGCCCGCACTTTGCTGTATGTCCAGCAGACCTTTCATCCACTCTCTCGCGCGTTCGTGGTTACCGCTGGTGGTGTCTTCACTTGATTTATAAAGCCAATGACCGGCGATACCATTGTTAGCGATTTGCTCCATCTCGTGGGTGCGAATCTGAATTTCTATTGGAATACCGTGCATACCAAAGAGAGTCGTGTGCAATGACTGGTAGCCATTGGCTTTGGGTATCGCAATATAGTCTTTGAAGCGGCCTGCAACAGGCTTATAGAGATTGTGTATTGCGCCAAGAACGCGATAACAGGTGTCTACGTTTTCGACAATTATCCGAAAAGCATAAACGTCCATGATCTCAGCAAAGGATTTTCGTTTACTGCGCATCTTGTCGTAGATACTGTAGAGGTGTTTTTCTCGACCGATGACAGCGGAGGGCATTTCCTCCCGTTCCAAACAGGTTTCAATTGACACCAAAATCTTGCTGACAATTTCTGTTCTATTGCCGCGGGCGCGACGAACGGCTTTGTCTATCATGCTTGAGCGCAATGGATACATCGCCCGAAAGCCTAGCTCCTCGAGTTCAACCCGAATGGTATTCATACCTAGGCGGTTAGCGATGGGTGCGTAGATTTCTAGCGTTTCTTTGGCGATGCGGCGACGTTTGTCGCCGTCCAAATGTCCTAGGGTTCTCATGTTGTGGAGACGATCGGCAATCTTCACAAGGATGACCCGTATGTCCTTCGCCATAGCGAGGGTCATTTTTTGAAAGTTCTCAGCCTGCGCTTCTGCGCGAGACTGGAACATGCTGACAAGTTTACTTACGCCGTCGACCAAGTCGGCGACTTCTTCGTCAAACTCTTTGGCAATCAGGTGCTTTGGTACGCCCGTATCCTCAATAACATCATGTAACAGAGCGGCCATAAGACACTGGTGATCCATGTGCATGCTGGCGAGAATTTCTGCAACGGCAAGGGGGTGTGTAATGTAGTCTTCGCCGGATTTGCGTTTTTGCCCTTCATGAGCTTCGCGGGCGAAGTAATAGGCTTTTTGAACGAGTTTAATTTGATCTTCATCCAGATAGGATGAAAGCTCATCAGAGAGCGACTCAATCGTTAACAAGGACTGACCCCTAGTATCGACGTTACCGCTCTCCCTGGCTGAGTTTGTGGCGAATTAGAATTCTGGGTTAGATTGCTCAAGTCCATCTTTCGGGGCTTCAATGATAAGGGATTCCACCTCTTCGGGTTTAATGGTGTCATCGAGAATACTTGCGTCAATAAATCCTTCAGCAATTTCTCGCAGCGCTAGAACAGTTGGCTTGTCGTTTTCGATCGGAACCATCGGCTCTTTGCCTTCGATTGCAATTTGTCGCGCCCGCTTACTGCTAACCATAACAAGTTCAAAGCGGTTTTCTACATTTTCTAGGCAATCTTCAACGGTAACTCGTGCCATTTGTCTTTCTCCAGTGTTCATACCACAGCCAAGGGATGCCGGGACTGTATCGAGCCGCGCAGTTTACCGAAATATGTTGTCTAAAAACAACAGCATAGCCGTATTTATATCACTTATTGTCGGTCTGCGGGTACAAGCTCGGCAATTAACGAGGCTAATCGAGGTACTTGAACCTTTAATTGGTACTTTTCGCTGCTCGGATCTTTAACTACAATAACGTGAATCTCACCTAAGGCAACATCAAAGTCATCATTGACGACCAAATAATCAAATTCATGAAAATGAGACATTTCGCTGAACGCCAAGTCCATTCGATGGGCAATAGTGGCTTCATCGTCCTGACCTCGGCCCACAAGTCTCTCTCGCAAGGTTTCCAGGGACGGAGGTAGAATAAAAATGGAACGAGATGCGGGCATGCGTTGTCGAATTTGTGCTGCGCCTTGCCAATCGATCTCTAAGATTAAGTGACAACCTGAATCGAGCGATTGGTTGATCGCAGCCATACTGGTGCCGTAAAGGTTGCCGAACACTTCTGCGTATTCAAGGAATTCGCCTTTTGAGATCATCGCCTCAAAGCCTGCGCGATCAACAAAATGGTAGTTAATACCGTCTTTTTCGTCGGGGCGCTGCTTACGTGTGGTGTGTGAAACCGCGACTTTGATGTTCTCATTGGCATCAACCAGCGCTTTGACAAGACTGGTTTTCCCCCCTCCCGAGGGTGCCGCAACGACATACAGATGACCTTTGTATTTCATATTCACTCGATATTCTGAATCTGCTCACGCATCTGTTCGATGATGACTTTAAGTTCAACTGCTTGAATGGACGTATTGGCCGCGACAGCTTTGGACGATAGTGTATTTGCTTCGCGGTTCAACTCCTGCATGAGAAAATCTAAACGTCTTCCACTTGGCTCATCGGATGCAAGTGCGCCGCGAATTTCCTCGATATGTGTGTCAAGTCGATCCAGCTCCTCAGCAACATCGCCTTTTTGTGCTAGATAGACGAGTTCCTGTTCGAGTCGATTTTCATCGGCGCCACTCGACAGCTCGGACAGCCGATCGAGAATTTTTTGCTTCTGACGGGCGGCTATAATGGGTACTTCGCCTCTAACCACAGCAACGATAGCTTCGAGTTCAGTCAGCTTCTCGAGTATTATTCGGCCGAGCTCTGCTCCCTCTCTGGCACGCATGTCAATTAAAGACACTAGCGCTTCTTCAAAACCGAGGTTAACGCTTGATGCTAGTTCCCCTAAGTCCACTTGCTGCTCTTGTAGAACACCTGGCCAACGAACAAGGTCAATGATATTAGCCGAGTTTTGCATACCCGCGATACTTTCGGCGCGCTTAACGACCTCGATTAGCTTTAAAAGTTGAGGTTCATTCAGAGATAGGGCTTCAACGGTATTTGACTCAGCCTCAACTTTGAGTAGACAGTCTACTTTGCCTCGCTTCAAGTGTTTCTTCAGCGCGGTCCGAAGACCTACTTCAAGGGATCGCAATCGTTCCGGCATTTTGATTGTTACATCAAGATAACGATGGTTAACGGAGCGTAGCTCCCATGAAACCGATTCTTTCTCAAGCCGGGTGAAGGCCGTCATACTTTTTGTCATGCTGGGTCCGATAGTAAGATTCAGAGTCGAACAAACCCAGCATAATTATGATGGGTTGTTTGAGGTTAATTTTTCGAATGCCAAGTATAATGAAATTTGACAGTCAATTTCAGTAACTGAGGATAAAACATGGGATTTGAACGACCCGCCGGACGACAACTAGACCAAATGAGACCAGTGACGATCGAGCGAGGCTTTACTAAGCATGCCGAAGGCTCGGTATTGATCTCTTTTGGTGATACACGAGTCATCTGCACCGCCAGTGTTGATTCGGGTGTGCCTTCGTTCTTGAGAGGCAGCGGCCAGGGGTGGATAACGTCTGAATATGGCATGTTACCCAGATCAACGAATACACGTATGGATCGTGAGGCGGCGCGGGGTAAACAAGGCGGTCGAACGGTTGAAATTCAACGCTTGATAGGTCGATCGCTACGCACCTGTGTTGATATGAAAAGCCTCGGTGAATATACCGTTCGAGTCGATTGTGATGTGATCCAAGCTGA
The DNA here is from genome assembly GCA_905182025.1 of uncultured OM182 clade bacterium. GTDB lineage: Bacteria > Pseudomonadota > Gammaproteobacteria > Pseudomonadales > Azotimanducaceae > JAHRVQ01. Next base: position 128,219 of record CAJJAA010000023.1, read on the forward strand.
TGGCGGTACGCGAACAGCATCAATTACAGGTGCTTGCATCGCACTTTACGATGCAATGTTAACCATTAATAAAGTAGCCGCATTCAAACAGTTTATTGGCGCAGTATCGGTTGGAATTGTTGAAGGTTCACCCCTTCTCGATCTCGAGTACATTGAAGACTCGAACGCTGAGACAGATATGAATGTCATCATGTCCGAGGAAGGTAAATTTATTGAGGTACAGGGAACAGCAGAGGGCGCCCCTTTTAGTCGTGACGAACTAAATGAAATGCTTGGCCTGGCAGAAAAGGGTATTGCAGAACTCGTTGTGGCGCAGAAGACTGCGCTGGGTCTGTAACAATGCTAGCTGACTATCAACGGGCCTTTATTGAACTGGCCATATCCTGTGACGTACTCAAGTTTGGAGAGTTCACGCTCAAATCAGGCCGTGTCAGTCCGTATTTTTTCAATGCGGGGGGATTTGATAATGGCGATGCTTTGCATCGCTTAGGTGGATTCTATGCCGATGCACTGCAAGCATCAGGCATTAAGTACGATATGCTTTTTGGTCCGGCTTATAAAGGTATACCGTTGGTGTCAGCGACGAGCATTGCCTTAGCGGCTCAGTATAAAAAATCTGTGCCCTACGCCTTTAATCGAAAAGAAGCGAAGACGCACGGTGAAGGTGGCCAGATCGTCGGCGCTGATTTGGCCGGCGACATTATCATTATCGACGATGTCATTACGGCCGGCACAGCTATTCGAGAAGTAATGGATATATTGCAACAGACCTCAGCCAAGCCGGCGGGAGTAATGGTGGCAATAGATCGACAGGAAAAGGGTAAAGGTGAACAATCTGCGATTCAGGAGGTTGAAAGCGAGTATGGTATCTCTGTCGTTAGCATCGTACAGTTACAGCATGTGGTGGAATATCTGAAAGAAACACAAACCTATTCTCAATTCATATCACCGATTGAGGGCTATCGTCGGAGCTACGGAACTGATATATAGTTAGCATGCACCAGATAAAATCAAAAACGAGGTTGTTAGCAAAGTGGACCAAGCTTGGTTGCGAGCGAGCGATCAGCAACGTTTTGATATTAAGTTTACGTCCATTGCTCGTTGCGATGTCTGTCTTGGTCGTTTATTCCGCTGATTCATACGCCGAACTTTACAAATATATGAATGAAGATGGCGTCACCGTGCTCGATAGTCATGTTCCTGCGCGCTATGTCAAAAACGGCTACACCATACTGAGCCTCGATGGCCGTGTCTTGGAAATCGTGCCCCGTGCGCTCACAGATGAGGAGATTCGGGTAAGAGATAGGCGACTTGCTGAAGATAGACAATCTGAGCGACTCGCGCGTGAACAAAAAATTGCTGATCAAAACCTGCTAAGAATTTACAGTACGCCCGAAGACGTGATCCGCGCGCGTGATACCAAACTTGCGAGTATTGAGGGTTTTATCAATACCAGTCAGACCAATCTAGCGCGACTCGAGTCTCAAAAACGCAACATGGAATCACAGCTTGCAGACATCGAGCGTTCAGGCGGAACAATTTCAAAAGAAAGGATCAGCCAGGTCCGAACGATTGAAAATAGAATCAGACAGAGTGAGCGCGAAATAAAAGCTAAGCGGGCCGAGAAGGAAGCGTTAGCTGCGTCATTTTCCGCCGATTTAAATCGAGTTCGTGAACTTTACGACACGCTTAGCACCCGGCGCTAACAATCTTGCGACTCATGCTCTAAGCTCGTTGTTAAGCGTGAACAGGCGATGCCAGCGACTAACTTCTAACTATCCGCGCGATTCGCTGGGAAGATTGTCAGACTGATAATCTGCCATTGTTGTTCCCAGTCTTGCGTTGGCTTCTGTTCAAAGTTAGAACGAACGAACTGACTAATCCTTCCCTCAACAACAGACAGCATCAAATTTGCTGTCGCAGGAATGTCGAAGTCGATTGTGTAACCATCCCGTAATTCTGACTCCCTCAGCATTTGACGAAGTTGAGTCTCCAGACGATCAAAGAATTGAGCAACCCTTACTCGCAGTCGATCAGACTCGCCAGAAAGCGGGTCCCCCGTCAGTATCCTTGTGATACCAGGGTTCTTCTCGGTGAAACTAAGCAGAAGGTACAAAGTATTGTGGCATCTATGTTGAGTATTGGCATCACTGTTGAGTATAAAATTGACGCGAGAGAAGATTGTATCTTCGATGAACTCAATGAGCCCATCGAACATCTTTGCTTTACTCGGGAAGTGACGGTACAACGCAGCCTCGGATACCCCAACCTGCTTGGCAAGCCCAGCGGTGGTGATTCTTCCGCCGGGGGTGATTTCCAGCATTTCAGCAAGCGCTTGCAAGATCTGCTGCTTTCGAGAAACTTTTTCTGGCTTCGGTGTTTCACTCACTTTCGTTTCTCCTCGTGCGCGCCAGGATGATCTTGTGTCCGCGAGATCATTGTACCAACCCCTTCATTTGTGAGGAGCTCCAGCAGTACAGCATGTGCGACTCGACCGTCTATTATTTGAGCGCTATTTACACCGGCTTCGACCGCGCTAAGAGCGCAGTCTATTTTTGGAAGCATACCTCCAGTGATAGTGCCATCTTGAATAAGATCGTTTACCTGTGATGCTGTTAGTGAGGAAATTAGCTCTCCATTGCTGTCCTGTAGGCCGGGCACATCCGTTAGCAAAATTAGCTTCTCTGCTTTAAGTTCGGCGGCAACTTTTCCAGCAACGAGGTCTGCATTGATGTTATAAGTTTCGCCGTTCTCGCCGAATCCGATTGGTGCTATAACTGGAATGATATCGCCGCTTGTAAGGATATCCAGAACAGCTCGGTTTATTTTTACCACTTCACCGACATGGCCGATATCAATAATTTCTGGAGATTTCATCTCTGGCCCGGTTCTTTCAATCAGCATCTTTTGGGCTTGAATAAGATTTGCATCTTTACCCGTTAAGCCGACGGCATTGCCACCCGATTTGTTGATTAGGCTAACGATTTCTTGATTTACCTGTCCCCCCAAAACCATTTGAACGACATTCATAGTGTCTGTATCAGTCACGCGCATGCCGTCAACGAAGTTTGATTCGATTTTTAAATCAGCGAGCAACTTACCAATCTGTGGTCCGCCGCCGTGCACAATAATGGGATTGAGTCCTACTAATTTCATAAGGACAACATCTCGCGCGAAGCCGAACTTCAATTCCTCGTCTACCATGGCGTTGCCGCCATATTTGATGACGATGGTTTTGCCAGCAAACCGTCGAATAAAGGGTAGCGCTTCCGTTAGAACGTTGGCGACATTAAGCGCTGAGTCACGTGTCATAGTCATGTCTGTTATCCGAGTTAAAACTGTAGAGATTCATCGACAATAAAAAGCTTTTCTCTGAAAAGCGCTTGGATATTCTCCAGGCTGTCCTCATCGTCTGCTTCAAATCTTAGTGTTAGGTAAGGACTCGTATTTGATGCGCGAACAAGCCCCCAGCTATCAGAGAAGTCGACTCTCAAGCCATCTATCGTGGTTAATGTTGCAGCCTCAAAACCAGAAGTTTCCTTCTTTAGTCGCTCGACTAGGTCAAACTTGATTGATTCATCAACCGGGATCTGGATTTCTGGCGTTGATAGACTGTTTGGAAATTCTCTCAGTAGCTCCGTCAGACCGGCTGTTTGAGATCCGACGATTTCAAGTAAGCGTGCAGCGGCGTAGAGCCCATCGTCGAATCCGTACCAGCGCTCTTTAAAACAAATATGGCCTGACATTTCACCGCCGAGCATGGCGTCGGTTTCTGCCATCTTCGCTTTGATAAATGAATGTCCACTTCTTGAAATGACGGGTCTTCCGCCGAATCCACTAATGACGGTATTAAGATGGCGGGTGCACTTCACGTCATAAACCACATCTGAGCCTGGGTTTCGTGACACGATGTCCTTAGCGAAAAGCATGAGGAGTCGATCTGGCCAGATAATCTCTCCTGTCTTTGTGACAGCAACAATTCTGTCGCCGTCACCATCGACCGCCAAACCGATATCCGCTTTTTGGGCCAGAACTGTCGCGATCAGATCAGTGAGGTTATCTGGGTTAATAGGGTCAGGATGATGATTGGGAAAGTTGCCATCAACCTCACAGTAGAGTGGCAATACTTCACAGCCGAGCGCTGCGATTAAATCAGGCGCAATATCGCCTGCGATGCCATTACCGCAATCGAAAACAACCTTAAGGGGTTGAGCGACAACGACGTCATCTGAAATGGCATCGATATAGTCGTCGCGAATATCTACTTCGACGACTTCACCATTTCCTTCTGAAAACTCACCGCTGAGATACAGCTGATACAGCGCTTGTATGTCTTTGTCTATCAGGGTTCGACCATCAATGATTATCTTCAAACCATTGTACTCAGCGGCATTGTGGCTGCCTGTTATCATGACGCCGCTGCGAGCTTCAGTGTTATGCGTTGCATAGTAAACTAGCGGCGTGGCTACAAAGCCAATGTTGATGACATCACGACCCGATTGGGTCAAGCCGGAAATCAATGCGTCAGCCAATTCAGGGCTGGACAGGCGGCCATCGGCACCAACAACGAGTGTTTGTTCTCCTAGATCTCCTACTTTGGTACCAATTGCGAGACCAATTCGATAGACCACCTCAGCTGTCAGCGTCTCATTAACGACGCCGCGAATATCATATGCACGGAAAATACTGGAAATGTCGGCCTCTTCCTTGACCACCCCATATTCGTCTTCAAGGATATCGTCATCTTGACGTTCGCTAGACTCATCAATCAGATCGGTATTAAGGAGCTCCGAGTTGTTTTCCTCTTTTGGAATCGCGACAACATCAAGCTGTTCTACCACTTTCTTTTTAACTTGCTTCTTGCCCATTCGCGAAACAATGACGTCTAGGTCGACGAATTCTGCAAGTTGATAATCCGTGCTTTTTTTGAAATTCCCATTTATCGCGTCGGACATTTGCGTGTGTAACTGATGCGTGTCTGAACCTACGCTGGCGATGACTTTTCGCACACAAAGGGCTAAGCCAAGTGTCGCTAAGAGTGCAAGGATAAGAATCGGCAGAAGGAAGCTCGCTAAGCTGCCAACGCTACTATTAACGAGCGCTTGCGATGGATTAAATTCGATACTCCAATTGGCATTTTCAAGATTACGGTTGATGACAATTGTTTCGTCTCCGCTGCCTGCATTCAAAAACTCGGCAGGTTCGGTATTTGCGAAAGATTGAATGAGCTTAACCCTGCCATTGAGTTCAGAGAGCTGGTCACTAAAAGCGGTTATATCGAGATAGAGGAATAGGGTGCCATATATGTTTGTGTCTGAAGGGCTTTTGATCGGCGACGCGAGACTCACAACCCAACGACCATCTGCAAAAATAACTTCGGGGAATACGTACTCGCCCTGTTCAACACGATTAATCATATCTAAAGAGGTATAGGAAAAGGGGGGTATGGCATCACGTTCAACATTTGCTTCACCTATTTTGAACAGTCTCACCCGTATAGCGTCCGGTATCATCTCGCGTAAGCTCCCTTCTTCGAGTGAGCGAGAGGCGGCATCGCCATTCTCGACTAACTTCGTCAAGCGAATGCTGGTCGCCATACTATTCGTCTGACGGATTAGTTGAGTTTGAGTTTGGTCGATTCGAAATTGAAGATTATCCGCAGCCTGGTCAATGAGTTTTTCTTGCAGCGTGCGATTGATATCCGCTTGTAGTACGAAGAGGGAGAAAGCTGATGCGATAAAAAATCCAGCGAGAATGCAGGCAATGGGCAAAGTGCCGAAGGTTAGCAGCTGACTTTTCTTTATGCTGGGCAAAGAAGACTCCTTAATTTCTGCCAGAGGAACCGAAACCATCGGCGCCTCTGTCAGTTTCCTGGAATTGATCAACAATCGTGAATTCAGCTTGAACGACGGGAACGAGAATCATTTGTGCGATTCGATCACCGGGATTGATTGTAAAACTGCTTTGGCCTCTATTCCAGCAAGACACCATGAGCTCTCCCTGATAGTCCGAATCGATCAAGCCAACCAGATTTCCGAGAACAATACCATGCTTATGACCAAGACCTGACCTTGGCAAAATCATTGCTGCGAGGCTCGGGTCCTCAATAAATACTGAAATTCCGGTAGGGATCAACACAGTGTCTGTAGGCTCAAGGGTGAGTTCGCTTTCAATACACGCCCTTAAGTCGAGACCCGCGCTACCTTCTGTCGAGTAGGCCGGTAACGGAATTTTGTCACCGATCAATGGGCTCAAAATCCGTAATTGAAGTTTTTTCATTGGTCAATCACTTCTGTTGTTAGGAGGTCTCGAAAGACCAAAATTATTTTTATGAATCGGCAGCTTAAAGCAACATTGATTCTTTTTACGCGTTGTTCATAGCAATCGTTGTTATCCGCCGTGGTAAGACCACAACAGACTTTATCAATTCCTTAGTCGTTGCTGTGGTGATCACGACTTCGCATTAAACTTTTTGTGCATCAAGCTGTTTAGAGACATGGTTCACTATTTTGGCTGCGATGTTTCGTTTTGACATAACAGGTAAATCAGATTCACCGTCATTCCAAACAAGTGTAATCCGGTTGTTATCGCTGTTAAAGCCGATGCTCGAGTCAGCGACATTGTTAGCAACAATTAGGTCGAGTTTTTTTCGTTGTAACTTGAGTCTTGCATGACCCAGTAGATGTTCAGTCTCCGCTGCAAAACCAACACAAAAGGGTCTTTTGGACAAAGCAGCGACACTGGCAATAATGTCGGGGTTTTCGATTAGCTCGATCGTCATTGTATTTGAGTCTTGAGTCTTCTTGAGTTTCTGCTCAGATTGCATCACTGGCTTAAAGTCAGCGACAGCTGCCACGCCAATGAAAACATCACAGTCAGCTATTTCTGACATCACTGCCGCGTACATATCGTCGGCACTAACTGTATTAATCGTTCTGGCCCGGTCTACCGGGTCAAGATTCGTTGGGCCGGAAATAACGACGACGTCGGCGCCTGCCTCAACAGCTGCTTCGGCGAGTGCGTAACCTTGTTTGCCAGAACTATGGTTGCTGATGAACCTTACCGGGTCTATGGATTCTCTAGTTGGCCCAGCGGTGATAACAACTTTTTTGCCTGTTAGCTTTTCACTGGGGAAAATTGAGATCGTGCGTTGCACTATTTGGTCGACATCTAGCAATCGGCCTTGTCCCGTTTCGCCGCAAGCTTGTATTCCCTCAGCAGGACCCATAATGAGTACTTCGGATCGTTCCAGTTGGGCAATATTCATTTGGGTTTGTGGGTTCGACCACATCGCCTGATTCATTGCCGGTGCTATTGCTATGTTTGTTTCGGCGGCCAGACAAATGGTTGTTAATAGATCGTCACCGTGACCGCCACAAAATCTGGCGATGAAATCTGCGCTGGCGGGCGCGATCAATATTAGATCCGACCAGCGCGCCAACTCAATATGACCCATAACGGATTCGGTTTCGGCATCTAACATGTCGATGTGCGTTGGATGCCCAGATAGGGCTTGCATGGTCAAAGGTGTAATGAACTCTGTCGCAGCCCTTGTCATAACGACACGTACGTCAGCACCTTGGTCTTGTAATCTGCGCACCAAATCTGCGGCCTTATACGCAGCTATTCCGCCGGTCACACCGAGAAGTATTCTTTTGTTGACTAAGTTATTGATGGTCACTTTTCTCTCGCATCGATACTTCTGACAGGCAATGACCTACATCTTAGAAAAAAAGCACCTACACCCGACAAGGCGGGTTGCGCACAGACGTGGTTACATCTTCAGAACAGGATTGGGGAATAACAATACCACTGAAGTATTTCCGGTGTAAGTGATTATTCACTCTGTAGTTGAGGTATAGCCCAATTGACCTCTACCGATTATACCCGGTGACTGCGAGACGCATGAAAGCGTTAAGCCTGTAAGCCGCTAAATCAATAAACCGGCATGATTGAGCATTGACCACGAAGGCCAATCGGCGCATAGCCAAAAAGTGCGGTGAGAAATCACCGTAAGAAAGTCCGAAATCAACGTACGACGCAAGGTCAGGCGAATGTCAGGCGAGAGGTATAAGAAACCAAATGAATTGGCTTAAACGAGACGGCCCCAGGGAAAAATTGCTGAAACATGGCTCTAAAGCCCTTACTGACCAGGAGATACTCGCCATATTTCTACGTACTGGCACGCGGAAAAAAGGGGTCATGGCGTTATCGAGAGAGCTTATTGAGACCTTTGGTGGGCTGCGAGGTCTGCTTCAGGCTGATCAGGCAGAAATTCTGACCGTCAATGGTATTGGCGAAGCAACCTATGTTCAGCTAAAGGCTGCTTTGGAGATGACAGAGCGTTATATCGAAACGGGGTTGCAACGCGGTGATGCGCTTTCGGATCCCATTATGACGCGGCGCTATCTGAAGAGTAAGTTGAGGAACTATGATCGAGAGGTGTTTGCGTGCCTCTATCTTGACAATCAGCACCGATTGATTCGTTATCAAGAGCTGTTCTTTGGCACGATTGATGGTGCCAGTGTGCATCCGCGCGAGGTCGTCAAAAGTGTCTTGGTTGAGAATGCTGCAGCTGTAATTTTCGCTCACAATCATCCTTCGGGTATTGCAGAGCCGAGTCAGGCTGATGAGCGGATAACCCGACACCTTAAATCCGCACTAGCGTTGATCGACGTTAGGGTGTTGGATCATATGATTGTAGGAGATAAAGAGGTTGTTTCTTTTGCCGAAAGAGGCCTTCTATAGGTTGGTTGCAAAGGCCTGTAGACCATTCGCCGGTCTCTGCAGACAGCCGCGCGCGAGAATTTATATTTGAATCCCACGCCGGCTTCTGGTATAAAGCACGGCTCTCGATATGACTGGGTCACGGTACATATTATTAATGTGTTAACTGGCCTGCTCGGACGAACAGAACAACGCTTCATTTAAGAAGTGCAAATCAGCGGATTAATCAAGTAAAAAAAGGCAGTCGACATGGCCAGAGTATGTCAAGTAACGGGTAAACGCCCAGTTACTGGAAACAACGTTTCACACGCAAATAACAAGACGCGTCGTCGTTTTGTGCCGAATATACATGATCACAAGTTTTGGCTGGAAAGTGAGAGCCGATTTGTGAAGCTACGTGTATCAGCGAAAGGTATGCGTATTATTGATAAGAAAGGCCTCGAAGAGGTCATTACAGATATTCGATCTCGTGGCGACAAGGTGTAAACAGGAGTAACTTGGAATGAGAGACAAAATAAAATTAGTTTCATCCGCGGGTACTGGTCATTACTATACAACGACCAAAAACAAGCGAACGATGCCTGAGAAAATGGAGATCAAAAAATTTGATCCTGTGGTTCGTCAGCACGTGATGTATAAAGAGTCGAAGATTAAGTAAACCCTTAATCTGGGACGTTTTGAAAACATCGACGAGAGTCATGTTCTGAAGAGTGTCCTGATCGACTAAGTAATAGAAAAAAACCGGGCCTATCAGCCCGGTTTTTTTTGCAACAGCAAATTTCCTTTTACATCTATTTCGGCTTCCCAATGTTGCTTCACGTAAGTCGTCGCATGCTGCTCGAGAATCAGTAATGGGCCGCTACAAACTGACCCTGACGCCATTGCGGATCGGTGTTTGTAAGGAATCCTCCAGCTCTGTGAATCTGAGAGGTTTGGCTCAGCAAACCAATCTGGCAACTGGATTGGTTCTCGTTGCGCTTCAATGTGCGATCTTAAATTAACAACTTCAATAGGCAAGTCGAGTTGATGGCCATACTGACGTTGATGTGATTGATGAAAACTCACCTCTAGATCGGATAGTGATTCATAGGGAATATTAATAGTGTGAGTTTGGCCGAGGTAACGCATATCAAGGCTACGATGCTCGCTCATCTCGGTAACATCCTCTTTAGCAAGATCTTGCTTTGCTTTGAATTCCAGGGCTTCGAATGCATACGCGACCTCAGCGCTTCGTAAAGCTGAAAGGATAATTCGATGGGTTTGAATCAGTTCGCGACCGGGTTTTGTTGTTAGCATTCCAAAAGCAGATAATACGCCACCGTGAATGGGTACCGCAGCCTTCGTCATACCAAGCGACTCCGCCAAATCGCAAAGGTGTAACCCTCCAGCGCCGCCGAAACAAACGAGGGCAAACGCTCGTGGGTCATGCCCTCGCTGAACTGAAATCACACGCAAAGCCTGGCTCATATGTTCATTAGCCAATGCGAGGATACCGCTGGCAACTTCATTTAGGGAGCAATCTAGCTGCTGCGCAAGACGGCCAAGCGCGAGACCTGCCGCATCTACGTTTAATGGCAATTCACCAGCGAGCTTGGGACTTGGCCCCAAGCGGCCTAGCCAAAGGTTAGCATCCGTTACCGTCGCGTCGGTTCCGGCGTTGTCGTAGCATGCAGGGCCAGGGTTCGCGCCTGCAGAGTCCGGCCCCACTTGCAAAAGCCCGCCTTCATCAACATAGGCAATCGAGCCGCCACCGGCGCCAATCGTGTGTATATCTGCCATGGGAATCGCAACGGGGTAACCGGCGATGGTGCCGCTGTTTGTGAGCTTGTACCGCTGCTCAATCAATGCAACGTCCGTTGATGTTCCCCCCATGTCGAAGGTAATGAGGTTCGGCTGTTGCATCAAGTTTGAAAAATATTGGGCGGCAGCGAGTCCGCCAGCCGGACCCGAGAGGAGCAAATTAACGGCTTTTGTGGCGGCAAGATTTGCATCAATCGTTAGACCCGAAGATTGCATAACGGACAGCGTTGATGGCGATACGTCTTTGATTAACGCATCGAGGTATCGTTGTATGATCGGACCTACGTAAGCGTTTAGCCAGGTTGTCATACCGCGCTCGTACTCACCATACTCTGGCAAGATATCTGAAGATCGCGAAACAAAATATTTGTCTTTGAAATATTCTTCAATAAGAATTTCGTGTTCGCTGGAGAGAAAGGAAAAGAGCAGATTGATTGCAATCGCATCAGGGTTGCTCGCTTCAATTTCGATTGCCAGCTGTTCTAACGCGCCGTCAGCAAGTTGTTGCGTTATCTTTCCTGTCGCATCAACCCGGGCTTCAATTTCAAATAGAAAATCAGGGTCTAAGTCGATTTCAGGCGCAGCGGGTCTCAAATTGTAAAGGTGTTGGCGTGTTTGGCGACCTATTCGAATAACATCTTTGAGCCCTTTGTTGGCAACATAAGCGGTTTTCACGCCTTTGCCTTGCAACACAGCATTGGTCGCCACAGTTGTGCCGTGGACGATGACGAGTTTCCCCTGCGCCATCGCAGAGGAGAGCCCCATGGCCCTGATACCCTTAAGTATTGCTGTCTGCGGCTCCTTCGGAGATGAGAGCGTTTTGAAGACGCTGAGTCGATTATCATCAATACAGACGAAATCAGTGAACGTACCACCCGTATCAACACCGAGATAAATTGTATTCATAAACTATTCATCGAGACAGATGCCGCAAGGTAACCGAGACACGCACAAATTGCCATGCTGTAAAGGGATGAATATGATGTGCTCCCCCGAATTACTGATGTGTTACTAACAATGCCAGAACTACCAGAAGTAGAAACGACGCGCTTGGGCATTGTTCCCCATGTGACTCATCGGCAAGTGGTGTTGGTGCATGTCAGACAACCTAGTCTAAGGTGGCCTGTATCTGAAGACCTGTCTCAAAGTTTAACCGGCAGCGTTATTACCGCTGTTAGCCGCAGGGGCAAGTACCTGTTATTTGAGACGCGATCAGGTCGAATGATGATTCATCTGGGGATGTCGGGCTCGCTGCGTATTGTTGATGCAAAGACGCCTATCGAAAAACATGATCACGTTGATATCGGTTTTGATGATGGCAGTTTGCTGAGGTATAGAGATCCCAGAAGGTTTGGTTCAATTTTTTGGTTACACGACACGCAGGGTCACGCATTGATTGACAAGCTGGGTCCAGAGCCGTTGTTAGACGGGTTTGATGGTAATTACCTCTATGAGCAATCGCGAGGTAAGCAGGTTGCTGTAAAGCTGATGATAATGAACGGTGAGGTTGTCGTCGGCGTCGGCAATATTTACGCGAATGAAGCGCTATTCGCTGCGGGTATTAAGCCAGACAGGAAAGCGGGATCAATTTCTAAAAAGCGCTATGAAAAGCTTGGATTAGAGATCAAATACGTTCTCGCGAAAGCGATTGAGGCGGGCGGCACGACGTTAAAGGATTTTGTGCGTGAAGATGGACAGCCGGGTTACTTCAAGCAAGAGCTGAAAGTCTACGGCCGCGGCACTGAACCCTGTGTCAATTGCGGCAGTGTTTTACGAGAAAGTAGACTTGGGCAGAGAGCAACGGTTTTTTGCACTAAATGTCAGACCTAATGGTTACAAACTCGTCTCGAAGCCGCGGTTTGACTGACGTTGCAACGCATCTGAAACAATTTGAATTAGCGTAAGTTTCCGCTTACCCTAGGTTTATCATATATTTTACGGTTTAGGTGCGTCTGCTTACAATCGATTACGGCTGCTTAAAGGGCTGTGAGAAAGCTTAGATTGAATGCCAGAGAGTCAATGGTGTAACTAAATCAACTCGGAGGAAAGGGTGGTGAGAAAGCAATTTAAGATGTCATTGGCGCTTTTGGTGCTATTACTCGGCAGTGCAAATTCGGTCATAGCAGCGCAGGTAGAAGAAATTCCCGGTGCAGGCGCGATGGCGCTCGATCTTGTTGTTGCGAGACCGGTCGGCTTGGTCGTTTTTGGCCTGGGCTCCGTAACCTACCTTGCGACGCTGCCGTTCTCACTGCTAGGCGGCAATGCCGGTGATGCGGGTAAGGCACTTGTTGTAAAGCCGGCTCAGTCCGTTTTTGTTCGGTGCTTGGGATGTCGTACACCGGGTCGAAAAGTCAAAGTCGCCCAGTAGGGGTTTAAGCAATCTTGCCGTCTGCGAGTGCTTGCGCGACGGCAGGATGTACAAATCGCTTTACATCACCCCCATAGGCTGCGATCTGGCGAACGAGCGTAGAAGAGATGTATGAGAACTCTTCCGCAGGGGCAAGGAATATTGTCTCCAGACCTGGCTGAAGAACTCGATTCATATTTAGCATCTGGAATTCATATTCGAAATCAGTCACGGTTCGAATACCTTTCAAAATAATCTCCGCGCCAATTTCCTTAGCGAATTCTACTGTCAGGGTATTGAAACCTACAACTTCAACATTTTTGATGTAGGACAGCGCTTCTTGAGCCAGTTCAATGCGCAATGTTAACTCGCCAGGGCTTTTGTGAGGGCTAGTCGCAATCCCGAGAATGACATGATCAAATATTTTTGCAGCCCGCTCAACAAGGTCAGCGTGGCCGTTATGAATTGGGTTGAATGTACCTGGGTATAAAACTGTCGACATTTTATCTTCACTCCGTCGTATCCGCTTTGATTAGCTAATCTGCTGAATCGTTTTTGAACACGTACTATAAGTGCCTTAAGTTAAGAGAGGCGCCAATAATACATGACGAAAATGCCATGAACACCCTTGAATCAAAGATAGAATTAGGGTTGGCATATGAGTCCGTAGTGGACAGCCCCGGATTTCTTCTGTCTGTATACCAACCAATGTTGCTCAGAGCCTTCGCCAAGGTCGCCTTTGGTGAGCGGATTTGCTGATTCAAAATAGATGAACCCTTTCGATTTCAGAAGTTTTTGTTCGTCTATAATCTGCAGGCATTTACTCAGGTAGTCGCTCGAAAACGGCGGGTCAAGGAAGATAATATCCCAAGCTTGGCCGGTTTGTGCGGCGAGCCAAGCGATCGCGTCAGATCTGACGCAATGCCAAAGTTTGGAATCGGCTTCCAACGTGTCTAGATTGGATTTGATTTGACGCAACACTTGCGCTGAGGAATCAACAATAACGACATCCTTCGCGCCGCGTGATAGCGCCTCAATACTCAAGGCACCGCTGCCGGCGAAGAGTTCGAGGCAACTTGCACCTGCGATATCAAGCGAAAGCCAGTTAAACAATGTTTCTCTTACTCGATCGGGACTTGGTCTAACCGCATCCTCGATAGCGAATTTAATCTTACGACTACGCCACCTGCCGCCGATAATGCGCAGAGAGCCTGACATGCTACTCATTCCCCTTTGTTCGTCGTTGTCCTTGCCCAGGCGCCAAACTGTGATAAGCGATGAACAAGGTTGAGAACAGTCCTAGCAATAAGAGAATGGCGCTTGAGGGATAGCTGGCCAGCCGTGGTTCGATCACAATGTCGTGCGTCCCCTTGGGGATAACAAACCCCAAAAGCCCGCCGTAGGCGGGGTAGGTATCGAGCTGAACAATATTATTAACGCCGATGGCAGTTACAAGAAGCTGCTTTGAAAAACTGGTCGCTACAGTCGTCGGGCAAGTCATTGTTTGATCCAAAACTTTCACAGAGAGCAAGTTGCCCTCCAATTGATGAGTAAAACTGCTGAACGGCAGTTGCATGCATTGTTTGGTTGGAGCAGCGAATTCATTGCTAATGGGTGCCTCAGTATCGTAGCGGTACTGCGACTGCTTTATGCTGTTAGTTAAGCTTTCAGATCGCATCAGTTCTGTTCGCATATCCGTTAAGCTAACAAACGTTTTTGTTTTGTTGCTTGCCCAAATAGGCCCAGGTGTTTCATCGAGACGTGTTGTAAAAATTTGATTGCCATCGATCTGAAGTTCGCAGCAAATGTTGTAGAGCTGCTGAACTATTTCAAAACCTGCCTGCCCTGGACCAAAGTTAAAAAAGGCTGTGGTTGGTCTGTAGGGTAGATTCATCATTGCTTGAACAGTTTCTGAAAAGCTACGTAATGGAAATCCGTAACCGTTAATGGTTTGCAGTTCGCCCACGCTCGAAAGTAATAGCCCATTGCGAGAAACGTTAATCGCAATCCTGTTTAAAGGTTGTCCAAGTTGTGTTTGCGTTTGTTTGGCAAGTTCGCCGACCTGCTTGTTCGAATTAAGATTGGGCTCAATTCCGGTGACAAAATTTATCTCCTCGCGAAAGGCTAGCAGACACAAAAGGCTTATGATAAACAAACCATTACGCCCTATTGGCTGATTGCGTGCCAGAGCAAATAGGCTGAAGACCACAACGCAGATGAGTGCTAACTCTTGTCCGAGGGGTGGCAGGTTATAGACGATGGTGATCGTGATCAGCGTTGTTGCTATCCAAATTTTGAGCTTAGCACTGTCTTGATCGCTTGCTTGATCAGGGGGCCGCCTGTCTTCGACTCGGTTGTAGCGGTGAATGTCTTTCAATATATAGCCGCCAACTAGACTGGACCAGAGCACCATGACCGGGATAATGCTGCGCATGGGAACCCTGAAATCCTGTAAAAGCGGGAAAATTAGCAGTAACCAGTTGGCGAGAGGTTCCAGCCGACTGCTTAATACGAAACACAGAAATATTGACCCTGCTAACCCCAAAACAACGAGAAATCGACGGGTCAGCAACAAGTACATGCTCGAGATTATTAATGGACCGAGTCCGTAGCGTATCTCATGGAGATAGCTTGCGGGTCGAGTGGCTATTGGGTCGTAAAACCAGAACAGTGACGTAAACCAATCATCCAGTGTTGAGATAAGATAGCTGTAGATGGCGGGGTTCTGACCGATACTTCGCGTGGAATCGTCACTCATTGCGAAGGCAATCATCTCCAATAATACCGGCGCAGCAAGAAGGCAAGCTAGAATCACCATTGCAATCATTGTCAGCATTGTTGAGAAATGATTTCGCCAGTCGGGCATTGATTCTTTACTAGCAAAGAAACAAATCAGTATTGGTAGCGAGAAAAAGAGGCTGTATATAAGAATCTGGAAGCTTGGGCTACATAGCGCATGTACTAGCGCAAGCATGATTACCGAAAAAGTCGTGAAAGATAATCGCTGATTTTTATGGCACTGCCAGAACGCAATCAGAGCCTGAACGAAAAGCATACCGAGTATCAGGTTGAGGTGCCCTTCATCAACCCGGTAGGCCATCAGTGGGGCGAAACCCAATAACAGGCAACAGGTAATTGTTCCGGTAATTTGTTTGTACTTCCATTCGAATGCACCAAGACCTGCAAAAGCATTGACTGACTGCACCGCAAGGAAGCAAAAAAACCATTGAATCACAATGAA
>CAJJAA010000024.1 GCA_905182025.1 uncultured OM182 clade bacterium
TACGCGAGTGTCCCCGTTGTGATCGTTGGAAACATAAACGTTGGTGGCACTGGGAAGTCACCGCTTGTAGCTTGGTTAGCCAAAGAGCTGAAGCAGTTAGGTTTTCACCCCGGTATAGTGAGTCGGGGCTATGGCGGTCGAGCAAACGTTTACCCTCAAGAAGTGACGCCGACGTCTGACCCGAATGTAGTCGGCGATGAGTCCGTCATGCTCTCCATCAAAACCGGGTGTCCCTTGGTTGTAGATCCTGACAGACCAGCGGCTGTGAAGCATTTAGTTGATATATATGGCTGTGATGTCGTCTTGAGCGATGATGGCCTGCAACATTACGCTCTCGGCCGTGACTTCGAGATTGTTGTAATCGACGCGAGTCGTGGTTTGGGTAACGGCTACTGCCTACCAGCCGGACCTTTGAGGGAAGCACCATCGCGTTTACAGGAGGTTGATCGAGTTATCGTCAATGGTGAAGACCCGATCGATTTGCCTACCGATTTTTCTCGCATGACGCTCAACGCGATAGCTTTGGTGAACGTCATCTCTGGTGAGCGTATTGAAACGAATGCGCTGCCGCAAACGGTTCATGCGCTAGCGGGTATCGGTAACCCAGATCGGTTCTTTAGTTCTCTGCGAGAGATTGGCTATACGACGATCGAGCACAAATTTGAAGATCATCACCGGTTTACGTTGATGGACCTAAGCTTTGGAGACGCGACGCCCGTCGTAATGACGGAAAAGGATGCTATAAAATGTCGTCTGCTGAAGCCCGAATTGGTTCATGAACAATTCTGGTACCTTGAAGTAGAGGTCTCTTTAGACGATTCACTGTTGTCAGATATACTCAGCAAAACCGGACTTTTGAGCAACACGCCTCCGCTACTAGCTGAAGAGGTAAGGCCGTCAGCCAAGTAAAGAAAGTAAAAATGGAAAGAAAGTAGAGGGTTATCAAACATTGAGGCTGTTGAAAATTGTCATTCGTAGGGTCAATGTATCAGCAGTCAAAGCACGTTTAGTTAGGGTTAGTCTTTGTTGAGTGTTGACGGGTTGTGTAATGCAAACAGCAATTGATTAGATCAGTAAATATATTGGAGAAAGATTTTGGCACTCGATAAGAAACTTTTGGCGATTCTGGTTTGCCCTTTATGCAAAGGCGAACTGCAGTATCGTTCTGACGCTGATGAACTATGGTGTAAATTTGATGGTTTGGCATATCCAATTATTGATGATATCCCTGTGATGTTGGATACCGAGGCGCGTCAGCTCACCTCTGATGAAAAGTTAGGCGACTAATGTCATTTACCGTCATCATACCTGCCAGACTTGCTTCTACGCGCCTTCCTGGCAAAGCTTTGCTGGATCTTTGTGGCAAGTCGATGATTCAACGGGTCTACGAACAAGCTAGCCAAAGTGATGCCAAGCAAGTCATTGTAGCGACCGATGACATTAGCATCGAACGTGAGGTTATTCGCTTCGGCGGAAATGTGTCTATGACCTCGATTGATCATGTGTCCGGCACAGACCGGGTTCAGGAAGTCTGCTCACAATGTGGACTCGATCCAGATGAGGTGGTCGTCAATGTCCAGGGCGACGAGCCCATCATTCCTCCTAGTGTCATCAATCAGGTTGCGCGAAACCTCGTTAGCCCCAATGTGGAATCGGTGTCTCGGGTCGCAACGCTTTATGAGCCGATAGATAATCTACAAGATATTATCGACCCTAACGTGGTGAAGGTCGTTGTTGATGTTGATGGTATGGCGCTGTATTTCAGTCGCGCACCGATACCATGGGATCGTGACCGCATGCCGGAAGGTTTTTCAAACGGAGCCTATAAGCGTCATGTCGGCATTTATGCCTATAAGGTAGGTATGTTGAATGAGTATGTGACTTGGCAGGCCGATGAGATTGAGCTTGTCGAGAAGTTAGAACAACTGCGAATATTACGTCAAGGACATCGCATTCATATAGACAAAGCCGTTCAAAGTATACCGCCTGGCATTGACACGCCTCAGGATCTTGAGAGAACCCGGGCTTATCTTGAATCCCGGGCTCCTCAATAGCCTTTTGCTTTGGCTCCGTTTGCAATATAACCGCACAGTGTTTTTATGAGCTATCGCAAAAGAAGGTTCCAAAGCCTATCGACTGACGTGTTTATCTAGGCTGCATTCGAATGCCGCTGTCTAGTCGAATTGTTTCGCCGTTAATGTAGTTACAGGTAACAATGTAAGCGGCGGTTTGGGCGAACTCTTCAGGATTACCCAATCGTTTTGGAAATTGAGTCATCGCAATGAGTGGTTCGCGGACCTGAGGTGGAGCACCTTTCATCATGGGTGTTTCGAAAATGCCCGGCGCAATGGTCGCGATTCTGATGTTCTGCTTAGCGAGATCACGTGCTATTGGAAGTGTCATACCTGCCACACCACCTTTACTTGCACTGTAAGCCGCTTGACCGATTTGACCGTCAAATGCTGCCACTGATGCAACGTTAACGATCACACCTCTTTCACCATCTTCTGTAACGGGCTCATTCTTAGCCATTGCTTCTGCACATAATCTCAAGACGTTGAATGTGCCCACCAAGTTGACGCGGATGATGAACTCAAACATTTTAAGCGGCATAGGACCATCTTTGCCAAGTGTTCGAGCTGCTGCGCCAATACCAGCGCTGTTTACGTTGATGTGTATTGCGCCAAATGTATCTAGGGTCTTCTGGATGGCGGCTTGAACAGCTTCTTCTTCAGCGACGTCTCCAGCTGCGAATGTTGCGTTGTCACCCAGTTCTTTGGCTGCCTTCTCTGCGTTTTCTGCATTTAAGTCAAATACACAAACCTTGGCGCCTGCTGCGATAAAATTCTGCGCGGTGGCGAGTCCCAAACCAGACGCGCCGCCTGTAATAAATGCTACTTTGTCTTTAAGATCCATATTGCCTCTTTATAGTTGATAGTGTGTTCGTTCATGATTAAACCGCCGCAAGTATAACGTGTGAACGCGAGATCTGCATGGTCATGAAGACTTACATGGAGAGAAGCGACTGCCTATGTTTATAATTCAGTTTTTTATACAGGAGAATTAAGCTGTTCGATATTCGGATCGGTGAGCAAATTAGCCAGCATATTGACCTTGTGGGATATAACACGATGGGGTTGCACTGTGATGCGCAGTATTTTGTCTCTGTATCTAGCGAGGATGAATTACGCGCTGCACTCGTGTGGGCACAGGAAAGAGACCTTGAAACTACGGTCATTCGGTGGCGGTAGCAACATTATCTTTGCTCCTGCGTTAAAGGGGCTTGTCGTTCATATAGCCATAAAGGGAATGCTTTTTAATGGGCAAACGGTGACCGCAGCGGCGGGGGAGAGTTGGCAGAACCTGGTTGATACGAGCATATCGAATGACCTGTTTGGGCTTGAAAACCTCTCATTGATCCCCGGCACCGTCGGGGCAGCGCCCATGCAAAATATTGGTGCTTATGGTGTTGAGCTCGCTGACTTTCTTATAAGCCTTGAGGCAATGAACGTTGTTACAGGTGAAACGCAAACGTTTAATCGTGAACAATGCGGCTTTGGCTATCGACAAAGTTTATTTAAGGCCGATTTGAAAGATCAGTTTGTCATCATCTCGGTGACATTAGGGCTTGAATCTGAGTTCAAGCCTCGTTTGGCATATCCTGATCTACAGGCACGCTTTTCTGCAAAGCATTGCACGGCGAGAGAGGTTGCCGATGCGGTGAATGAAATCAGACGGCGTAAATTACCCGACCCGTCTCAAATTGGTAATACAGGTAGTTTTTTTAAGAATCCGGAACTAACACAGGATCAACATGACCAAGTGATTGGCCGGTTAGGTGATGTGTCTGTACATCGAACAAAAGACGGTCGAGTTAAGATATCGGCGGCGGCCTTAATTGAAAAGGTAGGGATGAAAGGGTATGCGTATAAGGGTGCCGGTGTGTCAGACCAGCACGCGTTAGTTATCGTGAATCTAGGTCAAGCCGAATCGAAGGATGTCACCAGCTTAGCCAAGGAAATCATGAGGGCGGTTGAAAGCCGGTTCGATATCAAGCTTGAAATCGAACCGGTGAGACTTGGGTTTACTCGTACTAACCAGTAAACCCTCGTTCTGTTCAGCCTTGCTTCTTTGTTTCCTCAGTATCAGCTTGGGTCTCGACAGCTGCTTCAGCTGATCCGTCAACAACGACGTTCTCACTCGTTTCTTCGGTACTGACCTCAGCGCTTTCTTCGTTGGCGACTTCAGCAGTTGCGTTAGAAACAGCTTCACCAGCGCGTGGGTCGTTTGCGACTCTACCCCGAGCACTTGGATGTTCAGTACCAATGGGTCTTGCTGTGGCACTCAGTACTGGCGCGGCTGCCTTGTCGGCAACTGCTGATAGTACTGTACCCTGTGGTGCGCTCTTCGGTGCAGTTCTAGGGTCGTTCGCAGCACGTCCCAAATTAGAAGGGTGAGTCGCAACAGCTTGTGACTCAGCTTCTGTTTTTGCATTGGTTTTGCTAGCAACAGGTGCAGCCGTTTCAGTTGCCGCTTCTGTCGGTACACTTTGTGTCGTACTTTCTGTTTGAGCGGTTGCTGTCGCTGCGGCAGTTGTCGCAGTTGTCGTCTCAGCAGGTGCACTAGCTTCTGCTACCGGCTTTGCGGGCACTGATTCAGTAGCTTGTGTTGTCTCAGGTGCTTTCGTATTGCTTTGTTCAGGCACTTGATCCGACTTTTGCTCGTTACTCTGATCAGTCTTTTGATCATTCTCAGCGACTGGTTCTGCGACCGTTTCAGCTGCTGTTTCAGAGACCTGGCTTTGGCTTCGACGACGTTGTTGCTGACCGCGACGACGATTGCCTTGGTTACGCTTGTCACCATCGTTGTCTACCGGGTCATTATTTCCTTTGCTGCCATCCTCAGTAGTCGTTGGTTTTTGATTTTCACTTGCACTTGCACTGTTTGGATTCGGCCGACGCTTGTTGCGATTGTTTTCAGAGCTCTTTTCATTGCTCTTATTTTGCCGGTTATTTTCAGGTTTTTGCTCAGTTTTGTCTTCTGATTTTTTCTCAGCAGGTTTCGCATTGCGATTGTCATTACGACCCTCGTTACGCTCGCCTCTGTTGCCTGAGTTTTCACTATTACTATCGTCTGAATTGTTACCACGTTTATTTCGATTACGGTTTTGATTGCCGCGTCTATTTCGATTGCGACTCTGAGTGGTTGTTTTCTTTGGCTTAACTTCCTCTTCTTTTTCTTCCTCTTCACTCGAAAACAGATTGAGTACTTTCTGGAAGAACCCGACAGATTTTGGTTCAGCTTTTTCAGCTTTGGCTTCTGGTACGGGAGGAGGAGTGCTAGGTTTAATAGACTTTACGGCAGCCTGTTCTACTGGCGCAGCTTTTTTAACGGCAGAGGGCACTTCAGTTTCAGTCTCTGGCGTCAATTCGTAACTCGCTTCGGTTGTTGCGTCTTCTTCAGACTCACGAATACGTTCGACACGATAGTGCGGCGTTTCCATTTCTGGCGCAGGTATAATGATAACGCGTACTTTATTGCGTTGTTCGATCTCACTTAACCCGACTCGCTTTTCGTTGAGTAGGTAGCTGGCAACACTAATAGGCAAGAAAGCCCGAATTTCACTGCTGGTGTCCTTCAGTGCTTCTTCTTCTACAAGTCTCATAACGGCAAGTGCAGAGGATTCAATATCTCTGATCGAGCCAAGGCCACTACAACGGGGACAAACAATACCGCTGGTTTCGCCAAGAGAAGGGCGTAGTCTTTGGCGGGACATTTCAAGTAGACCAAATCGTGAAATTTTACCGACTTGTACGCGAGCTCTATCAATCTGAAGTGAATCTCTGACTCTATTCTCGACAGCACGTTGGTTCTTTGACGAATTCATATCAATAAAGTCGATGACAACCAAACCGCCCATATCTCTCAAACGAAGTTGGCGAGCAACCTCTTCAGCGGCTTCAAGATTAGTATTTACAGCGGTTTCTTCAATATCGGCGCCCTTTGTGGCCCTGGCCGAGTTTATGTCGATTGAAACTAATGCTTCTGTGGGATCAATAACTATAGAGCCACCGGATGGAAGACGGACTTCTCGCTGGAAAGCCGATTCGATCTGACCTTCTATCTGATAGCGATTGAACAGAGGCACATCACTTTCGTATCGCTTGACGCGGTTCTTGTATTGCGGCATGACCTGTTCGACGAAGTCGATCGCCTGCTGGCAAGCATCGTCTGTATCAATTAGGATTTCGCCAATGTCATCGCGTAAGTAATCTCTCACAGCGCGGATAATGACATTGCTTTCTTGGTATATGAGAAAGGGTGCCGATTTTTCTTTGCCTGCGGCAGATATTGCCTCAGACAGATGCACGAGATAGTTGAGATCCCATTGCAGCTCTTCTGAACTTCTGCCGACGCCCGGCTGTGCGAACGATGACACCCATATCTTTGGGTATTTCCAGTTCAGACATGGCGGCTTTCAGGTCATCTCTTTCTTCACCTTCAATTCGACGAGAAATACCACCGGCTCGTGGGTTGTTTGGCATTAGAACCATGTACCGGCCAGCGAGACTACAGAAGGTCGTTAAGGCTGCACCTTTGTTACCGCGCTCTTCTTTTTCAACCTGAACAATGATCTCGGTGCCTTCTTTTAAAACTTGAGCAATATTAACCTTGCCCTTGATCTTGGAAGACGGAACGGAGAAGTATTCACGAGATATTTCTTTGAGGGGCAGAAAACCATGCCGATTGGCACCATAGTCAACGAAAGCGGCCTCGAGGCTTGGTTCTACTCGAGTCACTTTGGCTTTGTATATATTTGCTTTCTTTTGTTCCCGGGCACGATTTTCTATGTCCAGGTCGTAGAGTTTTTGGCCGTCTACTAAGGCTACTCGCAACTCTTCTTCGTGAGTTGCGTTGATTAACATTCTTTTCATTACGATATCGCTTATGCAAAACAATCGCTTCACACGGCGGCTATCGCCAAATCTAAATTTAAGTCATCGAATAATCGATGATGATTTCAATAGTCTCCTATTCGTTTGTTAGTGCCAACAGTGATAATTCTTGTACTGATTGGATATCCCGGTGGGTGTGGGAGGTGGAAGTTATCCTATAGATGCGAAAATCGCATTTGCCCGTATTCGAATGTTCTGTTTGACCAATAAACTGATTTGGCTCGTCCGTCGCGTAATTTGATCGCGGTTAATTTATGTCTACCTAGCTACCATTGCGCTTAATTCTTTCTCGGAATTCGCTAAAGGATGACGAAGGTAGAACGGTACAAATTCATTTGTGACATACTCCGGTTCTGAAGTATCTCTGCCTGCTATTACTTTTTAGTGTCGTTATGCAGGTCGCATCACTCATCTTGATTCCGAGACACTCATCTAGATCATATGTTCGAAAGTTAAGAACGTGGGCTAAGTAGGTGTCGCGGATTGTGTGCGGGCTGTATCATAGCAATAAAGCCCGATTCTTCAAAGGCTTAATAAATTTTGGATATATAAGTAATGAATGTAACGCCTGCACCCGCCGTCAGAATTGTGGAAGTTGATGCTGAATCTGATGGTCAACGAATTGATAACTTTATTGCAAAATTTCTCAAAGGCGTGCCTAAGTCACGCATATATCGTTGCCTTCGAAAAGGCGAGGTGAGGGTTAACGGTGGTCGTGTAAAGCCCAGTTCAAAGCTGGTCGCAGGCGACAAGGTGCGAATCCCACCCATACGTATTAGCCAGACTGAAACGCCAACAGCGTCATCTGGCTTGCTCGATAAGCTATATAATTCAATAGTTTATGAGGATGATCGAATGTTGGTTGTTAATAAGCCTTGTGGTCTTGCGGTGCATGGCGGCAGTGGCATTTCAATTGGTGTAATCGAGGGTATGCGACAGTTGCGTCCAGAGGAAAAGAATCTGGAACTTGTACACCGTTTGGATCGTGATACTTCCGGGTGCCTTATGATTTCTAAAAAATCTAGCATTTTGAAGAAGTTACAAAGCTTTCTTGTAAAAAAGGATGAGCTTGAAAAGCATTATCAGACAATTGTCCACGGTCGCTGGTCGAAGCGTAAACAACATGTTGATCTACCTTTGCAAAAAAACACCTTGAGTAGTGGCGAGAGGATAAGTCGCGTGCACGCTGACGGCAAACAGTCTCTAACTCGATTTAGCGTCGAGCAGCAGAATGAGAGCTTTTCGCTTCTGAATGTTCAGCCGATTACTGGCCGAACCCATCAGATCCGTGTTCACTGCGCCCATTTGGGGCATCCGATTGTCGGTGATCCTAAGTATGGCGCAGAGCAACTCGATCAATCGTTGAAGCCGAAGCCGGGGCGCTTGATGCTGCACGCAGCAAAGCTCATTATCCCGCCTCTGCAACCCGGCGATAAGACGACGGTCGTCGTTGCGGATTATGATGAAAGATTTCTGAAGTTTATCGATAGAATTGCTTAATTATCAATATTATAAGATGCATAATTAATGTTAATTATTGATAGTGTAGCTTGGATGAATGGCAAGATTTTTCAATAGGTCGGTGAGTAACATCAGGGGCAGACCGTATAGCGTATTAATGTCTCTGCCCTGGCTGTCCTCAATAAGCCGGATTCCCAGCCCTTCTGCTTTAATACTACCGGCACAATCAAAAGGCTCTTCAGCGTGAAGATAGTCAGCGATTTCTTTGTCGTGTAATTCTCGAAACTTAATTTTGTAGGTCTCATATCCCTTCGCAAGGACTAAACCCGACGCGGTTTCATTAATATTCTTATCGATGGAATCCTGCTGGTGTTGTTGTCGACATAAGGCTATGCCAGTCGAGAAGCAGACCCACATGTTGCTGCAGGCCCTTAGCTGGGCCATCGCGGTATCGAAATCACCCGGTTTGGAAAATGTTTTGTCGCCTAGATGGGCCACTTGATCCGAGCCAATAGCGATGTGATTTGTGCTTCCAGCCAGCTTGAGGCCATCAAGTGCCTTTTGAACGGCTAAGCGAAGGCACTTTTCTTGCGGAGATTCGGTTGGCAGGTTGGTTTCGTCTGTTTTCGGGTTGATGACGGAAAATTCCGGTATCACCGACGTTAATAATTGAGCGCGATAGGAAGAGGTTGATGCCAGGAGGAATTTTTGATGCATAAGCGGTGTTATCTTACTGAAATTATATAAGTTTTAAGGATATCGGCTAATTTTCTTTTGACAGTGTACACCGGGATGCCTAAGATGCGCTGCTTATGTCTACCGGCCCCCTTCCAAAGCAAGTCAACTACCGAAAGCTTGCGCAGGAAACGGGCAAACTTGAAGGTTTTATTAGATTGGATCAATGCGAGAGGCTCGCGGGTTCGATATTAGAAACTTCAGGCGAGGTTCAGGTCAAGCTGTCGTTTAGAAAGGCAAGAAAACATCGGTTTCTCGTTGTTGGAAAGACAGATGTGAGTGGTTAAGCTGGAATGTCAGAATTGCCTCACGCCCTTGGAATTTCAGCTTCAGGTCGACGTTCGCTACTTCATCGTAAATGATGCGGATGTGGAGATACCTGAAGGGGAAGATAGTTTGGTCTGTGAGGGTGAAATGATTCGCCCCGTAGATATTATTGAAGATGAGTTAATACTCGGGTTGCCGATGGTTTCAAGGCATAGCGACGGGGATTGTCCCGAATCGCACATCCATATAAATGAAAATTCTCCAGTTGAAGGTGCGACTCATAAGCCCTTCGCCGCATTAGCGGAGCTGAAGGACAAATTTAAAAGGAGCTAGAAATGGCTGTACAAAAAAGTAAAGTGACTCGCTCACGTCGCGGTCAACGTCGTTCACACGATGCACTCTCCAAGCCGACTTTGTCGGAAGATTCAACAACTGGAGAAACTCATCGACGTCATCATGTTTCTGCTGATGGTTTCTATCGCGGCAACAAGGTCGTCCATACCTCAGACGACTAATCTATGCGAATCGCCATCGACGTGATGGGCGGAGATCAGGACTCGGCTGAAATTATTGCCGCTGGTCTCCGGTTCGCGTCAGAGTTTGAACAAGTTCAAATCAGGTTTGTCGGTAGACAAGAGAGCATTCAGCCTCATCTATCCGCGCTTAATCTTGCTAGCATCGCCAATATAGACGTCCTATATGCCGATCAGGTAGTAGAGATGAGCGATAGACCGTCCCTCGCCTTAAGGCAAAAAAAGCGATCATCAATGCACTTGGCTATAAAGCAGGTTGCATCTAATGAGTCGGATGCCTGCGTCAGTTCGGGTAATACGGGGGCATTAATGGCGATAGGACGCCATTTGCTGAGAATGATACCGGGTGTGGATAGGCCGGCAATAATTAAGGCGATACCAAGTACTAAAGGCAGATGCTATCTACTTGATCTCGGTGCGAATATTGGTTGTGATGCTGAGAACCTAGTCCAATTTGCTGCCATGGGCAGCATCTTGTGCCAATCGATTGAAGGTATTGCAGCGCCAAAGGTTGGCTTACTCAATGTCGGTGAGGAAGAGATAAAAGGCGAAGCAGAGGTTCGTATTGCTGCTGACCTTTTAAAAGAACATGACAAAATCAATTTTATTGGGTTTGTCGAAGGCGATGGTATTTACCAGAGCGAGGCCGACGTCATCGTATGTGATGGCTGGGTCGGTAACGTGGCCTTAAAGACCAGTGAAGGCTTGGCGAAGTTCGTCAGCCAGATGATTGCAGAAGCCTTTGGCGAGAATATATTAACCAAAGCGCAGGGGTTGGTGGCTTATCCGGTGCTAGAGAAGCTAAATCAGCAGCTTCGTCCTGATAACTATAACGGTGCTATTCTGCTGGGTTTGAATGGCATTGTCGTAAAAAGTCATGGCCGTTCAACAATTGACGGGTTCTATCAGGCGATCTGTGAGGCTCATAAGGCAATAAAACAGCAGTTGCCTGACGTTATGAAAGAGAGTATCGAGGATGTTCTTGGTTCCGACCTTTAAAACGGTAGATGAAAGATAGTTAATTAGGTTTTGCGATAAGTTTTAACATCGATCACTAGACAATAAAGACAAAATGACGAACAACACAATACAGAGATAGAAAATTCATGGGCAAATTAGCATATGTATTTCCAGGCCAAGGTTCTCAAGCCATTGGCATGCTGTCTGATCTAGCCGAGGTTAGCCTCGTCGCTGAAACCTTTGCAGCTGCTTCGCAAGCCCTAGGATATGATTTGTGGGCACTAATCCAAAGTGGTCCAGAAGAGCAACTTAATCAAACTGAATTCACGCAACCTGCATTGTTAACGGCGAGTGTTGCACTTTGGCGTGTAGCCATGGATCAGGGTGCTAAAGCACCAGAAATCGTCGCGGGACACAGTCTTGGTGAATATTCAGCATTAGTAGCCGCGGGCGTTATCGCTTTCGAGGACGCGGTAAAACTTGTTCAACAGCGTGGCCAATTTATGCAGACCGCAGTACCCATCGGGCAGGGTGGCATGGCCGCTGTGCTTGGTGTTGCTGATGATCAGGTTGTCGAAATCTGTGCCTCATCGTCAACTGATGTTGATATTGTCCAAGCGGTAAATTTCAATTCTCCCGGTCAGGTCGTCATTGCAGGCAGTAATGCTGCTCTTGCGAAAGCAATCGAAGCACTGAAGGCTGCGGGTGCCAAGCGCGCTATGCCGCTGTCTGTCAGTGCGCCATTTCATAGTGAAATGATGAAGCCAGCAGCACAGAACATGGCAAGTGCGCTCGCGTCTGTAAACTTTAATGCCCCGAACATTAGTATCATTCAAAATGTTCACGCTCAAATCGAAACAGACCCTGATGCGATCCGAAGCAATTTGGTGCTGCAAATGCATAGCGCCGTTCTGTGGACGAAGACAGTTCAAAACCTAGTCGCTGAGGGTGTCGATCAAGTAGTAGAATGTGGTCCTGGAAAAGTACTGGCGGGTCTTAACAAGCGCATCGACAAATCGATTAGCAGTTATTCGATCAACAATGCCGACACAATGAAATCGACGGTAGCAGAGGTTTAACCATGAGTCTCGAAGGTAAGGTAGCAATTGTCACCGGCGCAAGTCGTGGCATTGGGCGGGCTATAGCTGAAGAGTTAACGGCTCAGGGTGCCTTTGTTCTAGGTACCGCAACGACAGCTGCAGGCGCGCAAGGCATTAGCGACGCGCTAGGTGAGTCAGGTGCTGGCTTTGTCTTGAATGTAAGTGACGGTGAGTCGATCAATGCATTCTTTGAGTCCATCAAAAGCCATGATGCTCCAACAATCTTAGTTAATAATGCAGGTGTCACACGCGACAATTTGGCACTACGTATGAAACAAGACGAGTGGGATGATGTGATCAATACCAATCTCAATTCAGTCTATAAAGTCACCAAGCCCTGTTTGCGAGCCATGACTAAGGCGCGTTGGGGACGAGTTATTAATATCAGTTCAGTCGTCGGTAGTATGGGCAACGGTGGGCAGAGTAACTATGCTGCCGCCAAGGCAGGCATGGAAGGTTACAGCCGGGCACTGGCGAGTGAATTGGGGTCAAGAAACATTACTGTAAACTGCATCGCGCCCGGGTTTATTGCGACAGACATGTCGGATGCATTGACGGATGAGCAGAAGCAAACACTGCTGACTAAAATTCCGGCAGGTCGTTTAGGCGAAGGATCTGAAATTGCAAAGTTGACGGCATTTCTTGCTAGCGACGGTGCGGCATACATCACTGGAGAAACCATCCATATTAACGGTGGTATGTATATGTCCTAAGCGGACAAAAAAGATAAATATTACGTTTTTAGCTGGAGTCAATCACATAAAGTGTTTGAAAAGGCTTGATAGCATTACTGGCAATTCATTAAACTAGCGCAGCACGACTGCAACCCTTTAGGAGTGGACAAAACAATGAGCAACATTGAAGAACGAGTCAGGAAACTGGTCTGTGAACAACTAGGTGTTAAAGAAGATGAAGTCACAATCGAGGCTTCCTTCGTTGAAGATCTTGGAGCCGATTCACTGGACACGGTAGAACTCGTCATGGCACTCGAAGAAGAATTCGAAGCGGAAATCCCTGATGAGGATGCCGAGAAGATTACTACTGTTAAAGAGGCTATTGATTACATTCAATCCAATACATAATCCCTAGCGGATAGAGTATATAAGCCGCATTTACGCAATCGTAAATGCGGTTTTTTTGGTTATGGTCTAATCGTTTTGTTTGTCATTATGAACTAAAGACGTGAACTAACGATGTGACCCTATCGATGCGAATGTGTTGTTACAATACAGTTAAACAGAGTTTCGTTTAGGTTTGGTGTAAAGCAAATCTTAAATGGCTTTAAATCGCATGCGGATACATTTTAGACATCTATTTTCTAGACCGGCTATCAATTAGCGGTCTGGTCATAAAAGTACGTCACCCGTACTTAGGAGGAAAATTGGACAAGCGAAGAGTAGTGATCACTGGTATGGGAATGCTCACCCCTCTGGGTGCAACCTTGCAGAGTAGTTGGGAAGGCTTGTTGGCTGGAGAAAGTGGTATCGGACCGATTGAGTCTTTTGACACTGAAGGTTTCCCTGTTCGATTTGGCGGGGCCGTACCTGAATTTGATATGACGCAATATCTATCGAAAAAGGAATCCAGGCGCATGGATGGTTTCATCCAGTATGGTTTGGTATCGGGTATGCAGGCGATGGCCGATTCAGGGATCGAAGTGACTGATGAGAACAGGCACCGAATCGGTGTTGCTGTAGGTTCAGGTATCGGCGGCATCAAAACCATTGAAGAATGCCATAGCATTGTCCTCGAACGCGGCCCAAGCAAAGTGACGCCATTTTTTGTACCGTCTTGTATTATTAATATGGTCGCTGGGCATTTGTCGATTATGTATGGTCTTCAGGGTCCTAATATCGCGATTACTACCGCCTGTACAACAGGAACGCATAACATAGGGTTTGCTGCAAGAATGATTCAAGCTGGAGATGCTGATGTGATGCTAGCGGGTGGAGCAGAGAAATCAACATCGCCAACAACAATGGCTGGCTTCGCTGCAATGCGTGCTTTATCAACTCGAAATGAAGAGCCTGAGCTCGCTAGTAGACCTTGGGATAAAGATCGCGATGGTTTTGTGTTGAGCGACGGAGCAGCGGTGCTCGTGATGGAAGAATACGAGCACGCCAAGGCGCGCGGTGCGAAAATCTATTGCGAACTCGCTGGGTTTGGTATGGGTGCTGACGCTAGTCATATGACTTCGCCTTCAGAGAATGGCGCTGGTGCCGCTCGATCGATGGATAATGCCTTGCGGGACGCTGATCTTGATCCTTCGAGCATTGATTACATTAATGCTCACGGAACCTCAACACCGCTGGGTGACGTTGCTGAAACCATGGCAATTAAAACCGTGATGGGTGGTCATCAAAAGAAGGTTGCCGTCAGTTCAACCAAGTCAATGATTGGTCATTTATTAGGTGCTTCAGGGTCCGTTGAAGCTGTGATTTCAGCCTTAGCTGTTCATCACCAAGTCGCGCCGCCGACGATTAATCTCGATAACCCTAGTGAGGGTTGTGATTTGGATTATATTCCTCACACTGCTCGTCAGATGGAAATTGGCGCGGCAATATCCAACTCATTTGGCTTTGGCGGTACAAACGGCAGTCTAGTCTTTAAGAAGATTGACTAGGCATGGGCCTTGCTATCGGTAGCCTCATTGAACAGCTTCAAGTTTAGGGTGGCTATCGAGTACATAAGCAAGACTGCTTGCGAACTTCATCAGATCGGATACAAATGACGAGTGGTATTAAACACCGATTAATTTCCCCTGGCATTATCGCTGTCATTGCGGCGTTGTTGCTGGCTGGCGGTGTCTTGTTCGCCAATCACTTATTAGAATCGCCGCTTCAGCGCAGTGTGAACTTCGAGATTGAGAGAGGATCAGCGTTGAACACAGTGCTTCATCGCCTGACGTCAGACGATATAACCCCTGTCCCCAATTTTGTACTGAAGCTTTATGCCTTCATAACGCTCTCCGAGGGCACTGTCAAAGCGGGTGAGTACGCCTTGTCTGAGTCCCTCACGACTAAAACCTTGCTCAACAAACTGAGGCGCGGTGATGTCATTACTTATAGCATTACCTTCCCAGAGGGATGGCACCTTAGCCAATGGTTAGACCTGATGAAAAGCGAGCCCGCCATCGCGATAACGTTGAGTAGCGCTGCAGAAGTTGCCGGTAAAATTGAAGGCATACAGGGCGACTCGCAGGGTCAGTTCTTTCCAGACACTTATTCTTATACTAAAAATGCGACAGATACTTCGATTCTCCGCCGAGCGCATTTGAGAATGCAAAAAGTGCTGGATGAGGCGTGGTTAAATCGTACTGATGGCGTGACATTGAAGTCTAAACGCGAGGCTCTCATATTAGCATCGATTATCGAGAAGGAAACCGGTGTGTCTGCGGACCGTTCAGCAATTGCGGGTGTTTTTGTTAACCGCTTGAGCCAGGGTATGAAGCTGCAATCGGATCCCACTGTTATATTTGGAATGGAAGACTTTGATGGAGATCTAAAACGTCGCCATTTAAGAACCCCATCGCCATACAATACATACACCATACCTCGACTGCCTATTGGTCCCATATGTAACCCTGGGGCCGGGTCAATTGCTGCTGCCCTTAATCCACCAGAAAGCGACTATTTATATTTTGTGGCAAAAGGTGACGGTACCAGCTATTTCTCAACTTCACTCGAAGAACATAATGCGGCGGTTGTTCAGTTTCAGAAAGCTGGTAGGGTGAAGAATTACAGTAGTACGCCGAAGGAGTAGCCCGTCATCGAAATATCGGCCGGGTTGTTCAATAAAGCGAAGAGATCATTTTCCTAAATCAAAAGTGTTGGATAATAATGCAAGCGGGTTTGTTTATAAGTGTCGAAGGTGCAGAAGGCGTTGGTAAAACCACCAGTCTCGCCTATATACATCAACTTCTCGATGATTCGGCCATCAGCTACACGTCTACGCGTGAGCCTGGGGGAACCCAACTTGGGGAAAAAATCAGGGACATCCTGCTAGATAAAAAGAACACCCAAATGACAGATATGACCGAGTTGTTGTTGATGTTCGCCGCACGTGCTCAACATGTCGAGGAAGTGATAAAGCCTGCTTTAAACCAGGGTTCTTGGGTAATCTGTGACAGATTCACTGATTCGAGTTTTGCCTATCAAGGTGCCGCAAGAGGTATTGCTGCTAAAACGATTGATTTGATTAACGAGGCCTCGCTCGATTCGTTCTCGCCCGATCTAACGGTATTGCTAGATGTTGATGTAAAGGTGGGTATGCAAAGAGCAGGAAGTCGAGGCGAACTCGATCGTTTTGAGAAAGAGGATCTGATTTTTTTCGAAAAAGTCAGGCAAGGTTTTTTAGCCCGAGCGAAAGTCCATGAGCGTTTTAATATTATCGATGCGTCTAGGTCAATAACTGATGTGAATAGCCAGCTTTCTGATGTTCTGTTGCCTAAAATTCACACTTGGCTAAAACTGTCGAGTCAATCGATACAAAAATAGATGAGAAATTTCAGTGCCTAATTCAGATTTTTCATACCCCTGGTTTGCCAGTTTGCAGGCTCAGTTAGACGGGCAGTATGTTGCCGACAAATTACCACACGCGATTTTGTTGACCGGCGAAACCTATTCGGGAAAGTTGGTTTTTGCGACCCAATTGACGAAACGACTTCTTTGCGATGAAACTAAGGCGTTAACCACTGTTACGCCAGTTGCTTGCAACCAATGTGCGTCCTGTCATTTATTTGAAGCGGGTACACATCCTGATTTCGCGCATGTGACACCGCAAGACTCCAAGCAAATCAAAATAGACCAAGTGAGAGGTCTTATTGCTTGGGTAGCGACTACCTCGCAGAGAAATGGTTTGAAGATTGCCATTGTTGATCCGGCGGAGCAGATGAACCACCAGTCTGCCAATGCATTGTTGAAGTGTCTGGAAGAACCCTCTGGTAATACTTTTATTATGCTGGTGTCGTCACGATCAGGGAGTTTACTGCCAACGATACGTAGTCGATGCCAACAGTATGCGATCGGCTTACCTGAGCGATCACAAGCATTACAATGGCTACAAACAGCATTGCCTGATCGAGATGATCATGCACTATTGTTAGACATTGCCGGTGGTTTGCCGCTGGCGGTGACGATGCAGTTAAATGATGGTTACCTCGCCGCACGAAGAGTTGTGGCTGAGCAATTGGCGAAACTCTGCAGTAATCAAACCACTGCACTAAAATCGGTGGCTGAGGTTCAAAAGATTGAGATAGAAGACTTTTTGGACATTTGCCAATCAATCTTTTCCGATGCCGTAAAGTATGACGCGACAAAAGATACCAATGCTATAAAAAACAAAGATATAGCGGATTCGATAGTGCAAATTCAGAATCACACAGAGGTTGATTTTCTGCTAGCAGCCTATAAGCGTAGCTGTTCTGATCTGCGAATTGTACGAAGTACATCAAACCCGAATAAGCAGCAGCTGCTGGAGGCGTTGTGGATTGACCTAAGGTCAGGCAATCCGCATGTTATATCCCATTTCGGCTTGTAGATTGCTAATGCATAGGGCAGAATTTCGTGACTTAAGTGAGTGAGTAGCGATATGGGTAAGTTAGCGCGAGGTGGGGCTAAGAAGACGATGATTGCGCTGACCATCAAAGATAAGGTGGTGCTGCACAATTACTATATGCCTTTCCTCCAAAACGGTGGTCTTTTTATCGCGAACCGAACTGAATACGAAATTGGTGATGATGTTTTTATTCTTCTTAACCTAATGGATGAATCAGAAAAAATTCCAGTTGCCGGTAAAGTCGTATGGATAGCTAAGAAGGGTGTCAAGAGTCCGCATACGCCAGGCGTTGGTGTTCAATTCAGCGATCCTGACAATGTTGCTAAAGACAAAATCGAGACTTATCTTGTGGGTAGTATTGGTTCCGCCAACGCGACTGCAACCATGTAGAAAGGCACTGCTAACTCGAGTAAAAGTAAGTAAAGGCAAGATGTAATTTAAAGTACGTGTCAATAAACATAATCATCTCAGGCAGCCAAACCGAATGACCTATTGCGTCGCGATCTCTCTGGGATCGGGTATTTGTTTTATTTCTGATTCGCGAACCAATGCGGGTGTCGATAACGTTAGTACCTATTCAAAAATGAATTCCTTTGGGATTGACGGTGAACGACAGATTGTACTGTTGTCCGCTGGTAATCTTGCCACCACCCAAGGGGTGGTTACGCAGCTCAAAAAAGATATCAAGAAGGGCGCGGAGATCAATCTTCATAATTTGCATCATATGGAAGATGTGGCCGATTATGTGGGTGCCGTCAGTATTGCCCAGCAAGAGAGAAACACTGGCGGCGGCTCGACCTACGAGGCGCGATTCATTGTTGGTGGCCAAATTGCTGGTTTCAAGCCCAAGGCTTATCTTATCTATCCGCAGGGAAACCATATCACCACGTCTGATGACACGCCTTACTTACAGGTTGGCGAAAGTAAATATGGTAAACCCATCCTCGATAGAATTATCGACCCGAA
The DNA here is from genome assembly GCA_905182025.1 of uncultured OM182 clade bacterium. Taxonomy (GTDB): domain Bacteria; phylum Pseudomonadota; class Gammaproteobacteria; order Pseudomonadales; family Azotimanducaceae; genus JAHRVQ01. The sequence goes on from CAJJAA010000024.1 coordinate 18,535, forward strand.
ATCGACGTTGGAAACGGCTGTTGTTTGTGGGCTAGTATCCATGGATTCAACCATTCGGAGTAATTTAACAGTCGGACCGCCGGTCGAAGTTATTGTCTATGAGACAGATACGTTGAAGATCACGAGACAATATCGATTCGACGAGTCGAGTGAGTATCTTCGCCAAATTTCAAAAAGCTGGGATGCAAAACTCAAAGAAGCTTTCTCCAGTATGCCGCCGATCGCCTGGAGTGCTAATTGGGATGAGGCTAAGGAAAATATATAGTTTCTGACTGTAATCGGCACTTAGAGAACTCATCAAGCAAATAGGAATCCTAAATGTTGCAAGCTCTGGATATTCCCTTCGTTCGACAACACTTTCCTATGTTCCATGATCCGCAAAACCTTAGCGGACATTTCTTTGATTCAGCGGCCGGCTCTTTTCCCTGCATTGAAACGATTGATGCACTTACCGAATTCTATCGAACCAATAAGTTACAGCCAGGGAATCCTTTTTCACCAAGTGCTGCTGGCATGGAAAAAATGCTCGATAGTAAGGATAGATGGGCGAATGCACTGGGTGTGCAGAGCCATGAATTAGGTTTTGGCCCGTCGACGTCACAAAATACCTATGTGCTCGCCAACGCATTTGCACAATGGTTGACCAAAAGCGACGAAGTCATCGTCACTAATTGTGATCATGAATCTAATACCGGCGCAATTCGACGCGCCGCCGAACAGGCGGGTGCCACCGTTAAGGAATGGCGGGTCGATGATGTGACAGGGCTTTTACGTGAAGAGGACCTGGCAAAATTGCTTAACGCCAACACCAAACTTGTTTGTTTTCCCCATGCTTCTAATGTCACAGGTCAAAAGACGAACGCCGAGAAAATCATTGAGATGGCTCACGATGTTGGCGCGTTAACATTAGTTGACGGCGTTTCCTTCGCTCCTCATGCTATTCCTGATGTCGATGCGCTGGGGGCAGATATTTATGTCTTCTCTTTGTACAAAGTCTATTCGGTTCATCTCGGTATTATGGTCATCCGACAGGCGACGCAAGAGCGCCTTCCGAAACAAGGACACTTCTTTAAAGATGCAATTGATGTGAACGAGCGATTTGTGCCGGCCGGACCTGATCATGCTCAGATAGCAGCTGCGGGTGGCGTCATTGATTATATTGAGACACTCTCTGCGCACCATATGGGTACGCGTCTTCCTGAGAATGCTGGGGTAGATGAGACTGTTCGAGATGCGTGTGAGTTTGTGTCTGCTCTATGGCGGCAACATGAGGCTGAACTTGTCAGCCCGCTGTTAGATTTCTTCAAAAACAAACAAGCTGCAAGAATGCTTGGCAGTTACGAGGCGGACACTTACCGTTGTCCACTTGTATCGTTTAAACCCAATGTGGATAGCTGTGAAGACTTTGCTCATATGATGATTGATCAAGGGCAACTTGTTTCGCGCGGCCATTTTTATTCCCCGCGCCTTTTAGACGCGGTTGGGATAGATAGTAAGTCGGGTGTTATTCGGATTTCCATGGCGCACTACAACAGTCATGAAGATGTAGCGAGCTTAGTTCGCACACTAGATTCTTTGCTGTAGGTAAGAACGTCTAGTGATTCACGATATTAACTGAAGCCAGCGTCACCCTATGTGAATAAGTGAGTCTGGGTAAAGCTTTGTGATGGATTCGACTCTTGATCAACGTTGCGCTGGAACCAAGTTGTTGTCAGTTCTCCGTTGATATCCGATAGGTCCAGTTGCACATCATCGATAAAGCCGTGAAGTTTTTCATTGTTTAATAAGGCGATAACATCATTCTGATCAATCGTTCTTTGTGCATGTGTGATCGAACGCAGCGCATTGTCATTTCTGGGTAGTGATTGACAGGCTGCAGCTACTTCGGCAAGACAGTGAGCAACGCCTCTTGGAAACTGCCGGTTTTTAAGTAGAAAGTCGACAACGTCTTCACCGTTAACAGTGTCCTGAACTTGTTGTCTGTACATTTGATAGGCGTTAAGCGAGGTGAGCACACTCATCCACAAAATATTTTCATACTGACCTATTTCTAACTCCGGGTTCATGAGGTTGAGGCAGCCGACATCGACAATACGCGTTGTCATGTCAGCACGTTCCAGATTGCGACCAATCTTGATGAAGTGATAGGGCGTGTCGGCGCTCATGGTACCTTCGAGGTAGCCTGTAATTTGGTTGCAGATGCCTATGATCTCATCTAAGAGTTCATGTCGACCGGCTCGGTTGATGCCCTTTGTTTTATGCTTGTTCATGTAGATGCTGAGTTCATTGATAAGCACCCAGGATTCGCTTGGCATGATTTCCCGCGTCGTACGTGCGTTTTCTCTTGCGCCCAATATTGCAGCTTTGATCGAACTGAACTCGTCATCTAATAGGAACTTCATGACATTGCGTTCGTCGATACGGCTGAATCGCTGGTCGAAAGCATCACGTGTACCGGTGATTTCAATCAAACTTTCCCATATGTGCTTGACCTTTGGTAGGTCCATAATGAGATTGGTGTTTACATTAATTAGGCGTGCCGTATTTTCCACGCGCTCAAGGTAACGACCAAACCAATACATTCGCTCTGCGACTCTTGAAAGCATTTATACTCCTTGTTCCATATCTTTAAGGACGACCTAGTCCTTACTTGCCAATATCCAGGTGTCTTTGCTACCGCCACCTTGGCTTGAGTTAACCACTAATGAGCCCCGCACCAGTGCGACTCGTGTTAAACCACCGGCTGTAACATAAGATTTGTTAGCCTGCAGAATGAATGGTCGAAGATCGACGTGCCGTGCCTCAAGGTTGTTGTCGCATAGCGTTGGAACCGTGGAAAGATTAACGATCGGTTGGGCAATATAATTACGTGGATTTGCCTTCAATAAGCGCTTCATTTCAGCGGTTCGACGTTTAGATTCTCTGGGTCCTATATACATGCCATATCCGCCGGATTCGTTAGCGGGTTTAACGACAAGGTTTTCAATGTTCTGGATAACATGTTGAAGTTGTTTTTTGTCCGTACACATATAGCTTGGGACATTCGGCAAGATGGGATCTTCTCCAAGGTAATACTTGATCATCTCGGGAACGTAGGTGTAGACAACCTTATCATCGGCAACCCCGGCGCCGGGCGCGTTCGCAAGTGCGACGTTGCCTTTGCGCCAAGCTCTCATTAGGCCTTTTACGCCGAGTGTAGAGTCTTTATTAAAAACTTCCGGGTCGAGAAAAAGGTCATCGATACGGCGGTAAATCACATCTACCCGCGATAAACCTTCGACTGTTTTCATGTAGACACAATCATCATCACCGACGATTAAATCAGAGCCTTCGACCAGCTCGGCACCCATACGCTGCGCCAAAAAAGAATGCTCGAAGTATGCTGAGTTATAGATTCCAGGCGTTAATACAACAACTTCAGGATAGTCCAACGGTCGAGGTGATATTGAGCTCAGCGTGTCGAATAGTTGTGCCGGATAGTCATCCATTGGCAGGATATCGTGATTTTTGAACAACTCGGGCATGACACGCTTGCTGATATTGCGATTCTCAAGCATGTAAGAAACCCCAGAGGGTACTCTTAGATTGTCTTCCAATACATACATTGTTCCGTCACCGTCTCGAATCAGATCGGTGCCGCAAATATGTGCCCAAGTGTTATACACCGGCTTCATGCCCCGGCACTCCGGCCGAAAGTCCTTGGAAGAAGCGAGTAGATCTTTCGGGACGCGTTTGTCCTTAATGATTTTTTCGTCGTTGTAGATATCGTTAATAAACAGATTCAGAGCTTGAAGTCTTTGCTTTAAGCCTTTCTCAACGGAGGTCCACTCCTTTTGGTGAATAACCCGGGGAATGATATCAAAGGGCCATTCGCGATCGATGTTTGTGCCTTCGGTATACACGGTGAAGGTTATGCCCATCGTTTGAATCGCGAGCTCGGCATTATGTTTTCGTTCGTTTAGATTCTGGATGCCGTTTTTTTTGAGGAAACTGACCAACTGACCGAGCCCCGGACGGGCTCGATTGTTATTTGTCAGGATCTCATCGAATACTCGATCGGGTATTGCGTAGTTCTTTAGGTCCATTTGATCACTTCAATCACGTGAAACCTGCAGTATACGTGAGTCTGTCAACTTTGTGTGAGAACCTATAGCGGAATCTAGAATTCGATTTCCATCAGACGATAGTGAGTCTCTATCATATCTAACTTTTTGTAGGTGGCTTGCGCTTGCGTATTTTCTTTCTCTACATACAGACGCAATCCACAGGCATTGTCTTGCTTGGCAAGATCGGTGACGTGCTCGTACATGGAAGTAAACACACTCTGGCGTCGAAAGTCTGGCTCGACGAAGACAGATTGTATCCACCAGAACAAACCGTTGCGCCAATCACTCCATTCGTAGGTGATACCGAGGCAGCCGCTGAGTTGCCCTTGGGTCTCGGCTACCAGATAAAAACCGGCTTCAGGGTGTTCCACCAGATAAGTGACACCTGGAATAATCAGATCTGAGGAGAGGGATTTTGACTCGGTTTCAAGTGACATGGCCTGGTTAAAACGAGCGATAGACTGAATGTCTTTGATTGTCGCTTTCCTAACATTATTCATATTTCTTCAGTCCTGTTGAAGGCGTTAAGGCCTTTGATCTATTTGTGCCGCTAACACTGCTTGCTAGTGTTGCTGGGGATTGTCAGCGTTGCGGTCGTTGAACGTTGCCAATTCATAGCGGGTTGGTCAAAATCGTTCGGTCAAATCACTTATAGATTGCGAGCAAAGAACCGGTCCATCATGCCGTACCGATGTATGTTGGTTTTTCTCCCCGTTAAGCCATGCTTGGCTCCTGGGTAATTCATTATCTCGAAATCGATATTCTCGTCCTGAAGCAATTTATACAGCTTGGTGGAATGACTTAGCAAGACGTTGTCGTCTGCCATACCGTGGATCATAAGCAGCTTACCTTTAAGTCCTTTTACAAAAGGAAATACGTTGCTTTGTTCATAACCATCGGCATTATCTCGCGGATGACCAAGAAACCTCTCTGTGTAGTGGGTATCGTACAAGCCCCAATCAGTAACGGGCGCAACGCTAACCCCGGCGCTAAATTGGTCTGACTTCATCATCATCATGAGCGTCATATAGCCGCCATAACTGTGACCGAATACGCCGATCCTATTTGCATCGATAAATGGCAGTCGCTTCAAGTAATCAACGCCAACCAGTTGATCCGCAACTTCGATCTGACCCATGTGTAAATGGATGGGATCTTCAAATTGCTTGCCACGATTTGCCGTGCCGCGGTTGTCAAGTTGCAGTAGCGCATAACCTTGTTGCGTCATGTAATGGTGCCATGCAGGTATCCATTCATTGGTAACTCGCTGGACGCCAGGACCCCCGTAGACGGTGACGATAACGGGACATTTTTCATTCGCCTGCAGATGCGCCGGCTTCATCAATCTGTAATGTAACGTTTGTCCGTCTTCGGCTTTGAGTTCTCCGAAACTTACGATGCCACGCGACGCTCGATAGGGATGATAAGGATGGCCCGCGTCGAGTTCGTTGACAGCAAGATCGCTGATTGTTTCCCCATCGAGGCTCCTTAGTGCAACCGCAGGCGGCTTATCGGCCGAAGAGAAATGGTCGATAAAATACGGATGATTTGAGCTAAACGTTACCGAATGAAAAAAGCCGGGTTGAGTGATACGTGTCGGCATAGAACCGGTATTCAGGCTGATGCAATAAAGATGTTTTTCGAGTGGTGTGTCCATGAAACCTTCAAAGTACACATGCGCACCGGCAACGCTATCTTCGCTGACCCTGCACAGGTTGGTGACGACCCATGGTCCACTGGTTAGGGTGTTTAAAAGTGTGCCTTCGAAATTGTAATGGTACAGGTGTTGGTAGCCGGAACGCTCGGATGCCCAGATAAACTCTTTACCGTTCGATAACGGATAAAAAATATCATGCAGATTCAACCATGTCGTTGACTGTTCGGTCAGCAGGTGGTTTAGCTGTGTTGTACTGGAATTCCAAACTAACAAAGCCAACGTTTGTTGGTTTCTTGATTGCGTCTGTATTGCTAATGATTGATTGTCTCGGAGCCAATTGACTCGGCAGATATAGTCTTCGCTATCACCAGGCAAGTTAGCAAAGCAGGTGTTCATTGTGGCGAGATTGACAACACCGACCGTCACGTCAGCGTTGGCTGTTCCTGCGAAAGGATATCGTTGGTCGTAAACGCCGAAAGAGTCGGCATCAATTTCATAGCGCTGTGATATTTCAATTGGCGACTCATCGACACGAGTAAAGGCAATGCTGACGCTATCGGGAGACCACCAATACCCGCGAAAACGGTGCATTTCTTCCTGAGCAATAAATTCTGCCAAGCCATTTGATATGACACCACCACCATCTGATGTGAGTTGTCTGCTGGTTTTGTCGCTAAGATTGATCACATGGATGTTTTGCTGCCGTACAAAACCGAGATACCTCCCATCCGGTGAGAAGGTGATATCAGTTTCGAAGGTTGTCTCATCGGTTAACTTGTAGACAGGCTCTGAACTATCTAACTCGTAAAGGAAAAGATCACCATTAAGAGGAAAAACCAATTTGTCGCCAGTGGGTGACCAGTAGTACTCAACGATTCCGCTTTGACTAACACGAAGCCGTTCACGTCGGGCTTTTTCTTCGTCAGACAGCACCCGTTTTGTATCCGTCAGATCTGATGCGTCAACGAGTAATCTAGACTGTCCCAGTGCAATATCGAATACCCAAAGGTCTAGCTGCTCGACGTTATTGGCATTACTTTTTAGAAAGCTAACGTAGCGACCATCGGCGGAGAATTTAAGGGAAATTGGCGCGTCTCCATTGATATCTGGGTCACCAAATATGCGCTCGAGGTTTAGTTTTTGGTCGCTCATAGTTGCGTAAATGCTTCTCGTGTTAAGTTGCGAGTGTGGCCGTTAATCATTGCGATATTGTCTTCGATTCGAATTCCGCCGTAGGGCAACAGCGATTCTATCAGCGGCCAGTTAATCTTTGATGCATCTTTACTCTGTTGCAATTGCTTTAGCAGCATCGGAATGAAGTAAATGCCTGGTTCGATAGTAAAAACCTGCCGGTCTTCAATTTTCCGCGTTAGTCGCAACGAGGGATAGTTTTCGGGTGCAGCAACGTTCCCCCCTTTTTCTGACTGTTGGAATCCTGAAACATCGTGGGTCTGAAGTCCCAAGAAATGCCCTAGACCATGCGGCATAAAGTTGAAGGTAATGTTCTTGTGAACCATTTCGTCGATCGACATGTTGATAAGGCTAAACTGCTTCAAGAGCAACGCGAGTTTCTGATGCATCAAAAAGTTTAGTTTTGTGTAATCCATACCGACTTCAATGTCGTCGATCAGCGTCAACTGCGCTTCATTCATTGCGGTAATTAGGTCTGCGAATACGCCGTCGCGATGCGCATAGGTACGTGTAATGTCAGCCGCATATCCATTGCAGCTCGCACCCGCATCGATGAGAAGCGAATGAAGGTTTTTTTCATCATGTCGAATACGTTCGTAATGCTGATAGTGCAGCACCGCGCAATGGTCATTTAAGGCAACAATGTCAGAGTAGGGGGTCTGCTGTTCTCGATGACCGATAGCCAAGAGGTATGCTGATTGGATTTCGAACTCAGACATGCCTTCGCGAAATGCCGCCTCTGCTGCGACATGACCGCGAACCGCGACATTGTTTGCATGCGCAAGGCAAGCAATCTCATAATCGGTCTTGTAAGCACGAGCGTAATGGATTGAATTGAGCATAGCTTCGTCGTTAGTACAATCAATGCCCCAGTCCTTCGGCTGCTGAATTTCCTCACCGATAAAAGCCAGGCTGCGGGTGTCACCGAGATGGTTATGGGCATCCGCGACATTTTTGATGGGTTCAATGTCCCATTCATCGACCCAAAAGCCAGTCGGATCTTCTGCAGGCAAATGCCAATAATCTTCAGGTTGATAGAACAGTAGCAGAGGTTTTCTATCTTCTCTCAAAAGCAAATAGCTATCGTTGACATCCGTCACAGGTAAACACGCTTTAAAGTGCGGGTTTACCTTGAAAGGATAGGTTTGATCGTCAAGAAACGTGTTCTTTAACGCACCGGAGGCTATTAAGACACCGTCTTTACCCGCCTGCCTTGCCGCGTTTTGGTAAACTTGGGTAACGCGTTCAAGATGCGTTTTGTAGATGCTATTGAGCTCGGGTCCAACAGCAGACTTCAGATCGGGGATTGGGTCGGTCATATCGATGGTCATTGTTCACAACGGTTTAAAGCATGTGTCCCATTCTAGTACGTTTCGTTTCAATATAGGGAGCAGAATGGACATTGTCAGTACCATGTACGGGGGTGCGTTGGATTACGTCGAAGCCGGCATTCGTAAGATAGTTGATCTTATCCGGGTTGTTCGTCAATAAATTGACCTGCTTGACGCCTAAGTCCTTGAGTATATCTACGGCCTGATCATACCTTCGCGCATCAATGGGCAAGCCGAGCATTTCATTTGCTTCGATAGTGTCGTAACCGTGTTCTTGTAACGCGTATACCCTCACTTTGTCGCCAATACCAATGCCTCGTCCTTCCTGATGCAAATAGATAACCACGCCAGTGTTTTCCTTGATATAGGCCAACGACTGATCCAACTGTTGCTTACAATCACACTTACAAGAGCCTAAAACTTCGCTGGTGAGGCAGGAGGAATGGATGCGAACATTGATAGGTTTTTGCGGATCCAAAAAGCCACTGACCAACGCAAGAGGTTCATCAAGATGTGTTTCACAGGCATCGTCTCGATAAGCGCGCAAGCGAAGTTCACCAAATTCGGTTGGTAGTTTGGTTTCAGCGTAGATTTTTGCGGACATGAATATTCTCCAATACGGAATTTCAATTTTTGTGAGTTCCACTCTGGGGGGTTACGATTGCATTCGACCATCCGCAGCGAGGCTGCGAGTGCATACCTTAACAAGCGTATTGGTTGTCAAATTCACCAGAACATCATGTGTTTTTGCCGCTCTATGACTGCGCAATCATTGCGAGGCAGAAGCGTTGGGATAGAGAAGCTTACGTCCAAAGCTTGCAAATCATCGGCTAGTGCTGCGCGCAAATCTGTTTTTGACAGTTAAAGTGTATGGAAGGCAGGTCACTGGTATAACCCACTGAAAACATATGTTTAAGGACAGTACCCGAATTAACACAAGATTCCTATTTTGTGGTGTTGATGAATCCTGCGATCTAAATTATGTGAATACTCATCGATAAATTGGTTCGGCTCAGTGCTAGACTCTATTTGTTGCTCATTGCTGCACAGAATTTCTAATCTGAACTATTTAAGAGGGTCCCAATGGCTTTATTAACGATAATTACGATGCTCGCGATCATAGAGTATATCTACTTCGGTATGAAAGTAGGAAAAGCGAGAGGCGAATATGGCATTGATGCGCCTGCGGTCACGGGAAATGAGATGTTTGAAAGACATTACCGAGTTCAGATGAACACGCTCGAACAGATTGTTATTTTTCTGCCGGCGCTATGGGCGTTTGGACATTATGTGAATCACTATGTCGCCGCGGTGCTTGGACTTGTATATCTGTTTGGCCGAATGATTTATGCCATGAAGTACATTGAAGAACCCTCAAAAAGAGGCGTGGGCATGATGATGACAATGATTCCATCAATGTTAATGATCATTGGCGGGCTTTTAGGCGCAGTGTACGCTTTGTTATAGTTATACCTTTGGCGGCCGCTCCATCATGACGTGTGCCGTTGCTTGCAACAAAAGGAATTATTTCCAATAGCTTGGTTGCGATCGGGAGCCGTGCTATACATATCCGGTAAAAAAAGACAGTGACGAAAAGCTTTGCTTGCATGTCGTTTAGTCTCGGTAGGTCAAAGCGGGGATTTTCAATAATAAAGAAATCAGGAGTTAAAAAATGCCAGTTGTAGAATATAAGGTGCCTGAAAATATTGATGCTGCTGTGAGTATGCTCAGTAACACCAAACTAAGCACAAAAGTGATGGCGGGTGGTACAGACCTCATCATTCAGTCTAGAGCGCAGAGTAGCGATCCTTTGGTGGTTATCGATATTAAACGTATTGATAGCATGATGACGGCCGCAATAGTGGACGGAGGCTTGCACCTAGGACCGTCAATGAGTTGCGCGCAGCTTACCGCAAGGAGTGATATTAAAGCGATCTATCCTGGCTTGGTTGAAGCTGCCTATCTGATTGGCTCAACGCAGGTGCAAGGTCGATGCAGTGTGGGTGGTAATTTGTGCAATGCGTCGCCTGCAGCGGACACGATTCCTGCCTTGATAGTAAATGGCGCCGAGTGTGTGATACACGGCCCGAAGGGTGAGCGAACCGTTGCTGCCGAAGATTTTGCTGTCGGTGTTGGTCGAAATTGCATGGAGCAGGGCGAACTGCTGACGCGCATTCAAATACCAGCCCCGGCCGCCAAGACATCAGACGCCTATCTTCGATTTATTCCACGAACGGAAATGGACATTGCCGTTGCTGGTGCTGCGGTTAGTGTCACGTTGGATGCCGACGGTACTTGCACTGCCGCGAGAGTTTCTATCGGTGCTGTCGCGACGACAGCATTACTTGTGACGGAAGCAGCGGATGCGTTGATCGGTACTAAATTAGAGGATGCGGCCCTAAATGCTGCTGCAGCAGCTGCTACAGCAGCGTCAAAACCGATTACTGATCGGCGCGGTACGATAGAGTTTCGACGTCATGTCGTCGGTGTCCTCACAAGAAGAGCCGCGGTTATTGCTGCGCAAAGAGCGAAGGAGAAGTAATCAATGGCTAAAATTCATGTAAATACCAGTATCAATGGCGAAGTCGTCGAATTCTTATGCGAACCGCACGAGACGTTACTCGATGTTCTGAGAAATGACCTACAACTCACCGGCACGAAAGAAGGCTGTGCTTCCGGCGACTGCGGGGCTTGTTCGGTAACGGTCAACGATGCGCTCGTCTGTTCCTGTTTAGTCCTCGGTGTCGAAGCTGAAGGTGCTGAAATCGGTACCATTGAAGGCGTCTCGAACAAAGACCAGTTGCATGTTATCCAGCAGAAGTTTCTAGAGCATGCTGCGCTCCAGTGCGGTATCTGCACACCAGGCTTGGTTGTTTCGACTAAGAAATTGCTGGAGGAAAATCCGAATCCAACGGAAGAGCAGGCGCGTTATTACCTAGCAGGCAATCTTTGTCGATGCACAGGGTATGACAAAATTATTCGAGCTGTGATGGATGCCGCCGAAACGATGAGAGGAGCTGCATAACAATGAGTGAAGCAAAGCAATACAAGTATATTGGAACGCGTTCTATTCGACCTGATGGTTTTGACAAAGTCACCGGGCGCGCAAACTACGGCGCTGACATGTCATTACCCGGTATGATCTGGGGCAAAATTCTTAGAAGTCCTCATGCGCATGCGAAAATTAAATCAATCGACACTACGAAAGCAGAAGCGCTGGCGGGTGTTCTGGCGATAGCCAGCTATAATGACTTTCCAAGCGTTGCGGACGAGGTTGTTGCGACCGGGGAAGGCTCGTCGAACCTGCTTGATCTAGCCAACAACATACTGGCTAAAGACAAGGTGCTTTATCATGGTCACGCAATCCTCGCTATTGGAGCCAGAACAGCTGCAATCGCTGAGCAGGCGCTGGGATTGGTTGAAATTGAATATGAAGTTTTGAAGCCGGTCTTAGATGTTAATGATGCTATGGCTGCTGATGCGCCAGTGCTGCATGACAATATGTTTACCCAAGGCTTGGCGGAGACGCCGACAAAGGCGTCGAACATAGCCGCGCGGCAAGAATTCAAAATGGGTGATGTGGAGGCTGGTTTTGCTGAAGCTGATCTTATCGTTGAACGTGACTTCTACACACCAACGGTTCACCAAGGCTACATTGAACCCCATGCTTGCACCGCTCGCTACGATGCAGATGGTCAGTCCATGTTGTGGTGTTCTACTCAGGGACATTTTGACGTGCGTGCCAGCACAGCTAAGCTCTTGAGCCTTAATCTGAATCGACTGAAAGTCATCGCTAGTGAAATTGGCGGAGGGTTTGGTGGTAAAACAACAGTATATCTTGAACCTGTTGCATTGATCTTATCGAAGAAATCCGGTCGGCCTGTGAAAATGATAATGGACCGAGATGAAGTTTTCAAAGCTTCAGGTCCGGGTTCTGCAACCCGTAATTGGGTCAAAATCGGTGCGAAGAAAGACGGTACGATTACTGCCATGCAAGCGTTACTCCATTACGAAGCGGGTGCCTTTAAGGGCTCTCCTGTGATGATGGGCTGCATGACCGCATTTACGCCCTATGCGGTCCCCAACATGTATGTTGAGGGGTATGATGTGGTTGTGAATAAGCCAAAGGTTGCGGCTTATCGTGCACCAGGTGCGCCGCAAGCAGAATATGCTGCAGAAATGGTTGTTAATGAGATAGCCGATAAGCTCGGTATCGACCCAATTGACCTGCGTCTTCAAAATGCCGCAAAAGAAGGTACTCAGACCATTTACGGACCTAAGTTAAAAGCCGTTGGTTTGGTTGAGTGTTTAGAAGCAGCTAAGAACTCGCCTCAATATCAAGAGGCTTTAAAAGAGAACCAGGGACGTGGTGTAGCCGCAGGATTCTGGTTCAATGTCGGCGGCCAATCAAGTGTCACCCTCAATATGAACCCCGATGGTACAGGTACAATTGTTGAAGGCTCTCCGGACATTGGTGGATCTCGGGCTTCGATGCAATTAATGGCAGCGGAAGAATTAGGCATGCCAGCAGAAAACCTAAAGCCCATTATTGGTGATACTGAGAATGTCGCATTTAGTGCCGGTACAGGCGGCAGTCGAACGACATTTGCGACGGGCATGGCTGTCATTGAGGCCGCTCAAGATGTCGTACGTCAATTGAAAGAACGCTCTGCTGCTGTATGGAACTTAACTGCAGATCAGATCGAGTACGCGGAAGGTGAAACGTTCAGTGGTGACAATCGAATGACAGTTGCTGAAATTTGCGCAGGTGCCGAACGCACCGGTGGTCAGATTACAGGTCGAGGCAATATCAATGCGCGTGGAGCTGGACCTAGTTTTGCTGTCCATCTGTGTGATGTTGAAGTCGATAAAGATACCGGTAAGGTCGATGTACTTCGTTATACCGCCGTTCAAGACGCTGGTAAGGCAATCCATCCTTCTTATGTCGAAGGACAACTTCAAGGTGGCGCGGTGCAGGGTATCGGTTGGGCGCTAAACGAGGAGTATGTTTACAGTGCAGACGGTCATATGGAGAATGCTGGGTTCCTCGATTATCGAATACCGTTGGCATCTGACTTGCCAATGATCGACGCGATCATTGTTGAAGTACCTAATCCCTTCCACCCTTTCGGCGTTAGAGGTGTTGGTGAGTCTGGCATTATTCCGCCATTAGCTGCGACTGCCTACGCGGTTAGTCAGGCGATTGGTTTGCCGATTACGGATCTTCCTTGCTCGCCGCCGAATGTACTAAAAGTCATTCAAGATAACGCTTAACTCGCGCTTTCTTAGGTTATGGCTACTGTGATCTTCTCCGGTGAGTTAGAAAAACTCACCGGAGATATTCGGACTGAAATTTCATCGACCGTGTATCGAGATATGGTGACAGAACTTGTGGCGCGATATCCGGCCCTGAGCCGTCAGCTTCTTGAGGAAATGGCGGTTGCAATTGATGGTGTGATTATCGTCGATCCTCTCTTAGAGGAACTGCTCGAAGATAGTGAGGTTCACTTTCTTCATTTTGTCGCAGGTGGGTAGGCTCGCTGCGCAGTGGGGCTACTTAGCGTATCCATTCGGGTTTTTAGTCTGCCAGTGCCAAGCGTCACGACAAATATCTTCTATCGACTTTTCTGCTTTCCAATTCAAATCGGTTATTGCCAATGTTGGGTCTGTGTAACTGGTCGGGATATCGCCGGCTCGTCTTGGACCGATTGAGTAGGGCAGTGATATATCGTTAGCTTTTTCAAACGCTTTGATAATGTCTAGAACCGAATAGCCTGTGCCGGTGCCAAGATTGTATGTCACAAGGCCTGGCTTTTGCTCAAGCTTAGCAAGTGCTGCCAAATGCCCCTTAGCCAGATCATCGACGTGAATAAAGTCGCGCACGCAGGTGCCGTCGGGTGTCGGATAATCATTGCCATTGACCACTAATTCATCTCGTTTACCGACTGCAAATTGACTGACAAAGGGCAACAGGTTGTTAGGAATACCTAAAGGATCCTCGCCTATTTCGCCACTGATGTGCGCACCACCTGGATTGAAGTATCTTAGGCGTGCAACATTGAAATCGGGTTCAGCATTGCATAGGTCTTCGAGAATTTTCTCTATCATCAATTTCGTTCGACCGTAGGGGTTCGATGCGTCAGTAACATTGCTGCTTTCGCTGATAGGCATCGTTTCAGGTTCACCATAGATCGTCGCAGAAGAGCTAAAAACCAGAGAGTTGATGCCGTATTTGATCATCAACTGACACAAGTTGAGGGCGCCCCCCAAGTTGGTTTGATAGTACTGGAGGGGTTTAGCGACAGATTCGCCGACGGCTTTAAGGCCGGCGAAGTGGATTACTGCATCAGGTTTTTCTATCTGTAAAACCTTCTCAAGGCTTGAATAATCAAGTAAATCAGTTTCATGGAATTGAATCTGCTTGTTCGTGAGTCTCTCGACTCTTCGAATAGCTTCAACAGAACTGTTGGCGAGGTTATCAACAACAATGACTTCGTGATCGTTGTTCAATAGTTCAACTGCGGTATGGGTGCCAATGTATCCAGCACCTCCGGTCAGTAATACTCGCATGGCTTATCCCAACTTAATTTATTATCGCAGCTCAATATTCAGTAAGCCTTCCAGTTCACCGATTGCTTGCTCTGCTGTGAGTACTTTGATTGTGGTCATGCCGAGTGCTTTGGCGGGTTTTAAATTGATGCCTAAATCATCAAGGAAGATCGCATCTTTAGGTTCAATATTAATTTCATCACAAGCCATTTGATAAATTTTTGGATTTGGCTTTCTAATGCCCGCTTTACTCGATTCAATGATGAAGTCAAACATGCCCATGACTTCCGCGACGCTTTCCGCCTTTTTATTGGAACTCGCCATACCAGGCCCTTTGCCAGCATTTTTCACGTTGTTTGTTATACAGCCGACTTTGTATTGGGTTTTGATTCTACGAAGTGCCTCAACCATCTCTGGCCGAACATTGCCCGAGAGTAGTGCTAGAACCTGATGACCTGTTACTTCGTGACCTTTTGCGTGTGCTTCTGCGGCAAACTTTTCGTCAAACTCTTCTGTCGAAATGTCGTTGCTCTCGAGTTGCGCCCAGGCATTCGTGTCAGGGTTGGTTGAGTTGATGCCCCGTATAAAGTCAGTAGGGAGATTGTTTTCTTTCTCAAATCGGCTGAATGCCTCGAAAGGGCTGGTCGTGATCACACCACCGAAGTCCCATAGAACAGCTTTGTACATACTCTACGCCTTAGATCATTAGGGTTAATTCAATTTTTTAGTACTGGGCGCACTATAGCAAAGCCAAGCGGTCCTGGGACATTGTAAAGTAGAAAATCGACCGGCAGGAAATTCTAAGTACTAAACGAAGATACAAGCGAACGAAAAGTGCAAGTATCGGCCTAGGCCAATACTAGTCGCTGAGATTGATTTCCATCGTTTCAGACTCTGGTCGAGCCAAACCGCGTTGAGAGCTATTGATTGATTCGATCATCAGCTTCACATTCTCTGAATTGGGGAACTCTTGTTCTACCTGCTGCGTTGCAGTTTCCAGACGCAGTTGCCGCATGAAGAGTATTCGAAATGCCTTTCTAACTTCAGCGATTTCTTCGGTTGTGTACCCAGCGCGCTGCATACCCACCTTGTTGATGACACGCATTTTTGCTGGAAATCCCTCTGCGATGGTGAAAGGCAATACATCCTGTACAACCCGCGCCATACCGCCGACCATCGATGCTTTGCCGATATGACAAAATTGATGTATCGCAGCGAGGCCGCCGATATTCGCATAATCACCCAGTACGGCATGTCCCGCTAGGGTTGCCGAATGGGACATAGTGACGTGATTGCCAACCTGACAATTGTGCGCGACATGGGATTGGGTGAGTAAATTACAGTCGTCTCCGACAACGGTACTAGAGCCTTCCAAGGTGCCGCTGTGAATGCTAACAAATTCTCGAATGACATTGCGTGCGCCGACTTTGGTATAAGTGACGGTGCCGGGAACATACTTTACATCTTGCGATTGTATGCCGATCGTCACAAAAGGGAAGATATCAGTGTCCTCGCCAATCGTCGTGTGTGGTTCAACAACAACGTGGGAGCGCAGTTTGGTATTCGCGCCAATAACCACATGAGGTCCAATTGTACAGAATGGACCAATCTCACAATTAGGTCCGATGTCGGCATCGGGGTGTACGACGGCTAGCTTGTCTATTTTTGTCATTAATTTTTCTCGGTGCAGCTTGTGAACAATGATGAATTTCTACCGAATGGATAATAAGACAACGATTCAACAATCGAGTTCATTTTCGGGCAGATATTGGTTACAGCGGTATCGACCTTCCTACCAGAGACTGTAAGTAGCCGATGGATGACATTGTCGGAATGCGATACTGCGAAATAGAAGCGGCGCTATTATGCGTCCAGTCCAACAGGCTGACAAGTCGCAGTGGAGCGATATTCGCATTCTAAAATGCGGCCTTTGGATACGAAATACCTTGAAACTCGTCAAAATAAACTAACAATTATAGGCAGTCGCGGAATTGGTTAACATGTCGGCATCTGATTTGCAAAGGCAATAATGAAGCTTTGTCCATAATTGTCGTGTTTCCTTTTAGGGTCTCAATGCTATAATTTGCGCCTACTTTCAGATGGACCAAGATCGGCTTCCCCAGATGGGTGTCGATATCATTATATGCAAGATAAAGAATCTTCACCGCCGATAGATCGATCTCTGATCGATAAACACACCTTTTCGAAAGAAGAGCTGCTTGAATGTGGCCACGGTACCTTGTTTGGGCCAGGCCGCGCGCATCTGCCGATAGATCAAATGCTGATGGTCGACAGGATCACCGACATCTCGGAGACCGGTGGCGCAAATGGTCGCGGCCGGATACTGGCTGAGTTGGATATCAATCCTGATCTTTGGTTTTTCAAATGTCATTTTGTGAGCGATCCGGTTATGCCAGGTTGTTTAGGGCTCGATGCACTTTGGCAATTACTCGGGTTCTATCTTGCTTGGAAAGGCAACTACGGCGTTGGAAGAGCGCTCGGCTGCAATAAGGTAGGCTTTAAGGGGCAGGTACTTGCCGTCAGTAAAATTATTGCAGTATGAGATAGACATTAACCGTGTTCGGGAAGGAAAGACTGTTTTAGGTATCGCTGATGCAAAAGTGATTGCCGATGGAAAACAGATATACACGGCCGAAGGAATCAAAGTTGGCTTATTCACATCTCTAGACGATTTTAGGTGAAAAAATGAAACGAGTTGTCATTTCTGGAATGGGGCTAGTATCCCCGCTGGGTAATAACAAAGAAGAAACTCTGATCTCATTAAGAGAAACAAAGTCTGGGATTAAGTTTCAAGAAGAATACAAAGAAATGGGGCTTCGCAGTCATGTCGCGGGAAGTATCGATATCGATGTTGAATCGATGATCGATAGAAAACTTCGGCGTTTCATGGGTGATGCGGCGGCTTTTTCGTATATCTCCTTGGCAGAAGCCATTGCTGATTCAGGTCTTCCTGAGGATCAGGTATCAAACTATCGAACAGGTATCGTTGCGGGTTCTGGCGGTGCATCTTCGTCGAATCTTATTGAAGCGGCTGATATCTTAAGAGAAAAAGGCGTAAAGCGAATTGGACCTTACCGTGTTACTCGAACAATGGGTTCAACCGTGTCTGCGTGTCTTTCGACAGCATACAAAATCAAAGGCGTGAACTACTCCATTACCTCTGCGTGTTCAACAAGTGCGCATTGCATCGGCCATGCGGCGGAGTTAATCCAGCTTGGTAAGCAAGATATTGTATTCGCCGGCGGCGGTGAAGAAGAGCATTGGTCAATGTCGTCCTTGTTTGATGCAATGGGCGCGCTCTCTACTGTGAGAAATGAAAATCCAGCGACGGCTTCAAGAGCCTATGATAAAGATCGTGATGGCTTTGTGATTGCAGGCGGCGGCGGATTTGTGTGGTTGAAGAATACGAGCATGCCATAGCCCGTGGTGCAAAAATCTATGCGGAACTTGTTGGCTATGCTGCAACTTCTGATGGATTCGATATGGTTGCGCCTTCAGGTGAAGGTGGACAACGAGCGATGCAAATTGCGCTTTCGACCGTGGACGGTGAAATTGATTATATTAATGCGCATGGCACCAGTACGCCGGCTGGCGACATTCCTGAAATCAATGCCATAAAGGCGGTCTTCGGTGACAAAATCCCTCGCATTAGCTCGACCAAGTCATTGTCAGGCCACTCACTGGGTGCGGCTGGCGTGCATGAAGCGATCTATTCGCTGTTAATGTTAGAAAATGATTTCATCTGTGAGTCTGCGAACATCAATGAACTCGACCCTCTTGTGGCTGATGCACCGATTGTGCGTGCACGTATCGATAACGCGGGTATCCGAACGGTTATGTCGAACAGTTTTGGTTTCGGTGGTACGAATGCAGTCCTAGCGTTCCAGAAACTCGATTCGTAAGCCTACTCAAATATGTCGGACAATGAGTCCGACATATAGCTTGGGATATAGTTTGAGATATAGTTTGAGATAAAGTTCGATAGAGAGTCAGACAAGTCGTCGAGAACAGTGATCAAGTGACAATCAGTGGCGCCGGTCATTCCTTGCCGGCGGCTATCGTTCACGACTATCTCTACTGAGTTCTCTGATCCGTTTTTTTTAAACGCTAGATCGTCAGCTTTATATCCTCTTGGTGTCATTGAAATGAGGTTGTTGGGTTCACGAGATGAACGTTACAAGCACCTTTTACCTGCCTTAATAGCCAATGCTTGGCATCGATCAGATAGCCAGCATTAGGCCTGTAATTTTTTAAAAACCCGACGCCCAAGAATCGCCTTTGCGGCATTTTGACCCGGTAGTCCGCTCACACCACCACCAGGGTGAGTACCAGCACCGCACATATATAAGTTGTCCAAATGGGTCTGATACTGACCCATACCCAACATTGGTCGCGCAGAAAAGAGCTGTTCTAGGCTCAATCGACCATGAAAGATGTCACCACCTACTAAGCCAAATTTCTGTTCCAGATCCCAAGGACTGTGTGCTTGTTGACCAACGATAAGTGCGCGGAAACCAGGCGCGAAAGACTCGACCGTGTTCAGAATTGCATCAATGGCTGACTGCCGGTGAATATCCCATTCAGATTCTAGTGTTGGGTCAAATTGTTGACAGAACAAGCTTGCTACATGCTTACCCATCGGTGCGAGGCTTGGATCTAGCAAGCTCGGAATCAACATTTCTATAATGGGCTGTTTCGACCAGCCTATTTGTTTTGCATCTCTATAAGCAGTGTCCATATAGTCCAGACTCGGTGCCATGATGATGCCTGCTGCCAGCATTGATTGCGTCGGCTTGCAGCTAAATTGGGGTAGGTCCGTTAGTGCTACGTTCATCCTGAAAGTGCCGCTTTGGCATTTATAGTTTTCGAAGTGTTGTCTGACATCATCAGGGACTGAATCGGCTGAAAGTAGATCTAGAAATAGCATGCGTGGGTTTACGTTAGCGACAATGAGATCTGCGCTGAGGCTCTGGCCATCCTGCGTGATCAGTTCCGAAACCCGGTTGCCCTTTGTCTTTAGCGCGGCGACGCCGGTTTCAAGTTGGATTTTCACTCCCAGTAATCTGGCTTCTTCAGCCATGGCCGAGGTGATCGCGCCCATCCCACCCATTGCATGCCCCCAGGCACCGACTTCACCATTTACCTCACCGAGCAGATGGTGCAATAGCACGTAGGCGGATCCTGGTGAGTAGGGGCTGTCAAAATGTCCTACGATCGCATCAAAGCCAAATATTGCTTTGAGCGGATCACTTTCAAAGTAGTCGTCCAGAAATTCAGCAGCTGAGACAGTAAACAATTTCATAATGAGGCGCTTATGTCGTGGTTCGAGCTGCGTAAATTTTCGGGCGACCGAAATACTGGCAAATATGTCGCTAAGCCCGCCGCTTATTATCTTCGGTGGGATAGATGCCATTAAGACCTTAATTATCGGTGCGATTGCCCCGATGTCCCTGTTATAGCGGTCTAGCTGCTGAGCATCATGCGCTGAAAACTTACTTATCTGCTCTCGATTGAAATTAGCGTCAGCGTTGAGTGCAAGGTATTCATCATTCGGCAGAGGTAAAAGGTTGTTGCAGGGTCTCGTCACCATCTCCAGCCCATGCTCACGTAGATGTAAATCTTTAATGACCTGTGGATCAAGCAGGCTGACTGTGTAGCTTGCGGTTGAGTTTCTGAAACCCGGGTGAAAGGTTTCAGTGACCGCCGCGCCACCGACAATAGGTCGTTTTTCGAGTACGGTCACTTGCCAGCCAGCCTTGGCAAGATAACAGGCGCAAACCAGACCGTTATGTCCACCACCGACGATGATTACTGATTTCCCCATACCCGTTTCGTTAACCTCTCTTTGACCTAAATGTCTATTTCGTGTACCTTACGCGCCGCTACCTCCGTCGCTTAAACCCTAGTAGTTTAACGCTAACCCCCACCTGGAAAACGATCGATATGGCCCAATCCACCACTGATGATAGTGGGGAAACAAGCGGAATCAAGAAGCCTCAGCTAAGTATTTGGGAGTTGGCTTGGCCCGCAATTCTCAGCAACCTCCTATTTGCCATTATCGGTATTGTATCGATAAAGATGATTGGTAGCTTGGGTGCATCAGCCGTGGCTTCTGTGACCACAGGACATCGAATCTTCTTTGCGCTACAAGCAATTCTCATGGCTGTGTCTGCCGGAACGACTGCTCTGGTAGCCCGATCATGGGGTGCACAGGACTATGAAGAAGCCGCTAAGATAACAACCGCATCACTTTGGATTGGCAATGCTGTTGCGATCGCTCTGACGATTCCCTGTTATTTCTTTGCGGAAACCATCGCCTCTGTATTTGGTTTGCCGGAAGAAACGACCCAGCAAGCCGCGGTTTTCATAAAGTATCTCAGTGTGTTTAACATTGCCTTTGCCGTAAATATGATTTTGTCTGCTGCACTGCGGGCCGCAGGTGATACTAAGACGCCGCTTTGGATAGGGATCTTCACAAATATCATTAATGTATTTCTTATCTATGCGCTGGTGTTCGGCCAGTTTGGCTTTCCGCAACTTGGTGTGGCCGGTGCTGCGCTTGCCAATGGGTTGTCTTTTCTCATTGCGTCAATGATCTTACTGGCCCTTTGGAAGGGGAAGCGGCTCAAGGTCGGTGTTGGTGGGAAAGGTAGTTTGAGTCGCCGGCGCATTCAGCAGTTGGTTGATATCGGATATCCTGCCGGAGTCGAGCAATTTGTTTTTCAAATCGGCTTCGTTGCCTTTCTTTGGCTTGTCGCTTTCTATGGCGAAGCTCCATTTGCAGCCTACGGTATTGGTGTGCAGATACTCTCTCTTTCGTTTGTTGTTGGTTTTGGTTTTTCTATCGCTGGCGCAACGTTAGTCGGTCAGCATCTGGGTGCTCGATCGCCTGATGAGGCAGAGAAACAGGGGTGGCGAGCGACCTGGATGGCAATTGGTAGCATGGTTATGTTGAGCGTTGTGATCTTCATTTTTGCTGAGCCTATTGCGCGTTTCCTCATTGATGACGATGAAGTTGTTCGTCTGACAGTAATATTTATTTATATTCTTGGCATCTCTCAGCCACTAATGGCGATTGAGTTCACATTAGGCGGTTGCTTGCGAGGGGCAGGCGACACACGGTTCCCGCTCATTACGACAATGACTGGGTTGATCGGCGTTCGCGTTGGACTTGCAGCGATCTTCGCTTATTTTGGTTTCAGTGTGATTTGGATCTATGGTGCTTTAATCGGCGACTACCTGGTTAAGGGCTTTATGCTCGTTTATCGATTCCGGTCTGGTGCGTGGAAGCAGATATTTTCTGATTCGGAAACGAAGTTTGCAAAGGTTAAGAGCTAATTGCCAAAGCATTAAATTATCAATTTCATTGACGCCTACCAACAAAAATAGTGAGGGGTGTTGACTTTGTCATTTTGCGGAGTAATATCCCCGTCCCATCAAAGGCTGATCAGTTAGCCTCTGCTGAAATCGCATTACCTGAACTGACTGCAAGCAATTATTGGCGAAGCCATTTTGAGTCAGCATGGACTAAACAAGACATCTGAAGAAAACATTTATCACCTATAGCGAAGCTAATTTTTAAATGAATATTACTCATCAAATAAAAACAAGCGTGATTCATGCAATCCCGATGACCCGGGTTGCAGGTATTTGCTCGCGAGTCTCATGGAGACGTTTATCGCATTAGGATTTTTAAAAATTGAATTTAAAAAGCCCCTGATGCTCAGTATCAGGGGCTTTTTTTTTGGCCAGAAGAAAGTCAGTTGTGAACATCGCTCGCAGTAATAAAGACAAGAAATGAAAAGTGGTAGGAAAATACAATGAAAAATAAATTAACAAGAAATATTCAGGTGTTGTACGGCTTCAGCTTTTTTTGGCTGGCGCTCGTCATCATTCCTGTCATTGTGCCTTTCTTTGAATCTAAAGGTTTGAGCTTAGCTGAGGTTTATTATCTACAAGCGATTTTTGCCTTCGTTGTTGTCGTGTTTGAAGTACCTTCTGGATATTTTGCTGACGTGTTTGGGCGCAAGAACGCCTTGGTGGTGGGTAGTGTGTTTCATGCTTTGGGCTACACCGTGCTCAATTTTTCTGAAGGCTTTGCAGGGCTCGTGTTCTTTGAAGCGACAGTCGGCATAGGTTTAAGTCTGCTGTCAGGTGCTGATTTGTCACTTCTGTATGATAGCCAAGAAGCCCTAGAACTTGAGCCAGGTGAGAAAAGTCGTGGCATAGGTAATATGCGAACGATCAAATCTGTTGCAGAGGGATGTGCGGCTTTGCTCGGCGGTTTTCTTGTGGCCTTCTCATTTGAAGCGGTGATTTTTGCTAACACGCTATTTGCATGGGTGCCGTTGTTGCTGTCGTTCTTCTTGGTGGAGGCGCCTTTCACAAAAATGGAGAAGGGCGCTCATGTTGTTAACTTAAAGAAAGTGTTGAGCTTTTTATATGTTGATGATCGATTGCTTCGACTCATCTGCCTGAACATTACCTTTTTTGGTCTTGCAACCTTCTATGTCATCTGGATGTTGCAACCCTATTGGCGTGATCAGGACGTACCCTTTGCGCTCTTTGGTGTGCTTTGGGCTGCGCAGAGTTTTGTTGTCGCCGCGACGAGCAAGTTGACCTTCCCTTTGGAAGAGAAGTTTGGTGCTAAACCTATGCTGATACTGATGGGCATATTGCCCATTATCGGCTATTGGGGTATGGCTGGCATGGGTGGTTTTGCTGGCATTGTATTGAGCTTCAGTTTTTTTGTTAGCCGAGGTATTAATCAAGTGTTGTTGACAGATGCGTTGAATTCACGGGTGCCAAGTGCGTTTAGAGCAACCGCGAACTCAATGACGTCTTTCATGTTTCGAGGTGTCTATATCGTGACGGGACCACTGGTTGGTTACTCCATTGATGAGTTTGGCACGGATGCGGTGCTCTGGGGTTTAGGGGCTGCGATTGTACTCGTCGTGGGCCTGTTCTTATTGCCACTGTTGTCAGAAATCGATCTTCTGCATAGCGGCGTGGGTACCAAAGACGACGCAGGCAAGCGCGACAATGACAATATCGAGGCGCATTCGTACGCGCAGCGTTCTCAAAATGAAGAGGCTGGAGGTGCGACGAAGCCTAACGGTATTGCTGAGGTACTCAGTTAGAAGGCGAATCGCTCAGGCGGCTTTATACCTCTGAGCGATTGCTTGATATTGATGCAAAGGTGTTTAAGAAATGCCTTCGGATGATTGAGTATACGTTTACAAAGCTTAAGGCCTACAAGGCTGTCATTATCAGCGGCTTGCCTTTGGTAATGACCATGGTGTGTTCGTATTGAGCAGAGAAATTTCCTTTGCCGGTCGTTAAGGTCCAGCCATCACTTTCAGTTTGAGTCTCCTGCGCACCGGTCGACAAAAAAGGCTCAATTGTGATTACTTGTCCCTCTTTCAAACTACGTTGATCATGCCGATCAAAGTAGTTTGGAATCGAGTGCGGTTCTTCGTGCAAGCTGCGGCCGACGCCGTGACTGCTCAGATCTCGCAGGGTAACGAAGCCGCTTTTGCGAGCGGTTTGCTCAATCGCTTTGCCAATCAGATTAATTTTGGCACCGTGTTTTGCGACACTCATTGCTCGTCGAAGGGCTTTGCGTGTTGATTGACACAGATACGCCATTCGCGGATCGACGGGAGGAACAAGGAACGTGCCGCCTGTATCGCCAAAATAGCCATCAAGCTCAGCCGAGACATCGATATTAACGACATCACCGGCAAGAATCTGACGCGAAGATGGAATGCCGTGGGCGGCTTCTTCGTTGACGCTAATGCACGTATAGCCTGGGAAGTCGTAGGTGACTTTGGGTGCTGAATTGGCTTGGTATTTTTCGAGGTTTTTCTGTCCAATGACATCAAGTTCCAAGGTTGTCATACCCGGTTCTAACGACTTCTTCATAAGCAATAATGTCTCGTAGACAATACGGCCAATGATGCGAAGCATTTTTAGATCATCCTCATTTTCGATAGTCATGTGCGGGTCAATCTGATGTATGAAAGCATATTATGCCATAGGCAGCTTTGATCATCTGATCGCTTCCGTTATATTGCTACGTACTAGTTATGAAGAAGTGAGTCCTCATGTTTCCAAAGTCACTGCCAAACGCCTGCAAATACCTCCTGTTGATAGGCTTTGTAGGGCTGATCCAGTCCTGTGCCGTTTTTACTGCATCTGAGCAGCAGCGCATAGTTGGCAATTGGACTTCAACGGTGGGCGGGTTCCCCGTGCGGATCAGCTATTCCGAGTCGACACTACAAATTGGTGATAACGGACCAGTGAGTTATGTATTGAACGATGGACGGCTGACGGTCTCTGATGATGCCGCTCAATCACGTATCGTTAGCTTTCCGACGAGAAATGAGATGATTCAGTTAGACCCCCTGACCGGCACAGAACAAGCCTTTTCTAAAATAGAATAGCCGCTGTTGTAATATGGCTGGGTGGATCTGTAAGAGCGCTGTTAACGTACGCGCAATGCAAGCCCAATGCGTGACAAGCGCTGTGGGTTATTAGACAGCTTCTATCTAAGGCGCCGTCATATATTGTGACTGTATATAAATACAGTTATGATCACGCTAAACGCAATTGTACAAATAGATGCCAGAGGACCTCCCTCAAGGTTACTACCTTGAAAACTTCAATTATTTATTCGATTTTGTCGGCACTCACTATGCAGACATACTCAACGAACGTGAGAAAAACTATCTCTCCGGCTTTAGCGAGCTTTCAGACAATGCCCAAAAACTTTATGTACGGCTAGCAGGGCGACGTGGACCCTGGTTTAGATTGGATAAGCTCAACTATGTTGAAATTTCAGACATTGCGGCTGCAGTGAATGAACTCATAGCTGCGGCTTATCTATCACCCATAGAGTCATTGCAGGAGCCGGAAAATCTTCTGAAGTTAATGACCAAGAGTGAGTTAATTTCTTGGTTTGAAGGGGCGAATAAACGCTTAAGTCGCCAGGCTCTTGACCAGTGGCTAATTGAGAAAGTTTTACCACAGACGCTTCTTTCCTCAGTACCTTTTCAGATCGTTGAGCCTATTGGTCTCGATATATTGCAAATATTAAAGTTACTTTTTTTTGGCAATCCCTATCAAGATTTCACCGAGTTCGTATTGCGGGATTTAGGCATTACGCCTTTCGAAAAGTATCAACTTGATAGCGCAGGAAGATTTTTTGATGCACGTTCCGTATTGGACACAACCATTAACCAATATGCATTGAACGATACGGCTATGGACCTGATTGAGCAGGGCGACGCGCAATCCCTACGCCAATGGTTACCCTCGCTGCTCCAATTCAGCTTCGACGAAGCTACAACCGTCCGTCGGCATCACCGCTTGTTGAATCGTATCGCTCGTGAGTTTGAGCGGTTTAATGACATCAATTTTGCACAAGAAATTTATCTTCATTCGAGCTTAGAACCCTCAAGAGAAAGACAAGTCAGAATAATGACTAAGCAAGGCGAAATTCCGTCGGCGTTGAATTTATGTGAGGACATCCATCAGAACCCTCAGTCAGAGGCTGAGTCTGAGTTTGCGCTAGCGTTTGCGACGCGAATTGCGAAACAACATAAAGTGTATTGCGATTGGATTCCTTTATCTGCAGCAGTGCCGATAGTAAATTTTGATATATCGGTTAAACCTGATGCGGATCAAAGAGTAGAGGTACTCGCGCGAGATTGGTTTATTCAACAGGGTGGTCAAGCCTACTATGTCGAAAATGCTTTATTGCCGGGCCTTTTTGGATTGTATTTTTGGGATGTGATATTCACCGAAATTAAGGGTGTGTTCTTTAATCCATTCCAGCGTGGGCCGAGCGATTTGTTTACGCCAAGCTTTGTCGAGCGTCGACGGGATAAGATTAATAAGAAGCTTTTTTTTATGATCGACCTGGCGAATGAGCAAGAGGTGAACCGTTGTATTACGGATTGTTTCAAGCGTAAATTCGGCTTAGCCAATCACTTTGTAAATTGGTCCTGGTTAAACGCTGATGTAATCGAAATCGCCCTATTAAAAATTCCAAAACATGATCTCGCGTCGATCTTTAGAAGGCTTTTATCTGACCTGAAAAATAACCGAAGTGGTTTTCCTGATCTTATTGTATTTCCCGAGGCGGGCTCCTATGAACTCATTGAAGTCAAAGGTCCAGGCGACAAACTGCAGCAAAATCAAATACGCTGGTTTAACTATTTCCAGCAGCAAGGCTTGCCGGCGCGGGTTGTCAGCGTAAGTTGGCAGCAAGCGGACGTACAAGGCGATGAAAAAATGCAGTTAAAAACCGACATAGAAACAGGACTCGTCGTAGGGGACACGCGTGTCGAATAAGCCAATCGTTACACTTTCTGTCGGTGAATTGGTAAGCCAGACTGCGCGTGGCGGGGACATTCATTTTCGTTTTTCAGGTCGAAGTAATGCTGTTGATGGCATCAAGGGTCATCAGCAGGTTCAAAAATCAAGACCCGAGGGTTATCTAGCTGAATACAAGGTCGTGCAGACTTACGAGAGAGAAAAATGCACACTAAAAATCTCTGGACGCGCCGACGGTATACAGCTTGTTGAGTCTGGCTTACTTGTCGAAGAAATTAAAACAACGCGCGCCGCAATTGAACTAATTCCCGCACAGGTGCAATCAATGCATTTTGCGCAAGCAAGAATCTATGCCGCTATGTTATTACAAACAGAGGCTCAATCTGGCTTAGCCGATGAAGTACGGGAAAAGCTACAACGGAACATCTCGGCTGACGATCCGGTTATTGTTCGGTTGTGCTATCTCGATCTTGCAGATAATCAACAATACCGAATTGATGAAAGCTGGACCTGCCAAGATCTTCAGAGCTACCTAGATGGCCTACTGAATCAGTACATGATGTTTTATGCACGTTCCATGGATTGGGCTGCACGACGCAATGAGTCGGTTGTTGCGACTTCTTTTCCCTACCCTGACTTTCGGCCGGGCCAAAGAGATATGGCGGTGAGTGTCTATAAGACACTTCGCCAGGAGTCTCAGTTGGTCATGCAAGCACCGACGGGTATCGGCAAGACCATTGCAAGCTTATTCCCAGCGATCAAGTCGATGCCTGAACTTGGCTACGAGAAAATATTCTTTTTGTCAGCAAAAACCTCGGGTCAATCTATGGCGCGCGATGCGATCACCGATTTAAAAGAAGCGGGTATTCATCTAAGGGACGTCACTATTACAGCAAAAGATAAAACCTGCTTTAACCCAGGAACGCCGTGCGACCCTGAATACTGTGAGTTTGCGCGTGGTTACTATGACAAACTGCCGGCTGTTCTCGCGGATACTGTAAAGAAAGACATGACACTTGATAGGTCGGCTGTCGAGTTACTGGCACGCGAGCATCAGATGTGCCCGTTTGAGTTAGCGTTGGATTTATCACTGATCGCCGATGTGGTGATATGTGATTACAACTATGTTTTTGATCCTGCGGTTTATCTACGCCGCTATTTTGAAGATGTCGGCCGTTCGAAATTTCTTCTACTGATGGATGAATCACATAACCTCGTTGAGCGCGGACGGGACATGTTCTCAGCTGAAATTAGTAAAGAATCGGTGCTGACGTTGAAAAAAGCGTTAAAAGATGACGCGCCATTAGTCGCTAGAAAGCTGGCAAGTATTAACACGCAGTTTCTTACCTTAATCAAACCGGCGAAATCTATACTTGAGAAGGACAGTGGCGTACTGCTTGATGATCTCTCAGACAAATTCACAAAGGCGTTGCGCGGTTTTTGTGATGCCGCAGAGACATGGTTGCAAGCCAACCAAAACGGCGCGACGCACGCGCAGTTTCTTAATCTGTATTTTGATGTGCTGCGCTTTTTAAGAACCGCGGAGACGGCAGGAGAATCGCATCGATATCTCTTACTTCAGCGTAGTAATGGCATTTATCTTAAATTGTATTGCTTGAATCCAGGACCTGGGCTGCAGGACGGATTTTCTCGCGTTCAAAGTAGCATCTGTTTCTCCGCAACATTGAGTCCGCAACCTTATTTTGAGACCTTAATGGGCATTCACCTTGATGCGGATTGGTACGAAATACCCACACCTTTCCCCGCGGAAAATTTAGGCGTATTTGTTACCAGCTATATCCCAACAACCTATCGTCGTCGTGAAGATAGTATTTACGATTTGGTCGATAGTCTGGCTGAGATAGTAAAGGCGAAGAAAGGTAATTACATTGCGTTTTTCCCTTCTCATGTTTATTTAAGGTCGGCACTTGAAAAGTTTACAGAGCGATATCCCGGTATGAAAACCCTGCAACAATCTTCGATGATGAACGACGAAGAGCGATTGGAATTTCTAACGGAATTTGATGATGTTGAGACTGAGAAGCTGGGTTTTGCGGTTATGGGCGGAGTATTTGGCGAAGGGGTAGATTTAAAGGGTTCAAAACTGATTGGCGCAATTATTATCGGTGTGGGATTGCCACAACTGAGTCTAGAGCGCGATCTAATTCGTGATTATTTTGATGAACGTGTAGATGGCGATAGCAGTGCCAATGGTAGTGCTAGTGCTAGTGCTAGTGCTAGTGCTAGTGCTAGTGGGAGAGGGGGTGTTGATGGCTTTGATTATGCCTACCAATATCCCGGTATGAATAGGGTGTTACAAACAGCCGGCAGGGTCATTCGTTCTGAAACTGATCAGGGTATCGTTTGCCTAATCGATCACCGATTCAATGAATCACGGTATCGCCAGTTGTTTCCGGTGAACTGGCAACCGCAAGTGATGAGAAACAAAAATGAACTAGCGCAATCGATAAAACGGTTCTGGTCAACGATCGATTAGCATCAGCTGAGTGCTTTACTCTTTTGTGTTTAGTCGAATGTCTGTCGGCCCGTAACGCATTTTAAACCGTTGGAATTGATCAGGGCTGTGTTGGTAGTTGAAAAACCTTGCCGGTGTTAGGTGCAGAAACCCATAGTGGTACTACGACGAGGGCGTTACTAGATTCTCTATAACGCTTGTTGTGGTTACTTTGATATTTGGCGTGGCCATTGTTTTTATTGCGGTTTTTGTGATCATTGTTATAAACATTGTCATAGCTGTCGGTGTGCCGATTGTAATAGCGAGTGTTATAGCGATTGTGAGACGTTTGGTGACGCCGGTCATGCCGACGTGTCGTAAATCGTCTGCTTTTGTAGCGATTGCCGGGTGAGTAACGTTGATCAACTCGCGCGTTGTTTAACTGATGCTGGTGAGTGCCGTAATGGGTTTGTCTGACGTGTTGTTCGTGGCCACCTTTTTTTGAATGAATTGTGTGGGTTTTAAGTGGATCAGCATTTAGGGTTTGACCGATGCTGCATAAACCGACGACAGCGATCAGTTTTGCTAGGGGTGATAAGGATGCTTTGATTATTGATCGAAGTGTCTTACCTATCGGCTCTATTTGATGCGTCACGGCGGGCTCCTGTGATGACAGTCTCTTTACATCGGGGTGTTCATGATTTCAAAAGCATAACCGGGCAATACTGAACCGTTCATGAACGGTTCTTGTACCGCTCGTGAAGTCGTCGTCAAAGCCGTGACAGGGGTCTAAGGTTGCCGCAAAACATTCACAGCGCAGCTAAAAAACTGCATCGATAGCAGCACCGACGAGGCCTATTGCAACCAACTACATTACAAGCAGATCTATTGCAGCCCGGATCGATAGCAGCAATGTTTATATCTGAAAGCCTATTAGAGTTGGCATTCCAGACAGTGCAGATAAATGCCGGGTGTTTCTGACATTTCTAATAATTGCGTAATATCTTTTTGCAGTTTGTTGATAGAACCAATGCCGGGTAGCGAGAACTGAGCGGCTGAAGACAGGCCCATTGTTTGGGCAAGGCTGGTTGTGTTGTTGAGGATCTCCTGCATAAGGAGCTCCTGCGGTGAGAGTATCTGTTGGATATCAATAACGTCGTATTGACTGATGCCTGCAAGTATTGCGGCGGATTCAACGGCATCATCCAGGTCGCCTATGGCATCAATCAGGCCATGCTTTAATGCATCCGTTGCGACCCAAACTCGCCCCTGTGCCAATGTGTCTGCTTGCTCTAGGCTGATGTTTCTACCCGTAGAGACTAAGCTGATAAATCGTTGGTAAGTGCTTGTGACGGAATTTTGAATAAGTGTGTCGTAAATCGGATCAATGCCCCGGATAACGTTGATCGAGCCGCTCAAAGGTGTGGTGCCAACGCCGTCGCTGGCTACACCAAATTTATTGGCAACTTTTTCAAAGCTTGGAATGGTTGCGAAAACCCCGATCGAACCCGTGATGGTCGTCTCAGTAGCATAGATCTTGTCTGCTTCCGCAGCGATCCAATAACCACCGGAGGCAGCGTAACTGCCCATTGAGACGACGACAGGTTTGCCTGATACCTGTGTTCGCACGAGCTCCTTTCGAATCTGATCTGCCGCCGAAGCACTGCCGCCAGGGCTATCGACACGCAGTACGACAGCTTTAACAGATTCATCTAAACGCGCCTGTCGAATAAGTTTGACGAGGGAATCACTACCAATGTCACCGGTTGGTCGAATGCCGTCGTAAATGACGCCACTGGCCGTGATGACGGCGACTTTAGATTCTGCTGCGGATATTGCTGGGACCGGTGGCCTAACAACACTGAGGTAACTCTTGAAACCAATTTGCTGGAATACTTTTCCGTTTCCATTAGCCTTTGAGCCAACGATATCAGTCAGCAGTGTGTTCCATTCGTTATAAGACAGAGAGCCATCAACGAGGTTGTAGTTTATAGCGGCCTTCACGGCGTCGTTGTTAGCCTCGACCAATAGGGTCTCGTATTGGTGAGTATACTGCTTGAATGTTTCCGCGCTGATATCCCGGTGAGTGACAACAGTCCGAGTATATTTGTCCCAAAGTGCATCTAGCCATACTTGATTGGCAAGCTTGGCGTCCGGTGACATGTCATCTCGTAAATAGGGTTCGACCGCGCCTTTATAGCGACCGGCTTTGTAGACGTGATAGGTGATATCTAACTTATCCAGTGCAGACTTGAAGTAGGTCGGGTAAACACCGAGACCGGGCAGGAATACGCCACCAAACATTTGATGCGTGTCGCTTTCTAAGAACACTTCATCCGCATGGCTGGCAAGATAATACTGGGTTTGGCCATAACTTTTCCCATACGCGTATACCGATTTACCTGCTGCTTTAAAGCTATCAAGCGCATTACCTATTTCCTCTAGCCGACTGAAGGGGGCGCCATTAAGGCGATCGAGTTGAAGAACAATAATTTTGATGCGTGTGTCGTGCGTCGCCTCGGTAATCGCGTCAAGAAGATCCCGCAGTCTTGTTTCCGTGTCGTCTTCTTCATAACCAGTGAGCAGTTTAGCGACAGGGTCGACAAACTGTTTTTGCTCGACGATGTTGCCCGTGGGATTAATTACCAAGGCAGCTGAAGTTGGAATTGTTGGTGCATCGACAGCGAAGATACTGACAAGGATAAATGCAACAATTGCGATGAAGATAATATTGCCCGTCGTTTGTTTGGCAGCGGTAATGAAATTCCATAGTGCTCTGAAGAAACGCGTGATCATAAAATCTTCTCGTTCATGTGTTGATTGCTGTTCTTTATAGCGTGCATGCTACCACAGAAAAATAGTAGTCCACTGTAATCGATTCACCCGCAAAGGTGCCTACAAACACGGTGGCTTTGACGGTACCTTGGTGGTGCTAGCACCCTGTTGGTGCTGCGATTTTAAAGCCGGATCGATGACAAGTGTACTGATTTTCGTCGCATCGAAGTGCCTCATTTAAAACCTATCATTTAAACCCATCGTTTAAAACGCATCGCTTAAGGCGCAGACGCCAGTTGGTGAATAAGAGCAGGCAGGGTGGACATATCTTTAAATGTTGGGGCTGCGCCCATTCTCTCTTTTGGTGTTAAAGCGCAGTACCCGAGCACTCTCATGTCGGCAGCAAGGGCTGCCTGTACACCATAAGGTGAATCCTCAATGACGAGACATGCAGAGGGATCAGTTTTCATTTGTTTAGCTGCGTACAAAAACA
Organism: uncultured OM182 clade bacterium; assembly: GCA_905182025.1. Lineage (GTDB taxonomy): Bacteria > Pseudomonadota > Gammaproteobacteria > Pseudomonadales > Azotimanducaceae > JAHRVQ01. The sequence goes on from CAJJAA010000024.1 coordinate 51,452, forward strand.
AGTCCGGCGCGGGTTTGCCATGATCGACAGACGTCGCCGAGTAAATAGCGTTGCTAAAGTGGTGCTTCAAGCCTGTGATACCAAGGGTTATATCGATTTTTTCGTGACTGCCGCTGGACGCGACACATTTGGGTGACTGAATCGCTCCAAGCACTTCAGCGAT
>CAJJAA010000025.1 GCA_905182025.1 uncultured OM182 clade bacterium
ATACGGATGTAACCGCCTTTCACAGATTCGAAGATCGGTGAAGCGTAGTCCGTCACAACGGGCTCGATTTTCTTTCGCAGCGACTGAAAAGCGCCTTCTAGCAACATGATATGTCGGTAGAAAAGCAGCATTTCACCTTCAATATCCAATTTTTCAGTTTGGTACATCGAGCTTAGAGACTGATAACCTACCGGCGCATCTTTTCGCAAAAATTGACGCCAGTTGTCTTCGGTGAACTTAAAAGTAAGCTCGGCGCTGACTGCGCCAGTATCTGGCAAGGATACTTCAATCGTGTCCTTACCAAAGTGCACTAGGTGAACCAAATCACCTATAGCGACTGTTAATGAGAAATTGGCAAATTTGTTGCGCCACTTGCCCGGTTCATGTGTATCTAGGTAGTTTGACAATTCAGTTAGACGCGTTTCTTTTAGGCTAGCCAAGACCATAATCACTCTCCGGTATTTTTGTCTTTAAATGCTGTCAAGCCTAACCAAGATACCCCTTCAATTCTCCTCTGTCACGCGCACCAATTGCCAAGGACCTCTGCTACACTGGTCCAAATTCGATTCCCTTCAAAAGAAGGGAGATTACAGTTTAATAACAGGTATCTAGCAGGTACCTAGCAGGCATATAAGAACGTGGCAAAGAAGAAAAGACTCGGTGGCTCACTACAGGACCAACTAAAGAGCGCAGGGCTTGTCACCGACAAGCAGATCAAAAAAGCAAAGAAGGTCATTCATCGACAGGAAATGCGTGTAAAACAGGGCGTGGAAGTTGATGAAACAAAAGTTGCTGTCGATCAAGCGCTTGCGGAAAAACAGGCAAAGGATCGTGCGCGTCAGGAGACACTCAACCAACTAGCCGCCGAAAAAGCCCTCGCCGCTCAAATTAAGCAGTTGATCGCGATGAATAAACAGCGAGAACAGGGCGACATAGAGTACAACTTCACCGAAGCCAACAAGATCAAGAAAATTTACGTGTCACAACAAAATAAAACACAGCTAAACAAAGGCTATCTGGCTATCGTTAGATTCGAGGATGGTTATCAATTAGTACCTGAGCAGGTCGCTAGGAAAATTCAAAAAAGGCTACCGGATCAACAATCCCAACATGTTTTGTACCTCTACGATCGTGAACAAGATGTCGTTGATGACGATGATCCCTACAAGGACTTTCAAATTCCCGATGATTTGGAATGGTAACGATCAATATCTAGGCATGATAGCTGCCTGAATCAAAAGGAGCCGGTGTAATTTGCCAACAATTCAACAAAGGGCAGATCTGCCGGCGCCCAGTCTAAATCACCCAGCTTGGACCTTTCCAACCACAACATCTCATCATGGTCCCTCAGTATCAGCTCACCTTCGTAGCCATCTATGTAGTAAGCAAGCAGTTGAATCGCACTGTTTCCGTCATCAAAAATGCTTTCCCCTAGCAAGTCACCTACAATTACATCAATCGCACACTCCTCTTGCAACTCACGCTTTAGCGCAGCCTGGGGACTCTCATCAACTTCAATTTTACCACCTGGAAACTCCCACAAGCCTTGGTTACTCTTCGCATCGGATGAACGTCGCATCGCCAGCACGCGATCACCGTCGGTAAAAACACCCGCAACAACACATACCGCGCTATAGCTATTTTGACTCTCTGGTCCCATCACAACCAGACCTCCTAATATTGACACAAGCACATGTGGCCTATTGGCGGATGTCTTCCCGAGACTTGTTTTGCCTCGCACGGCTTGTCAGTCAATTTTTACAGCTTTGAGTTACGCAGAGCAACAAGAAAATCAGGCCTTGCAGGTAATCGGACGGCATTTCATGCCGAATCAAACAACCTATATAAGATCGTTTGAATACCACTCAGCGCAGTCCAAACCCGTCTGATTGGTATCAAAGGGCACGCATTGCAGCGCTGCAAAACAATGAAGCGATGGCTTTGATCCATCTTCAGCGAGCTGTTGATGAAGGCTGGCGCGAATTCTGGCGAACGGGCCATGATCCTGCGATGGAGCAGATTGTTAAACACAAATCATTCCAGACCATGATGGCGGGCCTTGAAAACCGTTTGAGTATTATTCGAGAGCAGTTTGCCATCGAAACTGAATTCGATGGGGGCTGGGGCGCTTAACGCCGTCTCAAGCAAAGACTAACAACGAAAAGCGCTTAGGTTTGCACAAGGGTAGACAGGAAACAAAATCAGCGAAGCGCGTGGCCATACACTATGGTATAAATCCACCATGCTTTCTCTCATCCGCTTGATACCAGCACCGCTACGTTACCTAACTCTGCTATGGCTAACGTCCAGCTCGGTATTGGCTAGCCAACCCAACTTAGTTATCTTCTATGTTGACGACTTGGGTTATGGCGATCTTGGAAGTTATGGACATCAAATTGTTACCACCCCCAATATTGATCGACTCGCTGCCGATGGCGTCAAGTTCACTCAATACTATGCGCCCGCCCCCCTCTGCTCTCCATCCCGTGCAGGATTACTTACCGGCCGAACCCCCTATCGCACCGGCGTTCGTTCTTGGATACCCGATGGGCAGAACATCCATTTAGGTGCGAACGAAATCACATTGGCTCATCTGCTGAAGCAAAAGGGCTATGCCACGGCAGTTATGGGAAAGCTTCACCTCAACGGTGGCGCGGATATGCAAGATCATCCACAAGCCATCGACCTCGGTTTTGACTACAGCTTTGTCATCCCCGGTGGTTGGGCAAAGAATAAAAAGCTCGAGACCGTCCCCACAGATGGCAGCCGCCGCCACGGTAAACTTTACCCCGATAACTATTGGCGTAATGGCGTACCTGTCTCTGAAACCAATAAATTTTCCGCAGAACTGGTCGCAGACGAAGTATTGCATTGGCTTGCACAACACAATGCGCATCACAAAGAAGGTTCAGCGCCCTTCTTTCTCTACGTGCCCTTCTCCGAAGTTCACACACCCATAGCGTCGCCTGCAGAGTATTTGGATCAGTACAGCCAATACATCACGTCTGAAGGGAAGTCTCAGCCCGACTTATATCATTGGGATTGGAATGATCGACCTTACCGTGGGCAGGGCGAGTACTACGCCAACATTAGCTTCCTTGATGCCCAGATCGGCAGAATCATTAAAAAGCTTGAAGTCATGCGGCAGTTGGATAACACAATTATCTTTTTCGCCAGCGACAATGGTCCCGTAACCCGCGAAGCCAGAAAACCTTGGGAGCTTAATATGGCCGGAGAAACAGGCGGTTTACGAGGTAGAAAAGACAATCTGCTGGAAGGTGGAATCCGCGTGCCCGGCATTTTGAGATATGGCAATTCGATCAAGCCTGATATCGAGGTTAGCCAAGCTGTCACAGGATTGGACATACTGCCGACCCTAGCGGATCTTATGAATTTTGATATACCTAACGATAGAGAGATCGATGGCCAATCGATCTTGCCCATTTTATCCGGCGATAAGTTCTTGCGACATAAGCCGCTTATCTGGAGTATCGATATGCCGGGCCAAGATGATCCGATAAATGAATGGGCAATTCGCGTCGGTGAATGGAAGATGATTCTGGACCGCGAAGAAAATCCCAAATTCCTTTTCAATATCGAGGGCGATCCCTACGAAATGTTTAATAAGCTTGATCATCCAGAACAAAAAACTGTGCAGGCAGATTTACTCGAAGCATTTCATACCTACCTACACAGTATTGGCACCGACTCCATCAAATCGTTTCGTCAAGAAACCCTAAACATCAATCGCCGTAGATTAAGGAAATAGCGCTAAACCATATTTAAGATTCAACCATCGTGCGTATTTGCGCGATTGCGCCATCAATACTTTTTTCGATAAAGGGCTCAAAAGCCAGCGGCAGAATTTCTGTCGTCCACGTGAACTTACAGCCGTCGCCATCGGCTTCAATCGCCATGCGTGCCAAATGTTTCTCCAACGGCGTAGGCGACTCAATACAGCTATAGCTCATGGTCATCGTCGCTTCATCACGACTTAAAATGCGCTCTTTGATCGTCCCAGCGCCCGGCAGGTCAACAGTACGAACCTCCCCATCGAACTCACATTCAGTCATACCCGGTACCCAGTCAACCCGGTCAGGTGTGCCAACGATGTCCCAAAGTTCTGCGGGCGTGCACTTGTACTTAACAACCTTTTCAATGGCCAAGTTTATTCTCCTATAGTGATCGTTATGGTTCGTTTAATATTTACTTGTCTGTCGAATTTGTGGCTCAGCTCAAGACTATTTGCAGCGTGCGCTCAAAAAACCAAAACGCGGCAAAACCTCCAACGAGCAACAACGGCAATTTAGCTTGTTGAGGTGAAATTTTTAGCCCAACGCGTCGAAGCAGCATGACGCAACCGTAAGCAGCTGCAATCACAAATATTTGCCCAATCTCGAGCCCGACATTAAACAAAAACAATGCACTTAACACGCTATCTTCGGGCAGACCAATTTCCGCTAATGCTCCGGCAAAACCTAAACCATGTAATAGACCGAATATAAACGCCAGCAGCCAAATGTTGCGGCTGAAGTAACCACTATAGTCCGCCGCTGCATTGGCTCTAATAATCGACCCTGAGCTTGAATCTGATCTACGCATTAATAAGGCTTGCCTTGCTGGCAACATAATACTTAAAGCAACTAACGCTTCCACTGGCGCTTGAGCAACACTGATCAAATTAAATGCTGACAAACCAAGCGTTATTGAGTGCGCCACCGTAAAGCTGGTAATCACCTTAAGCAGATTATTAAATCCAACAACAAGGTATAGAAGCACCAAGACAAATAAAACATGATCGATGCCGAACAGGAGATGCTCCATGCCCAACACAAGATAAGTAGGCACTGACGCGCCGCCCTGGCTCAAGTCCAAACTCGGTTGGTTGGCGGAGATGATGTGATTATCGACTGTCCCATCGGAATTAATGATCGTTACTAAGACATCGATCAAGGTCCTGTCCAAGCGCGCAATCTGAACCGTTCGCAACGGCTGCTGATGACAATATAAGGAAAAACTCTCTTGCAGCGCAGCATCGTTTACAGCAGCAGTGACATCACCTGCCCTGCAATTGGTGATCGGCTGTAGATTTAAAAACCGGCCGTCAACCTGCGGTTGCTTGAAGGCGACTAACCATTCCCCATCAGGTAACTGCGTAAGCTTGAGCAGCGCTGGCCTCATCTCGTGCGCATGAGATGTTGATGCCTGCATTACCATAATGGACAGGACAGAGAAGAGGACAGACTTAATAAACCCACGCCAATGAATAACAGAAAAGGCGCTACTCATAGACGACGTCATACTTCTCTCGCAAAGCATTGTAGTAGTCGGTCTGGGAAGTTGATCGCTGCTCGCTAGCATAATCTGCAGCGACTCGGACACGTACCATTGCAAAAGGTAACTGCTGTTGTATTTGCACCTGCTGCAATCGCACAAAATGATAGCCGTAGCTACTTTTGATTGGACCCTGCCACGCTTCGGTACTTTCAGTTAGTTCGCTTAAGGACGTCGCAAACTGCACGCCAAAATCACGCCGCGCCTCGGCAAAAGTCATCTCTTTGTAGGAAGAATTGAGCAAACTGGTCTCCCCAAGAGACTGCCAGTTAGTTGACGGGACTTCTGTTGAGGCGCCATAAAGATCGGCTTTTTCCTCGGTCGAGAAAAATATCTGTTGAAAGCTAAAGCGAGTTTCAGTCTTGTATTGCTCTTGATGCGCATAATAATAGCTTGTTAGCGCATCCAGCTTTGACTGCTCATTCGTCTCTATGCCAACTTCTTCAGACAGGAAAGACAGTTTTTGAATAAGCCTGCGACGTACAATGGTGTCGTCTCTATCCAGACCTAACCGCATGGCTTCGCGAAACATTATTTCTTCCTTGAGCCAGGATTGAACTAATGAATCGACTTCTTGCGCTGTCGCCGGATTGCCGGATTGAGTTTGCCAAAGGGTCGCGAGCCTTTGGCGCACAACCTCATCGACAATTATTTGGTCTTCTTGGTTATTCAAATAATGATCGGCGCCAAACAAAATCAAGCCAATCAAAACAAACCATACCAACGGATCACGCAATGTTTATTGCCCAGCTAGGGGTGTCACCCAGATAGGCGAAGACCACGCGCGTTCTTGAATTGTTTTGTGCAGACCCTCTCTTGGCGCAACGCCTTCGCGTAATGCATCCCAGGTTGACCACCGACAGGTTGGGTTCTCTAACACACGGACGTAATACATAGCTCGCTGCGATGGCGCGTAGCCGGGGTCCTGCCAAACGGTTCGAAGTTCCGCCGCACCTTTATCTTGGCTATAACTACAATCGGACAGATCAACACGGGCGCCATTATCGGGACAACGGTTTGTGGTTGGATCAACTGCATTACCATCGGCGCAAGCGACATCAAAAACTTCTTCAACCGTTTGACCATCTTTGACAGCCGTCTTGATAATCTGAACGCGTTGCAATGGCGCGCTGTTGGCATCACGTGCAGCCCAAACGAGAAAACTTGGGGTATCAGATTCAGTCGCGATCAGATCGCCACCCATTGTTGTATTGGTATAAGCTTTCGTCAGTAACGCTTTATCATCGATTGCCGGAATGTCGTAGCCCGCAAAAAATCGCACCTTGATTCTCGGTCCCGATGTACCAAAGGTTTCCTTACGACGAAAAGCATCGTAGATAGACGCTCGCGTGTTCTCTTGCGCCCATACGCCGGCAAGACCCGCGGCACTCCATGTTTTGTACGACTTATTAAGCGCGTAGTCACCGCCGTCCGCATTGGGCTCGTCCAGTTTAACGGAGCCACGTTCCTGAGGCGTATCATCAACTAAGCCAACCTTGCTCCAATAGTTATCTTCATCGCCAGCGTAAGATGCGTTATGTGTATCACTGGAGCCAATTAGGCCAAATTTAAATGGATTGTAACCTTCGTCTTCCTGCATTTTTAAGCCATTCATATAGGCTTGACGGACGTAGCTGCCGTTAATGGCACTGTCAATATTTGTCGCTATTCGATAAGGCATGATCTCGAAATCTGCCCACTCATCATTCGGTGAGAGCGCCGGATGTGTGTCCGAAGTCCCTTTAACTTGACTGATTTCAACTAAAGGCTCATTGCGCATTCGCTGCTCCGCATAAGTCGCGTCGAGTGCATTACCTTCGAATGTCGTTTGCTGAAACATCATGCCGTTCGAGCCGTTTGAGTTATGCGGTATCGCTAATGATTCGTGGCCTTCAGCGCGCTTTTCATCCATCCAATCCCAAAGGTCTTCTGGATTCAATGAATCAAGCCGTGAAAAAGGCAAGTTAGGTGCTTCGTCACCTTTAAAAATAACATTGCGATGCAAATTGGCGTTGCCTGGTCCACTCGACGTGTACTCGTAGGCAATAAAGGATGTGAATTTACCGGGGTCATTGGCGCGGTTCGCAGCCCCAATAATATCGTCCCATGCTTCTTTGAAAACTTTCTGATTCAAAATCTCATCACGACGATCGGTCCCAAGGAAAGTAATGAGTTCTTGGAACTTGGAACGACGGTTCAAACCATCACTCAACGTATCCATACCGTTCGCAATATCGAGTTTAGACAGTTCGGTACCGGGCGTTGCCATCGAGCGAAGAGAGCCTAGGTAGAATGCGTGATCACTGACACCATAGAAATCCAGCGGCTCTTTAAGCTGCATATCAAAACCGCCGGGATGTCGCAGCACACCGCCTTTAGCAAACTCATAGGCATCATCGGGAGACGCTGTCGTACCAAAAATAAACGCGTCAAAGGAATACATCGTATGAACATGCAGGTCGCCGAAGTAGGCGTTATTGTGTTCACTATAGCCCGGTGTTCGAGCAGCAATATCAGGTACTACGGCCGGCTCAGAAGAAGCTTCCGCACTGTCCTGTTGGTTACTAGTGTCACCACATGCAATGAGTAGAGCAGATAGGGCTACGAGAGAGGCAGCTTTTATGAGATTCATGGTCACCATCCTGTTTTTATTTTTTTTGTCGTACTTTTTTGTCGTACTTTTGTTATCGTACTTTTTAGTTATTTGCCGATATTGATATTGCCGATATTTACGCATCCAAGCATACCACAATGATATGGCCTTGATTCCTAGCTTCAACCACCGGCAACGGTGTTAACCCTGACGCCCATCAGCCCTAGGCTGAACCAGAATTGGGGAAAATAAAACGCAGAATATTGCGAAGCTGATCATCCATAGAATCTGACTTGTCTGGACTCACAGGGCCCTCTGCTGCAGATCGAACCATGGCAACAATGTGCGCACCAAGGACGCTCAGATCAAAACAAAAAACGCGGCTACAACAACGTAAAAGCCGGGATAATTCCCAAAGTAGTTACCCTTGTCAACGAGCGCTCGTTGTCCGGCGTAATCAAGCCCATTAGCAGTGATCAACATGACAATTACAATCATGATAGCGAACTGACGCCATTGTTTGGCTTTAATAATGGGTGCAAAGATGAACAAGTAAAACAACAGCATAAATGCCAGATCACTTGCACCGGCAATCGAATATTGACCTAAGATATTAAACAGACGTGCCAGCAGCCACAGAGTGAAAAGCAGCAACAAGGGCGCCCAGGAGGCTGTATCCGAACCCGTCCGATTCCCGACGGAGGTCAATAAAAATTCTGCAATCACGGCAAAAGTTTAACCATATAGCATCTCGTGAGCATGCCATTCGCTCGTTAGGTGAATCGGCACTAATCCGCTAAATTGAAGCCACCAGAGAAACATACTTATGACTGAATAAAGTCCAGCACCAACAAAGAACGCTCTGAATCCAAGATTAAACACAGCGTTTGCGGCAAACTTTGTCAAAGTCGATTGCGACACTTCTTTTTCATCTGGCTTAGTTTTCTACATAGATTAAAAGTCTACTCTGCGTCGAAGCGGCAGGCATCTTTTTGCTTTTCTAGCGACATATTCGTTAACCTGCCCCTCACCGGAACTTGATTGTGAATCGTCATAAATTCAAATCTTTGCAAAACAGGGGAATAACCAATGTTTACCATGAACGCAGTTAAAGCCATTGCCACCCTAATACCAATATTGATTTTAACCGCTTGCGCGCCCTTCAGCGACAACCCGACCAGCGACGTCGATTTTGATTTAATCCAGAAGGCCGATGTCCTCAATCTGAGTATGCAGGACAATAATGTATTCGCGAGCGGACAACCTACTCAGGCTCAACTAAAGATTCTTGGCAATGCAGGTGTGAAACATATTGTTAGTTTAAGAGCAGCCTCAGAATTGGAGTGGGATGAAGCCCAGTCGGTGCAATCCTCTGGCATGCAATTTCATACCCTGCCCATTTCTGGACGTGAAGACTTCACTGCCGTCAATGCAGGCTTGCTAGAACAGCTTCTCAAGGATTTATCCGGTGAACCGGTATTAGTCCATTGCAGCAGTAGTAATCGCGTTGCCGCACTAAAAACTTTAACCGCAAGTGAATCAGGCGCGAGCACCGACGTGGCAATCGATGTCGGCAAAGACTGGGGCCTAACGATGATGGAACCTGTCATGCGAGAGATACTCGATCTAAACTAACCCTTGAAGAAACTCGTGTTTAAAACACTCTATCTCGCCCAGCTTGTAAGCGCACACTATCGCGCGGTGAATTGTTTTTATCGGCGCGCACTCGATAGCAATATCAAACATTTCACACAGTGCAGTCGTCTTAAGGTCCATCGCTAACACCGCTTTAGATCAACCAGGAATAGTTATGACACACACCGCAACTAAACCACTGGCACTTATTGTCGGTGTTGGTAATGCCACAGGCAAAGCAGTATGCACGGAGCTCGCGTCACACTATCGCTTAGCCATGGTGGCGCGCTCCACAAATGTCATTGGTTCACTCGCGACAACGCTCCAGCAAGCCGGCGCCTACCCATGTGATGTAACTAATCGCGATGCATGGGTCTCAACCTTGAAGACGATCGTCGCTGAAATGGGTCTGCCTGATTACATACTGGTGAATACCGAAGGTGGCGGATGGGGCGAGTACATGCAAATCGACGTTGCCGATTTTTCGAACAGCTTTGATGTCAATGTCGTCAGTCTGCTGCTGCTGATTCAAACATTGTTTCCCGATGGCGTAGCCGAAGCGTCAACGCGCAGCAACTGCCGCATCGTCATTAGCAGTTCACCGGCTGCTTATCTCTCAATCCCGCTATTTCTTGGCATTGCACCAAGCCGCGCAGCGCAAAGAGTGCTTGCCGAAACGCTCGATGAGGCGATGGATAATGTGGACTTTTCCATCCTGTCCATCGACGGCGCAATCAATGAACCCAGCATGCGCAAAGCTTACCCTCACAAAGATGATGCTTTTTTTATCAAGCCGGCGGCAATTGCAACGTACATCAGGACGCTGTTTGAAGACGCGCCTTTTGACCGAATCGCCAGAATCACGACATCAGGCAATTAAGGATGGCACCAAGTCAATGGATCACACAACATTGCCACCTCATTACGCCCAAAGGGCATGTTCTCGATCTTGCCTGCGGTAATGGCCGTCATACACGCTATTTGCTTGAAAACGGCTACCGAGTTACCGCCGTTGATAAAGACCTGAAGGGGGTTCGTGAGCTTGAACGTCACCCAGACTGCCGACTCATTGAGGTCGACCTTGAACAGGGAAGACCCTGGCCGTTTGCTGAAACATTCGATGCAATTATTGTGACGAATTATCTATATAGACCTGGGTTTGAAAATATTGTCATCCATTGCAAACCAAATGGCGTATTTATGTGTCAAACTTTCATGACGGGCAATGAAGCCTACGGCAAGCCGTCAAATCCAGACTTTCTATTAAAGGAAAATGAGTTACAAAATGCGTTTACTAAAGACTTTGAAACGATCAGTTTCGAGCAAGGCTACAAAGACAGCCCAAAACCCGCCGTTATCCAAAGTTACTGTGGGCGACGCCGCGAATGATGCTGCGGATCTGACCGTGGTTGAAACAAACGCAGATCAAAACCAAACTAAGTTCAAATCGAGAAGACGTTACTCTCGCTCGTGGTTGCTACGCACACGTACTAATTTACTCTTCAGGCGTTAGCGCAACGTCTCACCAGGCTCGCTGTTCCCCCACCGATTGAAAAAGGTTTTTTCCTCAGCCGGGGTCCGTCTAACCGTGCCAAACTTTCCTAACGGATAGCCTATTGGCATTGTCACGACCACGCCAAACTCGTCTGGAATTTCGAAATATTCGTGTAATTCTTGTTCGAACACCTGATGCATGGTCGTTAATGCGGCCCCCAACCCTAATGCTCGACAGGCCAGTAGGATATTCTGCGTACAGGGATAAACCGCCCCGTAGTTAGGCGGCGCCAGACCCACACGTTCTGACTGAGGCACCTTAAAGGGCCAATCTCGCTGACCACAAATAAGCAACAGTACCGGGAACTCCTGCATGTGATCCATTTGATAGGTCAACGCCTTAAGCTGGCGTCCCATCGACGATTGACTATCTGCATATTCATTAACCTTCCCAAACCGCGATAAAATGGCCGCACGATATCGTTCTGCAAACCAATGCTTGGCTTTCGGCTCAGTGATCGCAACAAACTTCCAAGGCTGAGTATTTTGTCCGGACGACGCTTGCACGCCTGCCTGCAATACTTTTCTCAAGGCGGACAAGGGGATAGGGTCTGGCTTCAATCGACGCATCGAGCGCACGTTACTGACTAAATCAAAGAACGATAGATTCACATCCATTTTGCATTCCCTCTATCAACACTCATGCAGCTATCATCAACTGCCCCGTCAACTAACATTGACGCTTCAGCACTATGACCGCTTGGCGACTAGCGCATTGTCACCGTGACCGCGGTCGATGTTACGCAGGTCAGGAAAGAAGTATCCAAGCAGCAACATACTGACCACCAGCATGGCTGCACTGACCATCAGCGCAATATCAATGCCAATATATTCTGCCAGCGCGCTAATCGGTATGACACCCAAGGGCATCAACCCGTGAGTCATCATCATCATACTCATAACACGCCCTCTAATTTCAGGCTTGATGGCGAGCTGAATAATACTCATGTTGAGCGCACCAAAGATGGCGCTAAAAAGACCCGTCAAAATACCCATCGCCATCGCGGTGTGAAGTGAATTCGAAAAGGCAAACAATGCTAAAGATATCGCCCAGAGAAACGCGCAATAAAACATGACTCGGCCCTTTTTAGGAAAATCACCGAGCTTGGCTAGCAATAAAGATCCACAAAGAGCGCCACCGCCCATCGCTGTCATTAACAACCCCAAATCCCCAGGCCCGCCGTTAATAATGTCGTGATTGAACGCGGGCAGTAAAAATGAAGCTGAAAAACCGAAGGTAAACGGTACAAAACCCATGATTAGTAGACCCATAATCAGTTTTTCATCGAGCATGTAACGAAAGCCTTCGCGAATATCCTCTAACGGCGAGGCTTTTTTACGAGCGATTGGCTCGCCTTTGTAGTTCAGCATCGATGTACAAACCACCGACAGAAAATAAAGCCCCGCAATGACGAAAAACACAATGCCAACACCTTCTGTGCTCGTCTTATCACCTGCCGCGAAGAACGCAATCATGCCACCGGCAATGGCAGGACCCATCACGCGGGCAAGGTTGAAGGTGGCACTTTGTAACGCCATGGCATTCACCATATTGTCGGGGCCAACAATCTCTGGTGTTATCGCGCTTCGTGCCGGCATGCTGAACGCCAATATCGTGCCATTAAAAAGACCGAAGTAAATGAAATCCCAAAACTCAATATTGCCTGTATAAATAAAGTACGCCAAGAGTATCGTTGCGCAGGCGTTCAGCAACTGAGACAGAATCATCACCGGTTTTTTCTTTAGCCGATCAGCGATGACACCACCCGCTAGGGAGAAAAGAAAAGACGGCAGCATGAAGGAAAGCATGACCCACGTAAGTGCCAGCGGTGAGCTCGTCATGTCATAGATTAACCAACCCCGCGCGACCATCTGCATTTGCATGGCAAAGGTTGCACATAGACTCGACACCCACAAGAAGCGAAAATCGCGAATCTTCAGCGAATCAAACATGCCGGCTTTATACAGCGTCGTGTCTGCCCTCGACGTAGGTCCTGAACCACTGCTTACCGTTTTTTGTGTTTCGTTACTCATGAATATCTCTATCTCAAAATCCGAACTAAGTTCTCAACGATCTAGAGAACGATCTAGCGGACTCACTACAAAACAATCTACGGAACAAGCCCCCAACGAAGACGCTTGTTCCTGGATTCTGGATTAGGCTCAGATTGGCGGCTGGCGCTCTTGTAGAGTAAACGAGTCAGGTCTTGAATCACAGCCCCGCCGCAAGCAGGCCATGGGTAACGATAACCGCGTTGAACACGCATTTTTATGCTGACGAACATCGAGCCAGTTTCGATTAGCGCCTCATTTGGGTGCAATAACCAAGGGGCTTAATGGCATTGCACGGTTAACTACCAACCCATGTTTACTCGCAGCCTCGTTCGCGTACGTTGCAGCTAAACGCAAGCAGGTAGCAAACCACCTAAATTATAGACTCCAGCTTTGTTAACAACGCTCTGTTTGTGATTGCTTCGATTCTGGCACAGCAGTTGCATTACTATCCCTCGTAAAGCAGAGAGATACAAAGACACGCATTAGAAACCGGCACAAGGAAATAGCTGAACAAGAATCAGCTCAATTCACTTAAAAGAGCACATAGGGACTCAGCAATATGGCGAGCTATCTATTTTCAGACGACTTATTAGCGAGACGCACGAAGCCAGTGAGCAAATTAGAAACCCGTCGCCAAGAATCGAGATCTTACCTGGATAAGATGCCTTTGATGAAGTTGCTCATCGTTTGCACTGCTGTGTTTTTACAGATGGATGTGAGTTAACAGATTTTTGTAATGTGATGACAGAATTTAAAGAAACTATTTCAATCACGTATTTAAGTAACACAGTAACACCCAAATCCCCCTGATCTGGCTGTGCTACGAGTAGAGTTAAGCTGTTTATCTATTCAAGTGCAGTCGGATCAACCTAATTTTCTTTCGTGGCAGCCTGCTCTTTTGATACCTCGACAGCCTGAGTAAAAAGGCCACGAGCTCGAAAAAGCGCGACGGTCGGTATCATGAAGATAGCCCCGCTTATTACCGCGCCTATAAGCCCACCACCCTTGGCGTGATCACTCATGCCCGGTCCTTCGAAGAGATTGAAGACCACCATCGCAATCACCACCTGAAAACTATAGACCGCTGCCCATGGCCACATCCAGCTTCGCATTTTCCAAAAACCAAAAGCGCCCGCCGCGTAGATCAACCAATGTAAAGGTTCGGTAAGCTTCGCCGGCCAGCCCGTTAGAATAAAACCGAACCAAATCTCTTCCCAGCGCTCGTAGGGTTTCGTGAACATGTCGAAGGGCATGTAAATAAACGTCATGTACAGGCAGAAGAACCAAAGTAAGTTCATCCACCAGGGGCGTTTGTTCCATTCATCGACAAGCTGTTTTTTCATGCGTTCCACCAGACTAAACCGTGGCTTCAATCTTACGACAAACGCCAAACAAAAAAAGGCCACATAATCGGGCCTCCTTGCCTCACCACGGCCGATCAATCGAAAAGGCACATAAACTGTGAATCCCCTATACAATGATCGCTAATCTACAATTATCTTTTACACGGTGTCTTGCGGCTTAAATGAAGACAAGAAAAGAATTAAAGCAAGCGTACCTTCGAACGCCAAAAGAGATGGGTGTCTATCGTATTCGTAACGTTAAAAACGATCGCAGCTTTGTTGCCGCAAGCCGCGATATTAAAGCACGTTTAAATCGCCATCGAATGAGCCTTAAAACCAACAATGACAGCAATAAAGCACTTCAAGCTGACTGGCTACATTACGGCCAAGAGGCTTTTATATTCGAAGTATTGGATGTGCTTAAACCTCTGGATATACCCGACTACAACCCGTCCGATGACCTGAATGTGCTGGAGGAAATGTGGCTAGAAAAATTGCAGCCCTATGAACCAGAGGGTTACCACCCCATTAAGAAAGCGGTCAAGGCTACGAAAAGTGACTCGGTCGCATGATGAATCACGCTGAAATTGTTGACCTGCTTCATCGAACATTTAGGGCCGGTGTTCTGCAGCGTTTACCGAAGAGGCAAGCACACGCAGATATATTTATGGCGCTTTCTGTCGTTGCCTTAGACCCAGAAGCATTTTTTGATGAGACCGAGATCAATCTGCACCTATCTGCTTTTCTTAATGGCATAGCCTCACAGGATGGATTTTCGGACTATGTCTCCTTTCGGCGCTATCTGGTCGATTTTGGCTTTCTTCGCCGAGCAAGCGACGGCGCTATTTATCGTCTTTGTCCGGAGCGTATTGCGGAAGTGCTGCCATCAACCGCAAGAGACATTGAACCAACCGCGATATTTAATACCGTTGAGATGGAAAAGTTAGCCCGAAGAGAAAAATTTGGTCGGCAAGACTAGGTTCGTTTTAGCCACTCTGCTGGCTTTCAATCTAACCCGACCAAACGCATACTCAAACCTTCAGCATTGACCCGCAACGCGCCCTGAGGTTTATCATTTCCACATTCATCAATTTTTCCCAACCGGCAGATAACAACAAAACGTCTATTGCGGAGAAACTCGTCAAGCTGCTATCGGAGCCCTTGTCGTGTTTTGGAGATTGGCAGTGGTTCGGGACAGCATGCTGTTCACATGACACAAGCCCTGCCCTTTTTAAACTGGCAACCTTCTGATCAAGGCGAGTACTTTGACGGGCTTGTCAGCAACATAGAACAGCTAGCGCCGAAGAACGTCAGCGCACCGATTTATCTCGATATCAGCAATGTTGAGCATGAGACATGGCCCATCAGCGATGTCATTTACAGCACAAATGTCCTGCATATCATGCCCGCCGCGCTCATTGATCTACTATTTATGGGCGCAACAAAATGTCAGTGTCAGATGATTTTGATTTACGGTCCGTTCAAATACAAAGGACAATTTACCACGGACTCGAATGCGAATTTTGATGTCTGGCTGAAGGACAGAAATCCATTAAGTGGGGTCAGGGATATTGAAGTCGTCACTGAAACGGCGTCAAAGCACGGCTTCGAACTCGTTTCAGATCAAGCCATGCCGGCGAACAATCAGCTGTTGGTTTTCAAAAAAACACTGACTGCCTAACGCACCCCTAGCCGGCAAAACTATAGGCTAAATCCACTTCGCGTAACCAATCCAGCACTTGCTGCTGTTCTTCTGCAGGCAGCGCGTTGTTAATCCTATCAACAATCATTTGACGTGATTTTTCTGGGTAGGGTCGCGATAAAAAACTGACATCTTCACCGTATATGGCCGCATGAAAGGCTTTCGCACCGGCCACCTGCGCAGATTGATTACCAATCACATAAGGCTGATAAGTCGACTCCATTTCAGCCAAGATAAACCGTGCAAAAGGTGTCGATTCGGGAAAAGGCGCCAACAACCCTGAACCGTCCCAGTTGTCTGCACCGCCTTCGCTCCAGGCCACGACCCGTTTAAATTTGGCTGTTGTCTCTTTTGGATCCGGATCCATATTGGTATGCGCGCGCAGACTACCGAGTACGACACAATCGACCGCACAGGGTCTATCGCCCAGTAAGTAAGGCGTTTCCTGCAGCTGCAGCTCCATCATTTCCAATATACGTGTGTATTCATCTTCAGCGGCTTTTTGCTGGATGTCTGAATCAGTACCGGTTGCTCTGCAAGCTTTCGGCCCCCAGGTTTTGACACGCTGAGCGATATCCTTGTTGCCACCCGCCATTTTCATCGAGGCGAACTCGGCACTACGCGGATAGTGCCAACGATAGTGCACCATGGTTCGGGCTATCCACTCATCAAAATATTCTTCAATTATTTGAGTCAGAATTCCTAGCGGACCTGTGGGAAACATACGACGGTGGGGCACGCGCGCATCCAACAAATGCATGATGGGGGTCGTGTCCCCTATCATCCAATTTTCGGGCGTTTGCAACACAGGTACCTGATGGGTACCTGAACGCGACTCGATGACTGAAGGATCGTTGGTATTCTTATCTTGATTCTCAAAATCCAGCCCATAAAAGATGAGGGCTGCTTCAAGTTTACGTGTGAAGTAACTTAACTCACCGCCATATAAATTATAGGTACTGCTCATTTAGATCTCCTTACTTTAATTTTGCAACCCTTCTTAATGATGACCTTATTGTCGACCATAATGCCGACGACGGCACCAGCAATATGGTTCTCCTTCATGGAAGTGTCGATGACACCATCCAAATAGGCTTCAAGTGCAATGTCATCGATTGCATCTGCTAAAGCCACAGATGAAAACGAGAGCATTGATATCAACAAAGTTGTATAGGAACTAACACGCGCTAATCTGCCCATCGAAGCTTCCCCTTAAAGATTCATCATCATTTTGATTTTGCCGAACTGAGATCGCCAATACAACCCGGCTTAAACATCAACAAAGCCGCGATGCTGACACGCGTATTCGGCGTTTTTTTGACCCGTCTTAAACGTTGTCTTTTTTGTAAAAGCCGCGGTAGTTTATTGTTCACGCTAGCCAATGCCCCGCTTTGGTAACCTGCGCCACTTCCTACCGGTGGTCACATCAAGTAGCCTAACAACAAACAACGATAGGTAAAACATTATGAGACTAAGCCCGATAGAGCGAGATCAACTCAACGCTAAACAGAAAGCTGTACTTGAGAGTATCGAACAAGGACCACGCGGCAACGGACGTCCGGGCATTGGTATGATTGGTCCTTTTGGCGCCTTTGTGAGATCGCCAGCGGTCGGCAGTGCAGCGCAAGCACTGGGGTCGGCTATTCGCTTTGATTCGTCGCTACCGGAAAACATCAAGGAAGTTGCGATATGTACCGTCGGCGCCTACTACCATTCAAAATTTGAATTCGCTGCGCATCGACGTCTTGCCATCCAAGCCGGTGTAGACGAAACCCTGTTGGACGAACTAGGTAAGACTGGCCAAGCCGCGTTCAAAGACAAAGAAGCCTTGGCACACCAGGTTGCTCTAGAGTTGCTAAACAAGCATCAGATTACCGATACGACTTATGCGGAGGCAGTCTCTTGCTTCACCGAAAACGGCATGATCGAGCTCGTTGCTACAGTGGGTTACTACTGTTTGATCTCGCTCACCCTGAATGCTTTCCAGATCCCACTTGAAAAAGGCATGACAGACCCTTTTCCAGAAGACTAGACGCTCGGTTTAAGCACGCGATCTCAGCGCGAGGTTTATGCCTTGGGTCTAAAACCATTTTGAACTTCGGCGATCACAGATTTAGCTCGAATTTGACACACAACTTAATTGGCACTCAAGACACACTTAGGTATCCTTGCTGGCTTTGAAATTCAGAGATCAAAACTGTCATGAACCAATCCGGGCCCGTTTACTTAGGATCAGTTAATCGATGGGAGTGTGATGAAAACGATCATCTCAACGTCAGATTCTTCGGTCAAAAAATGCAGCAGACGCTTGAGGCGGGCTTGCTCGAAAACAATCTCATTACACCGCAACAATTACCTGCCGTAAGACGTTCCATCCGCTCGCAACACATGCGATTTATCGCTGAAGCTAGAATCGCCGTACCGATCAGCGGCTACTTGAAACTACTGAATGTGGCTAGCAATAGTTTCACCGTACTGGCCGAACTGCGCAATACAGGCACAAACGACGTGATGGCGGCCTTCGTCTATGTGATCGAAATGTCACTGACAGACACCAATCACAGCCTTGAACCACTACCTGCCTACGCCGGTAGTCGAGGTATCGAAACAAAGGCATTGGCACACTCCAAGCTCAATCTCGTTCAGAGCCATGAAGCGGGCTTTAGCCAAATCGGCAGAGGTATTATTCACGCTGATGAATGTGATGAAGCAGGCTCGCTACAGCCCTTTCACTACATCGGGAAAAGTTCTGATTCGATGCCCAATCTCTGGGCTAGATTCACACCCGGTGAAAACGAGCGAGGTAAAGGCGTTGTTGGTGGCGCTGTACTTGAATATCGCATGGATCATCACGGTATTCTGCAACCCAACGATCGATTCGAAATGGTCTCGGGTATTCTCAGCTTGGGCGAAAAGACACAGCACATGCTACATCTGATATTTAATGTCGAAACGGGTCAATGTGTTGTTACCTGTCAGGCTGTCGCTGTAACGATGGATCTGGTGGCGAGAAAATCTGTGCCTATTCCGGATGATCGCCGCGCAGTCATGGAAAGGTTTTTGGTTTAGGAGGTTTAGGCGTCGAGCCATTTAGTCCTGACTTCGACTAAATGGCTCTCTGACGTTTTTATGTCTATCGACGATCTAGTATCTTTCCTGCGAACCAATTCGTAGCAGATCACCGCCATTACTCGGCCTATTCATTGATCGTTGAGCGCCACTTTCACCAATTGCTCCTGAAATGAATGATAGTCCTCCGGACCGAAGCCCCCAAGCAACTCGCATTGCGATACCACCAGATGCCGCTGAGGCCGCCAAGTTACCAGCTGCGCCTGCTGCACCACCAAACAACGCAGCCAGCAAAACTTGATCTAAAGATGCTTTTTTTGATGCGGCACCAAATGCCCCTATACCTGCACCAATTATTATCCCAGGCACTCCAAACCCACCACTTACCGCGCGTACTTCATCTTTCTTAAGCTCTCTCATGATTACTTCCTCTTTTCTCGTTCATTAAAGTAGTGCATGAGAAAACCACCGCCCAAACCTACGGATGCGGCAAGAATGCCCGCAACAATATTGTAAGGGTATTCACGAAGATTCCAGGTTAGATATATTTCGAATAGGACCAAACTAAAAAAGGTTGAAAGCAACAATCCATATTTTTCCTCTCTCAACGCGTAAGGTACGAAGACGACTGCCCACAACACCAAAAATATTGAGTCAAAAAATATTGCTCGATCTAGTTCATCCATCATGACCCCTCCTGCACCATCATCTATTGTCCATAACAGATGATGGTGCTCTAGACGCTATGACTGATGAAGTCGTACGTGTAGTCCTACAAAAACTCAACAATCAAAATGTCAGGTTTCGTATCGATCCATAAGGTGCCGAACCAAACCACTTCGCACAATATCGTCTCGCTCAAATTCATGCACGTAAACACTCGGCAGACCGGATACGCGACCCGTCGCATCCGCCAGACCATTGGTGCCATGAATATCGCTTTGATCGATATCACCGTTGACCACAACTTTGCAGTCTTCACCGATTCGAGTCAGAAACATCTTCATTTGAGAGACACTTGTGTTCTGCGCTTCATCTAAAATCACAAAACTGTCGGCGCCGAATGTTTTACCACGCATAAACGCCAGGGGGGCGGCTACAATGCGACCGTGTCGTAGAAAATAGTCAACGGCACCTGAACCTAACCTTTCATTCAGGCAGTCCCGAAAAGCTTCAATATAAACTGCAAACTTTTCATCGACGTCACCGGGTAGAAAACCTAAATTTTCACCGGCTTCGACAGCTGGCCTGGTTAGAATAATGCGTTCGATCCGCCCGGACTGCAAAGCATCTGCAGCAATCGCAGCAGCACAATAGCTCTTACCCGTACCGGCAGGACCAATACCAAAGGTTAAGCAGTTGCTTTTGATTGCGTTGATGTATTGTTGTTGAGCGGGGTTTTTTGCCTCAAGCGGTCGGTTGCAGCGTTTTGGTTTATACGCTGTTTCCGTCGCTGGGGTCGTTATTGGCAGCGTATATATGTCCGCACTCTGGCGCAGACTCTGCCGATCGTCGTATCCCTGATGATCAGGATTGCCCTGGTGATTGGGATAATGCTGTTGGTGCTTTTTCGATTTCCTCCCTTCGTTAGATTTTCTTCGGTTTGCGGAACAATTTACGTGAGATCTTTTCGCCATCGAATAATGTCACCTTCGTTATTGAAAAATTAATGTAAAGTGATCTTTAAAGCTCTGTTGTTTTACTCCCTTGATATGAACACCGATCGTAAATGAATTTAAACTGCCATTACATTTTGCACCTTGGGCATAACTAATCAAGGGTCAGGTTTTGATTTTTTCGCATAAATTTGGTGCAGCGAAACTCAAAAAATTAAACGCTTGCTGTAACCGCAATTTCAACCGTAAACTGTGGGGCTGCCAATCGAGATTCCACACACGCTCGCGTCGGCGCTTCACCAGGCACAATCCATGCATCCCAGACCTTGTTCATTGCTTTAAAATCCGCCATATCAGCTAACCAGATACTGGCAGTAAGCAGTTTTGACTTATCAGTCCCAGCCTCAGCCAACAACTCGTCTATGGCGCTCAAAATGTCTGCAGTTTGTTTCTCTGCATCTTCACCACCGGCTCGCCGTGCCACCTGCCCTGCTGTAGAAACAATACCGTTGCAGACCACCGCCTGGCTCATTCGTGAACCGCACTTTATTCGCTGTATCGACATTTTTTTTCGTCCTTTTGGTTTACTAAATTCAGCCCACTTATATACCAAAGTCAGTGGCCATATGATAATTGAAGCGATTGTCCTAACGTACTATTCTCGACTTTAGTTGTACGAATAACATCACATTGAATCAGCTACGTCGAGCAAATCAAAACCACATTCTATTTAGGGATCAACAATGAACAATCTATTCTCGATTGAAGGTAAGGTCGCACTCATTACAGGCGGCTCTCGCGGTATCGGAGAGATGATCGCGGCGGGCTTTTTGGCTAACGGCGCGAAAGTGTATATTAGCTCTCGCAAAGCTGATGTCTGCGCTGCAACTGCAACCCGACTACAGGAAACTTATGGCGGGCAGTGTATCCCTATAGCCGGCGACCTATCCTCGATAGAAGGCATCGAAACAGTCGTTGCCGCATTATCATCGCAAGAAGATAAGCTTGATGTTCTCATTAACAATGCCGGTGCCACCTGGGGTGCGCCGATTGAAGAATTTCCGGAAGCCGGTTGGGACAAGGTGATGGACACCAACGTGAAAGGGGTATTCTTTCTAACGCAAAAACTACTGCCTATGTTGGAAAAAGCAGCCAGCCACGAAGATCCAGCACGCGTTATCAATGTGGGTTCGGTTGATGGAATCAAAACGCCCATATTTGACAATTTTTCGTATGGTCCATCGAAGGCTGCCGTACACCATCTGACGCGTGTTCTAGCCGCACATTTGGTCAAACGTAACATTATTTGCAACGCAATTGCGCCAGGTCCTTTCCCTACGTGGATGTTAAGCGCCGGGGTTGGTTTTGGCGGTGAGACAGATGTTGACTGGAGTAGCGTCGGCGAGAGTAACCCACGAGGTCGCGTCGGTACGCCTGAAGACATCGCCGGTCTGGCTATTTTCTTGAGTTCTCGGGCGGGTGCTTTTACCGTTGGCGAGGTCATTACCTGTGATGGCGGTTCGGTCGCTTGCGCCTAGATAGAGAGGTAAAGAGGGAGATAGAGAGAGATATACAAAGGTAAGGAGATAGGTGGCAGGCTTATGCCCGCCACCGTGCTCCTAAGACTGTATCAGTCGCTGACAAAGCCTTTCCAGCTCGACATATACTCAACGAACTTAGGCGAAAGACCCTCATTTGCTAAATAGTCGCGGCTGACAGGCAACTCTGCAGGCACAAATGTTGAATCCTGCTCATATTTTATCGGAAAGTCATGATGCAGGATTGCGGCTCGACCAAGCATGATCCAGTCTATCCCGGTATCCATTGCCTTTTCGGCTTCGGCTGGTGTACGAATCTGGCCCGCTACGCCTAATTTGGTCTCGCCTCGATTTAGCTCAGCAAAATACTCGATCAACGGTTTATCACCAAATTCTTTTTCAGCGGGTGTTTTAAATACATCCCACAGCGACATATCAAGAAAATCAATCTTACCGCTGTCCATTAAATTCTGAGCAACCTGAATGGATTCCGCCAGTTTAATACCGAACCTTTCAGGAGAAAGACGCACCCCTAGACAAAATTCGGGATTGCATTGCTCACGGATACCATCAATGATTTCGAACAATAATCGGCTACGATTCTCAAGGCTGCCACCATATTCATCTTCACGATGATTAAGGTCACTACTTAAAAACTGGCAGATGATATAGCCGTGCGCGCCATGTAATTCAACGCCGTCAAAATCAGCTTCCTCTGCTCGAACTGCCGCTGCAATAAAGTCATCTCGCAACTGTTTTACTTCCTCTAAACTCAATGCACGAGCGCCTGTATCTTCGTCAGCTGACGGACATACCGGATCGCCACCTATCAGCTCTTTCGGCGAGCGATTACCCGCGTGATGAAGCTGGCAAATAGAAATACTGTCACTACCATTGATCTCTTTGGCTAATCGCGTCAAACCTTCAAGGTGATTGTCTGAAAAGACACCTAATTGACCGGGAAAACCCTGCCCTATTGCTTGAACATGCGCCGCACACGTCATCGTCAATCCAAAGCCACCTTTGGCCCGAAGTGTTAACCAGTGAAACTCTTCATCTGACAAGACACCATCATCGTGACTTTGTGAATTTGTGAGCGGGGCCAGCATAAAACGGTTTTTCATATCAGGACCACGAGTAAAACTCATGGGGGTCAGCAACGAACTCATAACACTTCCTTATTTTTTTTAAGATTGAATGTTCAGCGTACAGCGGAATTTTTATCACTCGTTAGTTAACAATAGCGGTCTTCAATTGTGCGCTTTTTTATTGATAACCTTTGTATCCACTTTTTATTTATCTTTTTCTGGTCTTCTACTGGTCTTTGACCTTCTTTTCGATCACCAGCTTAATAACACTAAGGTCACCCTTTAAATCTATCGGCATGGATATCGCCTGATAATCGTCAGGGCTAACGTTCGCTATGCCGGAGGACGATATTCTTGCCACCACTTCAACTTGATCGAAATTGGCCAAACCCATGCCCTCCATCATCGCCATCGACTCATCCAGTGTGACGAGTTTTGGCAAGGCACCTTTCACCATTCGCTGAACGGCTAAAGGCATCGGCGGTCCACCAATGGCTCGAGCAAACACAAATACTGATGCACTTGCACCGGAAGAAACAGAGTCTGCCACTTCAACTAACACCTGCAAACTTCGTCCAGCCGTAACAGCTTCACTTGAACTGCCCGCCGTTTGTGCGTCGGCTGATTCTGCCACACCACTGTTGTCCGCAAGCGCTTCATTTCCAAACACCGGCGTCATTCCCCGAGCGAGCATATCTTCTTCGATACGCTTCATGGCGAGTCGAATCATCTGCGCCCGATCCGGCTCAGCACCTGCAGCCATCGCCTTTTCGAAATAGACCAAGGCACCTTGTAGATCATCGGCTTGAAATGCTGCCATGGCCTTAATTTCAAGCATCGAAATGTTCTGTGGATTTATCTCTAGGCTCGTTTCGACAGCAGCTACGACGCGAGGTGTCATGGACCGATCATCCGCCATAAATAATGCTTCAGCGTAATAGGTGGATAACGAAGGATCCCTTGGGAATTTGGTCAGCAAGTAAGCAAATGTATCGGCGGATTTTTCATACTGCTGCACGTTCGAGTAAGACTGCGCTAACAAAAACCAACCTTCAATATTATCTGGCTGACTTTCCAAGCGTTTTGCCAACTTTATGACACTCGCGACCACGTCACCTTCATCATGCCCTTCAGTACTATTTAACTCCTGAGCTAACTCTACGTCTGTAATAGCCCCCCAAGAAAGACCCATATCCGAGTAGGCGATGAATGCAAACAACGGCACGCATAGTGCCAGCACCAGCGGTAGCGTACGACTTTGTTTGGCAAGCTTGAGAGAACCTGGCGACGTATCGGCTTCCTGCAATAAATTCTTCTTCAATTCAATCTCCAGCAAATCAAATTCAGCAGCAGTGATATCCCCTTGCTCGAGGGACTGCCGATACTCACCCTGTCGCTCGGCGAAGATTGCGACGTTAGTGTCCGTTCTCAGCGCTTTCGCGTTTTCTGCTTCGGCCACTTCAGAGCGTGATAAGTACAACGGTATCAGTACAAATCCGCAGGCGACCAAACAGAGCCCGAAGGCCATCAACCAAAATGTCATCATTTGTCAGCGCTACTTTCTTGTGATTTTAGGAGTTGATCAATCTTTCGATCTTCGTCTTCGGTGAGGTTTGAAACTTGATTGCTTAGACGGCTGAACCTTATGCCAAAAAACAGCGCCAACAGCAGCAGTGCGATAGGTCCTAACCACAACAGCCAAGTACCCCGTTTGAATCGAGGTTCATAAAGGATGAAATCCCCGTAGCGTTCATACATAAATTCTAATACTTCATCATCTGACTTGCCTTCCAGCACCAATCGATGCACCTCTCGGCGCAGATCTTTAGCGACCATTGCATCTGACCCGGCAAGATTTGTGTTCAAACATTGTGGACAACGAAGTTCGTCGATCAACCCGTTGTAGCGGTCACGTAACGTCTCGTCCGGAAACGCATAGGCATCGATCGCAGCATTTGCATGATGCCCAAAGGTAAGACAACCAAACATCAGCGCTGCTGTTAGCAGAAATCCAGCTCTATGCATTAAGAATCATGCTCCAACTGCTCAATCAAAGGCTTGATCGTTATCAACCAATCTCTCTGTGTGACCTCACCAATATGTTTGTATTGAATGACACCATTTTTATCCAAAACAAAGGTTTCGGGCGCACCGTAAACACCAAGGTCGATCCCCAACTTTCCTTGGTCGTCAACGATATTGAAAGTAAATGGATCACCGTACCGCTGTAACCATCCTTTAGCTTTTTCATCGACATCATTGTAGTTAATCCCATAAAGGGGCACACCACTTGCCGCAATTGCCGTTAGTTGGGGATGCTCCATGACACAATTTGGACACCAGGTAGCCCAGACATTCACCAGACTGACCTCACCTTTAAAATCGTTTTGCGTCACAGTGCGCTGCGCATCATGCAGCTCACGCATTGCGAACTCTGGAAACGGGCGATCAATCAGAACCGAGGGCAACTTGTGCGGATCTTCCAATTGAAATCCAATCGCGAGTATCGCCACCAGTGATAAGAAAACAAACAAAGGTACAAGTAGAGTCTTGTTCAGATTACGGGGTTTGTCGGTTGAATCAAGACGGTCGATCGAGTCGACAGTATCGTGAACCGCGTCTTGAGCAGGGACTGCTTTTTGATCAGTCATGAACCTGCCCCGATTGCCGCTTGCGAAGTGTTTGTGGCTGAAGTTTTTGGCGAAGAAGTCTGCACAGCACTATCGCGTCTCTTTTTCACAATGCGATAGCGCTTGTCTAACAGCGTTGTTAATCCGCCGAGTGCAACGAGCAAACCACCAAACCATATCCATCGCACAAACGGCTTGTAATGCACACGAACAGCCCACGCGCCGGAACCAACCGGTTCACCTAAGGCTACATAAAGGTCACGGAAAATTTTAGCATCCATGTCAGCCTCGGTCATGACATTACCGGATGCTTGATA
>CAJJAA010000026.1 GCA_905182025.1 uncultured OM182 clade bacterium
CCTTGGCAACAACTGTGGGGACGACGATATGTTTGCGTCATGTGCGCGAGGATGCTGTTTTTGAGTCGATTAAACATAATAAGGTTTCGCACTTTTGTGGTGCGCCTGTTGTGCTCAATTCGCTCATCAATGCGGCGGATGAACACAAACAGGGTATTACTCATTTGGTCAAGGTCATGACAGCAGGCGCGGCCCCGCCCGCCGCTGTGATTCAAGGCATGGAAGCGTTAGGCGTCAATGTCACGCAGGTTTATGGGCTAACAGAAACGTATGGTCCAATGGTGGTGTCCGCGTGGCGCGCCCAGTGGGACGGTTGCTCTGAAGTAGAGAAAGCCAGTTTGAAAGCACGCCAAGGCATATCCTCGGTGTTGGCCGGCGCAATGATGGTTGCCGACCCGGATACACTTGATCCGGTTCCTTGGGATGGCGTCAGCCAGGGTGAGATTATGATGCGCGGTAATATTGTTATGAAAGGCTATTTAAAAAATCCTGTCACTACCCAGGCTGCTTTCGAGGGTGGTTGGTTTCATTCCGGCGATATCGCTGTATGCCACCCGGACGGGTATATCCAAATTAAGGATCGGTCAAAAGATGTCATCATCAGCGGTGGCGAGAATATATCCAGTATTGAAATAGAAGATGTATTGTTCAAGCATCCGAAAATTCTTGAAGCGGCAGTGGTCGCTAAGTCTGATGAGAAGTGGGGTGAGCACCCTTGTGCGTTCGTTACTGTAAAGCAAGGTGAAAGTTTGCACAGCGACGAAGTTATCAGTTACTGCCGCAGTGAAATGGCACGCTTTAAGGTGCCTAGAACTGTGATTTTTGGCGATCTTATTAAAACGTCGACCGGCAAGGTGCAAAAATATTTGCTGCGAGAGCAAGCTGAAGCATATGACATGGATGGAACCGAAGCATCGTGAAACAACTTTCTGAACTAATTTCTGCCAATCGTTGGCTACGTTGAACGTCCAAATTGGGTTTGCTAAAAATGCAGATTGCGTCGAGTTGGCAAAGCTTTCCCGTGACTATATTGAGTCGGGTCTGCATTGGCGCTGGAAACCCGCAAGGCTATTGAAGCTGATTCAGCATCCGGACTGTGTTGTTATTACAGCGCGACAAGAGCTTTCGATTCAGGCTTTTGCGGCGATGGAATTTTATCCTCGTCATTGCCATCTGAATTTACTTGCGACCAAGCCAGAGTTCAGACAGCAAGGTTTGGGTGAAGCATTATTGTTGTGGCTCGAGGCGTCCGCGAGAATTGCTGGACAGGAATTCATCAAGCTGGAAGTAAGATGTCAAAATACGGCGGCGATTCGGTTTTACGAAAGCCGAGGTTATGCAATTCAAGAGCAATGCGTCGGCTACTACGACGGTAGAGAAGATGCTTTTACAATGGTGCATCGATTAATGAGTGATGAACAGGCAGCGCAGAGGCCTTAGCATGACAAATAATAACCAGACCCTGTGGACTTGGCAGGCGCTCGCCGAATTTTTTCCAGAGCAATCATCGCTTGGATCTGACATACGCGGTATCTGCATCGACAGTCGTTCAGTAAATGACGGCGATTTATTTATTGCCTTAGCCGGCGACCCGGGGCCCCGTTTTAGTACTTCTTCGCAATCAGCCCGAGATGGTCATGAGTTTATCGATGCCGCTGTGTCCCACGGGGCGGCTGCGGTGATGGTATCGGCTGAGTATTATGAACATGCACAGCCAGATTGTCCGGTGCTTGTTGTTGAAGATACTCTAGATGGACTTTGGCAATTGGGGGCGAGCGCCAGAGATAGAATGACCGGTACAGTTGCCGCAATTACTGGTAGTGCGGGTAAGACGACGGCCCGCCATTGGCTTGAACAGCTGCTACTGAAGCAAGGCTCAACCCATGCTTCGACGGGCAGTTTAAATAATCACTGGGGTGTGCCCGTTTCACTGGCAAGAATGCCGAGTTCAAGTCGCTATGGTGTATTTGAAATTGGCACAAATCATCCGGGAGAAATTGCGCCTCTGTCGCTGCTTACAAAACCTCATGTCAGTATGTTGTTGAATGTGCTGCCGGCGCATATTGGAAACTTTGAAAACCTCGATGCGATTAGGCGAGAGAAATTAACGATTACGGATGGTCTGCAACCCGAGGGGGTTTTAATCGTACCGGAGGAACTCAATACGCTCGGCACGAGGGCTGCTCATATCGTCACCTTCGGTCTGCAGACAACGGCTGATGTTCATCTGATAGATTTTAACGATTCGACCGTCGCAGCATCGGTCAGGGGGCAAGCCGTGCGCTATACACTGAATAATGCCGGTGAGCACCGCATTTTAACCTCTCTAGCCGTTTTGGCTGCGGTTGATCTAATGGGCGCTGATGTTGTGCAAGCCGCCGCTGATTTTGCTTCATTAGAAGCACCGCTCGGACGCGGTAATCAGGTCAGCATCCCGTGCGAACCGAATGCGAAAACGGCCTCTGATATCCTTGTCATTGATGATAGTTACAATGCAAACCCCGTCAGCATGTCTTATGCGATCGAAGCGCTTGCGTCGACAGCCGCGCTGCGGACTATTGCCTTGCTGGGCGAGATGCTTGAGCTGGGCGACACATCCCTGGCCACACATGAGCAAGTTGCAGCGCGTGCAACAGTGCTAGACGAGGTGATTACCTTTGGTGATGGTTTTGCTACTTGCCCCGGTCGTTCGGGCCATTACGGGGCAGTAAGTGAGTTCGATTTAGACGCCTTTGTAGATACATTGAGCGCGGGTGATGTCTTGCTAGTGAAAGGATCCAACAAGGTTTTTTGGGCGCAGTCATTCACCAAAAAATTAATTGAGACCATTCAAAAACGTTTTCAGTAATTTTTTCAATGTTTTTCGACGTTTTTCGACGTTGTTCAATGTTGTTCAATGTTGTTCAATGTTGTTCGTAGCGCGATCAATCATTTCCACAATGACAAAAAACGAGGATAGTTCCCCGTTTAATGTTTGTGCGTTTCTCCACCGGAATCAGTATTGCTTGTCGCTGTTTGCGGTTCTTTTTGCTCATCGTCTGATTCGGATAGACGATCTTCGTCGGTTTGATTTTCCTCAGCGGCTTCGACTTCAGCAGCTCTCTTGACGGCAACAGCCTCGTCAATTGCTTCCTGCACCTCATGATCTTTAGGTATGCCATCATTGGTCAGGTAGTAACTCGATTCTTCATCTTCCAAAACCCTTGAACCGTGCCAAGGCAGTAGATGATGACTATCGTGATAATGGATATCGATGAAGGGGTACTTAATAATTTTGAAGTAGGGTGAATAGTCGAAATCACTCGGCGTGCAAAGTTTGGGGTTCCTGCGGAACAATTGCATTTTTTCACCTTCGGTATTTTCCGAAGGTAATTTCACTAAAGGCAGGATCGGAAATTGTACGAATGCAAATGCTTCAGCAATCATGGTCGAGCAAACAGTCCGCGTTGAGCGTCCGGCATTGTGTTGGAATAAGCTGGATCGCCATCGTCTTGGTAAAAAGGACCAGGGGAACATAAATCGAGCCAGATCAAAAATCTGTCGTACGTCATAGTCCACACCCAGACGGCTGACCGCATAGCGAATAACCTGATGGCTATCCTTGATGCCGAGTCGAGAGGGCCGACAAATTCTCAAATGCTCGTTCTTATAAAAATCAATCTTGGTGACGACAGTACCTTGGCCGAGTTGACTCTCGATAATGAGTCTGTCCGTCGGTTCCCCTTGATAATGGTGTTGTATAATCTCCCTCAGGTCCGGGTCTTCAACGTCATGTAAACGTCCGACATAAAGCGCTGCATGTGTCCAAGGGCTTTGTGTGGTCATACGGATGACATCACTGATGCGGGAACGACCTTCGACCAGGATCACGTCACAGGGTTTGAGTTCGTGCTGAATTCGCTCGAAGTCGCTCAAAGGGCGAGGGCGGGTATTACTCTCGCGCGTTAGCCACGAGACAATCGGGTGCGTTAGGGTGTTAATTAGTCCCATTGATTAGACCTATTGAATAGGTTTGCTAATTTGATCGTTGCAGCCATTGACGGAAACTCTAATTGTGGATCTACGATTTTTTTGGACCAAGCCTAATGGCCGATTGTTCAGTACGCTTTTTGACACAGCCGTTTGACACAGCCGTTTGACGCGGCCGTTTGACAAGGCCTACCGCTTGGTCAGTTCGCATGTTAGGCGAAGTATAGGATGTTTTCGATCGGGAAGTGTACAAAAGGGTGCTTCAATCGGGTTCATCAGTAGCGTTCTATAATAGGGCGTAATAGGCAGCCTAACTGTAGGGTCTTATAGTTTCATCAAGGCAGTATGATCGCGCCCGCTTCCATGTAATAATTCTAGGCAAATGACGTCATGATCAACACGGTGTCGTAACCGAATCAACAACACTACAACCAGGTAGCAATGAAATGATTGTCGACCGTTTGGGCAGACAATTTCGAAACCTTCGAGTAAGCCTTACAGCTGCATGCAACTACGCCTGCACTTACTGCGTGCCCGATGGCAAGCGATTGATGAAAGCGCAAAATGAGATGCCCGCGACCGAACTGCTGAAAGCGGTGGTTTATCTTCAACAAGCAACGGGTATCGATAAGATTCGTATCACCGGGGGTGAGCCTTTAGTGACGCCTAAGTTTGATGACTTCTTACTCGGCGTGACGAAATTGCCCCTGCAGGATATTAGTCTGACAACCAATGGCCAACTGCTGTTGAAGAAAAAAGAAGTGATCATTGACTCTGGTTTAAAGCGTATCAACATTAGCCTCGATACGTTGAACCCATTAAAATTCCAACAGATTGCACGAAGCGGCGATCTGGAGACGGTGCTTGCTGGCATTGATGCAATGTTAGAAGCCGGACTTAAAGTTAAGATCAACATGGTACCGCTGCGTAGTCAAAACGGTCAGGACATACTGCCGATGCTCGACTATTGTCTGGATCGTGGTATCGAGTTGCGTTTTATCGAACTGATGAGAATGGGTCACCTGGTTAGCGGTGGTGGATTTCAACAGGATTTCATCTCGATGGAATCATTGTTGGACGAAATAAGAACCCGCTACGAGTTCGCTCGAACGGATGCGCCTTATGATTCAACCGCAGCGCGATTTGCGATTCCTGGTCGAGGCACCTTTGGTATTATTGCCAACGAAAGCGAACCCTTCTGCCGCTCTTGCACGCGACTAAGATTGTCCTCCGATGGTTATCTTTATGGCTGTTTGAGTAGCAGTCGCCGGCAATACATCGGTGATATCATTGACGAGCCTTCACATGTGGCGCTGCCGAAATTACAGAAAATGCTGCTGAGTGCGCTTGATGATAAGAAGCTAGCATTCCAAGGTGAAGTGACAGTGATGAAGTTCATCGGCGGCTAAACGCGCTTCGCGTCTTTTGCCGTTTGATTCATTACAGGCACCAGCCGGTTTTGAACCAATCAGGTTGTAACCCCGTAACTGTCTCTATAACTATGAGCATATCGCTCGTTAAACGCATCTTTACTGCAGTCTAATGCTGAAGCTCAATACGAGCAGCAAGTCGAGCATGGAACGGCTTAATTATTGTTTTGCGTCTAAAATATTGTTTCGTTGTTGAATCCGGAGGATATCAATATGGCTATGAATGAAGCGGCTGCCTACTCACTATTAAATGGCCTTGAAAAGGTAAAGGGTTTACCGCATCCGCCTGTACATCTTTGGCATCCAGATAATGTTAAAGACATCGATATGCAGATTCGAGCCAATGGGGAATGGGTCCACGAAGGGTCCGTCATCAAAAGAGATCGGTTGGTGCACTTGTTTGCATCCGTGCTAAGAAAAGAAGATGACGATTATTATTTAGTGACCCCCGTCGAGAAATGCAGAATCGTTGTTGAGGATGCACCTTTTATTGCCATTTTGTTACGTAATGAGGGGCAGGGTAAGGCGCAAAAATTGAGCTTTACGACCAATATGGCTGAAGAAGTGAATTGCGACGCTGACCATACGCTGCGAATCGATATTAACCCTGACTCGGACGAGCCTGCGCCTTACATCCATATTCGAGAGGGCCTTGAAGCTAGAATAAATCGCAATGTTTTCTATCAGTTAATGGATCTGTTGGTGACTGAGCAGTGGCAGGGTAAACAGTGGCTAGGTTTGTGGAGTTATGATCAGTTTTTCCCCGTCATGATTGAACCTTCATAGCATAGATGAAGGACAGTGCGATTCGATCCAGCGCAAGTACCGACGCTTAAATGACGAACAAAAAAAAGAGCAGTTCGACGATCGAATCTGCTCTTCTTATATTACGGCTGAAGCAGCCGCAGTAGACTCAAATAGCCGTGCTACATATTCCCATAGTTCGGACCACCCGTGCCTTCCGGCACAACCCAATTGATATTCTGGGCAGGGTCTTTAATGTCACAGGTTTTGCAATGAATGCAGTTCTGCGCATTGATTTGGAAACGGTTACTGCCATCGGTTTCTTCAATTACTTCATAAACGCCAGCAGGGCAATAACGCTGTGCCGGTTCATCGTACAGAGGAAGATTACTGCTGATCGGAACACTAGGGTCCTTTAGCTGCAGATGGCAGGGTTGGTCTTCTTCGTGTGACGTGTTGGTGATGAAGACCGATGATAATTTGTCAAAGCTGATGACACCGTCGGGCTTAGGGTAATCAATTTTCTCAGATTTACTGGCCAACTTAAGAGCCGCATAGTCAGGTTTTGGATCCTTTAAAGTGATAGGCATGCGTCCTCTGAAGACATACTGATCTACCCAGGTTGCCGCTGAACCCAAGAATAAGCCAAGCTTATGTAACCAGCCCGTTGTGTTTCTTGCGGTGAAGAGTTCGTCGTACAACCAAGATTTTTCAAAGGCTTCAGGATAGCTATTCAGTTCTGCACCGAGTTCACCGGCTTTAACCGCGGCATAAACAGATTCTGCCGCCAACATGCCTGACTTCATCGCAGTATGCGTGCCTTTTTGCTTCAAGTTATTAAGGAAGCCAGCATCATCCCCAACGAGTAATCCGCCGGGCATCGTTAGTTTTGGTAAAGCTTGCAAGCCACCTTTAACGACCGCGCGCGCACCATAGGAAACGCGTTTGCCACCGTCAAGGTATTGTTTAATGATTTTGTGTTGCTTGAACCGCTGAAATTCATCGAACGGACTCAAATGTGGATTTGAATAACCAAGGTCAATGATCAAGCCGAGTGCCACCTGATTGTTTTCGAGATGGTACATGTAAGATCCGCCTAAAGTCCCACCGGGGAAATGACCTAAAGGCCAGCCGACCGTATGAACGACTTTGCCAGGTACATGTTTTTCGGGGTCGATATCCCATACTTCTTTGAATCCAATACCATAGTGCTGCGTGTCGGAATCCTTCGTTAGGTCGAATTTTTCCATAACCTGCTTGCCCAGGTGTCCTCGACAGCCTTCAGCAAACACAGTGTATTTAGCGTGCAGTTCGTAACCCGCCTGATAGGACGGCTTATGTTCGCCATTTGCGGCAACACCCATATCGCCGGTTGCGATACCTTTAATCGAGCCATCCTCGTTGTAGAGCACTTCGCTGGCGGCGAAACCTGGGAAGATATTCACACCCAGTTCTTCCGCTTGTTCGCCTAGCCAACGACAAAGATTGCCAAGACTCGTCGCGTAGTTACCTGGATTGTGGAGTGCGCTCGGTACTAACCACGAAGGAAGACGCATGCCTTGTTTCTCATCAACCAAATAGTAGACATCATCGTCCGTGACTGGGTTGGTGAGTGGCGCACCCATGGCTTTCCAATCTGGAAACAATTCATTAAGTGCTCTTGGTTCAACGACAGCGCCGGAAAGAATATGGGCACCGATCTCTGAGCCTTTTTCCACCAAACAGACAGTGAATTCTTCGCCATTTTCGGCCGCAAGTTGAGCGAATTTGATTGCAGTCGCAAGGCCGGCAGGGCCGCCTCCAACGACAACTACGTCAAACTCCATTGATTCTCGTTCCACAGTTGTTACTCCTTAACAGCTCATAATGAGCTCTGGGGTTTGGGCAATATTAAGCATTCATTGCCCGGTTAATTAGTCGGCGGCTATTGTAAGGAAACTAGTCTATTAAAGGAAATCATTCGTATCAATAATAGCCAATAAATGCTGCGCTGCACCTTTTGTAAGAATCGCTTAGGAATTATGCACTTAGGTCAACCTTACCGGGTTAGATGTGCTATTGACCGAGTAGGTATAAAACGGCAGAATACGCGCTCTTTAAGGCAGCTGCCTTTATTAGCTTCCCCCCGGGTTTTGACTTTTTGGGTGTAACACCTAGTCGATGTACTTGGGCCAACGATTTTACCATCACGAGCAGAGGAATTCATGAAAGTTCTAGTAACTGCCAAGCGTGTTGTCGATTACAACGTAAGTATACGTGTACTCAGCGATAATAGCGGCGTCGATCTAAACAATGTGAAAATGTCAGTCAATCCATTCGATGAGATTGCAATTGAAGAAGCTGTCCGTCTAAAAGAAGCAGGTACTGCGGAAGAAGTAGTTGTTGTTTCTGTAGGACCAACGGCGTGTCAGGAACAAATTCGTACGGCGCTTGCACTGGGTGCAGATCGTGGAATTTTGATCGAAACTGACGAAGAATTACAGCCTTTGGGAATTGCCAAGGTACTCAAAGCGGTTATCGACAAAGAAGCGCCGCAACTGGTTATTACGGGTAAGCAGGCGATTGATGGCGACAACAGCCAGACTGGTCAAATGCTCGCTGCGCTGACCGGTATGCCTCAAGCAACCTTCGCATCCAAAATCGATTTGAGCGAAACAGAGGCGACAGTCATTCGTGAAGTTGACGGTGGTCTTGAAACAATCACGGTAAAACTACCTGCCGTTGTAACAACCGACCTTCGATTAAACGAGCCTCGTTACGCTTCATTGCCTAACATCATGAAAGCTAAGAAAAAGCCAATCGACATTATGACACCGGCTGATCTCGGTGTAGATGTTACGCCACGCGTTAAGACACTCAAGGTTAATCCTCCAGCGGAACGTCAGGCAGGTATTGTTGTAGAGTCTGTCGAACAACTGGTTGACAAACTAAAGAACGAAGCGAAGGTGATCTAATGACTATTTTAGTAATTGCAGAACATGACAATAATACAGTAAAGCCAGCAACGTTGGTTAACGTTGCAGCAGCTCAGGCAATCGGTGGTGACATTGAAATGCTAGTTGCTGGTGGTAATTGCGCCGCTGCAGGTGAAGCTGCGTCGAAGATCGTGGGTGTTTCGAAGGTTATCGTTGCCGATAATGACGTCTATGCGCATCAGTTAGCTGAAAACATTGCAGACCTCATTGTTGAGCTGGGTACGGGTTACACACACATTATCGGTTCGACAACGGCATCCGGTAAAAACTTTATGCCTCGCGCTGCCGCATTGCTTGACGTTGCCCAGATCTCGGACATCAGCGGTGTTGTGAGTGAAGATACATTTGAACGGCCTATCTATGCAGGAAACGCCATAGCGACGGTTCAGTCGTCCGATTCAATCAAGGTCATCACTGTTCGCGGTACAGCATTTGATGGTGTTGCCGCCGAAGGTGGTACTGCATCGATTGAAGCATGTGACATTGTTAAAGACAGCGGCTTGTCGACTTGGATTAAAGAAGACATTGTCGCTCTAGAACGTCCTGAGCTTACTGCTGCTAGCACAATCGTCTCTGGCGGTCGTGGTATGCAGAATGGCGAAAACTTCAAGTTGTTGGAATCCGTTGCCGACAAATTGGGTGCGGCAATTGGTGCATCTCGTGCAGCAGTTGATGCAGGATTTGTTCCTAACGACATGCAGGTGGGTCAAACGGGTAAGATCGTTGCGCCGGACCTGTATATTGCTGTTGGTATCAGTGGCGCCATTCAACACTTGGCTGGTATGAAAGACAGTAAAGTCATTGTCGCTATCAATAAGGACGCAGATGCACCGATCTTCCAGGTTGCAGATTACGGACTGGTTGCTGATCTTTTCACAGCAGTACCTGAGTTCGACGAATTACTTGGCTAACAGCAGCAAGATTCAACGCTGATCAATTACTGATCAAAGCAAATAGAAGGCGCCTTACGGGCGCCTTTTTTTTGTTCTCAGATAAGTATTCCATACCGACGGCTGTTGGCACTCATTAATTGATGTCGTGTTCATATTAGAATCAACCTAATAACGATGATGAAAAGTCGGGTAGAAGCCGACTAAGAGCGCAATATAGACTCGAACCAACGTTATTTAGTAGGCGACCAACTCATTATTTCTTGTTTGCGGGGTTTTGAGTGTAAGCTGACCAAATTAGTAAGGGGGCGGCGCGTTTGGCAGATATTTTTCTAAGCTACTCAAGGGAGGATATCGATCGTGTTCGTCCGTTGGTGCTCGCGCTTGAAAAAGATGGTTTCTCTGTATGGTGGGATGGGACAATCTCTCCCGGAGAAAAGTTCGAAGAAACCATTGATCGTGAAATCCAAGTAGCTTCCAGCGTGCTCGTCGTATGGTCAGCAGTTTCGGTTGATTCCCAATGGGTCAAAAACGAAGCACTGGAAGGCATGGATCGTGACGTGCTAGTGCCCGTCATGATCGATTCTGTCAGGCTACCGGTCGCCTTTAAACAACATCAGGCTGCCGACTTTACCCGTTGGCCCGATAGTATCGAGCAGGATCAATATCAAGGCTTGGTCGACAAATTACATCAATTAGTTAGAGGCGAGCGACGCGACGCGACACCGGTGATGGGAATCGCTGACCGAGCGACGCGCGGCCGTCAACGGTATCGGCGCAAGAGAGACATCGTGGTGCCGATGTTAGTTGGTATTGTGTTGTTGTTGACCGCTGTTCTGTTCATTAGTAATCAAGGCGCAGAGTCGACAAACGCAAAAACGCGTTTGACAATCGATCGTTTTGAATTTGATGCTGAACAACAATCTGTTTTCTATGCCGACAGTATTACCCGAGAACTGCAGGTGAATTTCGCTGATGTGGCCGACCTTGAGCTTGTTCAAATAGGTAGCTTATGGGATCTCAACTTGTTGGATGTGCCGGAAGGTGTCACAAAGACGCAGGCAGATTATATATTGGGCGGTAGCGTTGCCGTTGTCGGTGATGATCTACAAGTGAACGCCCATCTAAGAGACGCGCCGACAGGTCGTTTAGTTTGGCAAACGCAGATAAATGAAAAAACATCAAATCTACTTGAGATTCAACGAGATATTCAAAAGAGTGTCTTGGGCAATTTGAATGTGGGAACTTCGGACCAAAACATAGCGGCATCGTTGGCGCCAGCGACGCTGAACAAGCAAGCGTACCGCGATTATCTTATCGGTCAAGATCTACTCAGGAGCGGCGAAGATCAAAATCTTCGCGAAGCGATAGGGCGGTTCGAGTCAGCTTATTCTCGAGATGAAAACTTTATGCTAGCGGTCGCCTCAACTTGCCGAGCCTACATTGAACTGTTTAGAGCAACAAAAGCAGCAGAGGACTTCACTGCGGGTAAACAACGATGCAAACAGGTTTTGGCCTCAGATCAGTCCAGTGCTGAAATGCGGTTGGCGCTTGCTGAGCTGTATCTAGCCAGCGGCGAAACGAATTCTGCCAAGTTGGAATATTTGGAAACCCTTAAACTCTCTCCCGGTAATCCGGACGCGAGTATTGGTTTAGCGTCTGTGTTGGTTGCGCAAGGCGACCTGCAGGGCGGGGAAGAGCTTTACCTAAAAAGTGTTAGACAGCACCCAACGTATTGGAAGGCCCAAAATTCTTTAGGTGCCTACTATTTTCGCCAAGGCATGTATCACCGAGCGATAGAAAGTTGGACCCGGGTCACAGAACTTACCGCTTCCAGTGCTGCTGCATTCAGTAATCTTGGTGCTGCAAGGCTTTTTGCCGGAAACTTCGAGGACGCATTGCTAGCATTGCGTCGGTCGATCGAGCTTGATAGTAATTCAGGCGCTCTAGCTAATTTGGGTAGTACGTTGTACTACCTTGGACGGTTTGAAGAAGCGCTGCAGTACTATAAGGCGGCAATTGAGATAGATACTAGCGATCATCGGTTATGGGGCAACCTTGGTGACAACCTCAGGTTCCTTGAGGGGCGTGATGAAGAGGCGACGCAGGCCTATACCGAATCGGTTAGATTAGCCGAAGCCATTATCGAGATAAACCCTGATGACGCTTATACACTGTCGCGGTTAGCGGTTTATTATGCTGCTATAAATAGGGTAACTTTAGCTAACGAAGTGATTAAGCGGGCAGAAATACTTGCGGAGTTTGATTTAAATGTGTTGTATGATCTTGCAGTTGCCTCAGTATTGTTAGGTAATAATGAGGCGGCGCAGGAGTATGTTAGTCGTGCATTATATGCAGGTTATCCTGCTGTACTAATTAAGTCTGACCCTCAACTTATTAGCTCAAAGGTAAAATAATAATGAATAAAAAAATATCTCGCAGCATCGTTTTTTTAGCTTTCACATTTATTTCATCGTTAGTTTTTGCGGATGGGCCGCTGACAATTCAAACGTCGGCCGACGGTTGTCCAACCGGTGTTACCAGTGACGGTAGTTGTCGGCGGGCGGGTTAGCACTGGACGGTGCGGCCTGCCGAGATACTGGCGCGCAGTTGTACGTTGGGTATCAACAGGTAATGATATCGTAGCAGATTTCCGAAGAAGTACGCGGACGCTGCCGGGCGACTCGAAGGGGGTGTACTCGCAAGATGGTCCTGCCGGCTATCCATGTGTTCTGCAGCTGGTGCCAGCGGCGACGACTATTGAATACGATGTGTTACTCGAAGGATGCCCCCCTCTCGATCCTACCATTATCATCCGATAGTCGACGAGCGATCAGTTAGTTTTTGATTATCAGACCTTGGAAATGGATTTCCTTGGTTTGATATATCGCCCAACCTGTTGAGCGATGCCATGTCTGTTATACCTCAATGGCTCTCTCGCGCCGATCAATGCATCTCTGTACTTTATACTTGCAGGGTCTAGTCTTTCTTGCGTCCGCGGGGATACATAATATAAACCGGTTTCGATTCTTTGATCTTCAACCAAGTTTCGCCACTTTCTGCGGTGAGAAAAAGATGCATGACCTCATCTGCAACATGATCTGGCGTCATAAACTGAGCGTCACCGCCACGTTGGTCGTTAGGAATAATGCCTGTATCGATAGCGCCAGGACAAATCGCATTGATTCGTAATCCCTGCTCGCCAAGCTCAGATTTTAAACTTCTTACTAATCCCGTAATGGCGTGTTTGGACATACTATATAAGGGGTCTATTTCATAGGGAACCACACCCGCTAAGGAACCTGTAACGACGATACTCCCGCCGGGACGCATCAAGGGTAATAAATGATGCAAACCCAAAACAACACCATCGACGTTCACGCCCATCATCTTTTGGTATCTTGCTATCTGCATCGAGCCAAATCGATAGTCGGCAAGAGGGGCTTCGGGTGGTGCGCTTTGGATACCGGCATTTAAGTGTAAATAGTCAATGCCACTGTGAGACGTTTTGAGCCAGGCCGCGAGTGTTGCCCATGAATCCGTGTTGCTTACGTCACAATGTTGGTAGGTGCCGCCACTTTGCTCAACCACCGCGCGGCCACGCGAGTCATCGATATCCAGACCAATCGCGTCGGCACCTTGTTTGGCGGCAAGTTTAACCACGCTCGCACCAATACCAGATGCAGCGCCACTGACGACGACGACTTTTCCTTTAAGTTGCATAAACACCTCCCTTGTCGATAGATGCTGGTCAGTAAGCATCTTTTACTTCAGAAAGTCGATGGTCTAAAAAGGCACCCATTTCCATTGATGGCGGATTTTACTTGTACTGTGTCATTTCTCACCCAATTCGTCCCTATGCTTGCGCTGCGCCTTGTAGCTCGATAACTTAGTCTGAATGCATCGCATCTAATTCACGCTGAGGAAAGTTAGCCTTGAGTATTATCATTTACCAAGCAAAGAAAATTATCACCATGAATCCCTCTAACCCCGAGGGAACCCATGTTGCTGTCAGGGATGGTTTGATCCTGGGTGTCGGTTTTCTGGCCGAGTTGGTGGGCTGGGGAGAATATAGCTTAGACACCAGTTTTGCCGATCATATAATCGTGCCAGGCTTCGTTGAAGCCCATGCGCATGTGATGGCGGGAGGCATGATGTTACTGCCTTATATGGGCTATTTTGAGAGAAAGCTTCCTAACGGCGAAACGGCGCCAGGCATCAAAAGTTACGATGAGTTAGTAAAGGCGCTGAAATCAATTGCGGCGGACCTCAGTGACCCCGATGAACCTTTGGTTGCCGTTGGTTTCGATCCTATCTACTTCCCGGATCAGCCGCGATTGTCTCGGCACGACCTCGATAAGGTCTCATCAACCCGTCCCATCTACCTACATCATGCCAGCGGTCACCTTGCGACGGTAAACACGGCCATGCTTGAAACTAATGGTGTTACCAAAGATATGAAAGTTGAAGGGCTTGGTCGACAGGCGGACGGTGAGCTCGACGGTGAACTGCGTGAACCTGCTGCGATGGCTTGTTGTAAAACCGGCAACCGTATTGTGCAACGTATAAATCAGACCGAGCAAGCATTGAGAGACTTTGGCGCGCTTGCTTGTAATGCCGGTATCACGACTTGTACTGATCTCGGTGGCGCTTCAATACTCGCTCCGCAGCTGCTCGATATGTGGCAGGAAGTTACCGCTGAAGCCAGTTTCCCGTTGCGTGTTGCACAGTATAATGTGCCCGCGATGCCGGGTGCAGCAGCGGCATTTGATGAAGTTGCCGATCAATTTGTTGCGCTACGAAAACAAGAAAGTGAGAAGTTACGCTTTCCTGGCATCAAGTTTATTCTTGATGGCTCCATTCAGGGCTTTAGCGCATTGATAGATGAGCCCGGCTATTACTCCGGCGAGGATCATGGCCAGTTGTTGACAGTGCCCGAACAGTTCGCCGATTGGTTGCGGCCATTTCACCGTGCCAGCATTAATGTTCACATGCATTGTAATGGCAATCTGACCCAACAGTTGGCAATCGACACTGTCGAGAAAATTCTCCGAGAAGATCCATGGTTAGACCATCGCCATACCATTACCCATGCTCAACTAACGACGCAGGCGCAGTTGCGCAAAATGGCGACATTGGGTCTGTGCGCTAACTTTTTCACCAATCACCTCTGGTACTGGGGCGATCAACACTATGACATTAC
This sequence comes from uncultured OM182 clade bacterium, assembly GCA_905182025.1. Taxonomy (GTDB): domain Bacteria; phylum Pseudomonadota; class Gammaproteobacteria; order Pseudomonadales; family Azotimanducaceae; genus JAHRVQ01. The sequence goes on from CAJJAA010000026.1 coordinate 15,212, forward strand.
GGTTGGCCCTGAACGTGCGAACTCTTTGGAACCCTGTGCGTCTGCTTTGCGTGAAGGTGTGAGTTTTTCAATCCACTCCGATGCGGGCGTGACGCCTTTAGGTTCGTTGCATACCATGTGGTGTGCTGTGAATCGATTAACCCCCAGTGGCCGTATTTTAGGGGAGATCGAGAAAATCAGCCCTTATGAGGCATTGAAAGCCGTCACAATTTCCGGCGCCTATCAGCTGCATCTCGATGACGAAATTGGCTCGCTCGAAGCGGGTAAGAAGGCTGACTTCGCAGTGCTGCAAGAAGACCCACTGTCGATCGATCCGATGAATATTAGAGATATTGAGGTTTGGGGTACTGTCCTTGCCGGTACGAAACATCCGGCGGCGGGTCAGTCGAGTCGATGATAGGGTTTACGGTACTAGGGGGTTATCTGGGTGTAGGCAAGACCACCTTGTTGAACAATATACTAAGGGATAATGGCCTTCGAAATACCCTGCCCGGTGAAGGATATGGCAAGTCTCGTCGCATAGCGTTGCTCATTAATGACTTTGGCGATATCAACATTGATGCCAAGTTAATCGAGTCACAAACGGACAATCAGATTAATCTAGCCAATGGCTGCGTTTGCTGCACGCTCACAGATGGCTTCACCAATGCGGTCGAAACCCTGCTAGAAGCATCACCTAAGCCTGATCACATCATTGTTGAAGCCAGCGGTGTCGCTGATGTCAATAATTTGTCCCAGTATGGCCATAGTGAAGAGCTGAAACTCGCGAGTATTATCGTCGTTGCCGACGCGGAGACAGTTCGACGCAAAGCCAGTGACAAGTACGTCGCTAAAACCATTCAGCGACAACTTAAAGCCGCAGATCTGATATTGCTGAACAAGGTCGATTTAATCGAAACAAGCGAAGCCGCCGATTTAGGCGCATGGCTCAATGAGTTGACGGCAGGGGTGCCGGTTGCATCCTGCGTCAAATGTGACGTGCCAATGTCGTTGATTTTTGACCTTGAATCCCACGGTAACAATATCAGTGATGAAGCGCATGCGCATGAGCAATACAGCAGTTGGAGTTTTTCGACGACCAAAACGGGCACGCGGGCTGCACTCGAAACCTTTATGCAGGGGCTTGGCTCAGATGTTTTGCGTTGCAAAGGCGTCATTGTTGATGACGTGGGCAATCGATTAACGCTTCAGGTGGTTGGCAGCCGCAAAGAGATTGAGCTGCAGGCCAGCGAGGCTACAACAAATAGCGCAGCTGACAAGGCTGTCGACAGGGCGATCGGCATTGAGTTGGTCGCGATTGGCATGTCGAACGCATTCGATACTGCCAAGCTCGATTCGATGGTAAAAAGTTTGTTCGGTGACGCCGATTAAGGAACCCCCGATAAGGTAAATGGGCCATTGAAACACCCCTGATCATAGCGAAGCTTAGCCATAGCGATTTGTGCTGGGTTTGCCTATGATGTCAGCTTTACTTTTTGGGGAAATGACGATGGGCGACTACAAATTACTGATTAAGGGCGAACTGGTTTCGGGCGATACGACAATGAGTGTTATCAACCCGGCCACAGAAGAAGCCATCGTTGATTGTCCGAGAGCATCAGAATCACAATTAAACCTTGCGGTTGCCGCCGCCAAAGAAGCATTTCCAGCCTGGAGTGCGACCAGCATCGATGAGCGTAAGAAAGTTATCGGTGCGATTGCCGATGTGATTGAGGCCAATGCGACTGAATTGGCACAATTATTAACCCAAGAGCAGGGGAAACCGCTTGCGGATGCGACCGGTGAGGTCTACGGAACGGCGGCTTTCTTCCGTTATTTTATGTCCCTTGATCTGCCCGTCAAAGTGATCGACGACTCTGACGGCAGAAGGGTAGAAGCGCATCGTAAACCACTGGGTGTTGTTGGCGCGATCGTGCCATGGAATTTCCCATTGATCCTGATGGCGTTCAAAGTGCCGCCTGCACTGATTGCCGGTAATACCATGGTGCTGAAGCCAGCGCCGACAACTCCGCTGAGCACTTTACGTTTAGGCGAGTTGATTAAAGATATCGTACCAGCGGGTGTTCTAAATATTATTACCGATGCGAATGATCTTGGTGCGCCACTGACCGCGCACCCCGATATCCGAAAAATCTCTTTTACGGGGTCTACTTCGACCGGTGCAAAGGTGATGGCGGGTGCAGCCGGTTTACTTAAGCGCATTACGCTGGAACTTGGTGGCAACGACGCGGGTATTGTTATGGCCGACGTTGATCCGAAGGAAACCGCGCCGAAGTTATTTGAAAGTGCTTTTCAAAATAGTGGTCAAGTATGCATCGCTATGAAGCGACTTTACGTACATGAAGATATCTATGATGAAGTCTGTGACGAGCTCGCCACAATTGCGAACGACACTGTCATTGGTGATGGTCTGCAACAGGGTACTAAATTGGGGCCGCTGCAGAATAAAATGCAGTACGAGCGGGTCAAAGAACTGATTGAAGAAGCAAAAGTTGACGGTAATGTTATCGCCGGCGGTGAAGTGCCCGATCAAGCCGGGTTCTTTATTCGGCCAACGATTGTTCGTGACATTAAGGAAGGCTCTCGTTTGGTCGACGAAGAACAATTTGGACCGGTTTTACCTGTGATGAGCTTCTCTACCTACGAAGAAGTTGTCGAGCGTGCGAACGCTTCGCCATGGGGTTTGGGCGGATCTGTTTGGTCGCCTGACCTCGATAAAGCTTATGCCTTGGCAGAGAAAATGGATGCGGGAACAATTTGGATCAACAAGCACGCAGAATTAGACCCTGCGATTCCTTTCGGTGGCGCCAAGCAGTCAGGTCTCGGCAACGAACTGGGTGAGGAAGGTTTAGCGGAGTTTACGCAGCTGAAAATAATTAACATGGCAAAAGCGTCTTAACGGCAAACTAAACACCCGTAAAAAACTAACGAAATAACTAAAGTAACATGAAGAGGAAGAATGATGTCTAACGAACAAGCTCTGAACGAGTTTGAAACCACTACACGAGAGTGGGTCAAAGAGAATTTTCCGGTTTCGCTAGCAGGCTCTACGATGGGTCTTGAAGGTGAAGCGAGCGAATCAAAAAAAGCGGATTTCGAAATATGGCGTCAGCGTCTAGCTGAAAAAGGTTGGGGCGCGCCTACTTGGCCCGTTGAATACGGCGGCGCCGGTTTGGGGCATCCAGAAGCCAAAATAATCAGTCATGAAATGGCGAAGATGGGTGCCTTTAACCCCATTCCATTGATGGCGGGCATGGGCGTTACGATGGTTGGTCCAACCATTTTAGAATACGGTACTGATGATCAGAAGAACCGACATCTAAAAAGTATTGCCAGTGGTGAAGTTCGTTGGTGTTTAGGGCTATCTGAACCTGGCGCGGGTTCAGACCTTGCGTCCTTGGCGACAAAAGCGGTTGATAATGGTGATAGCTTTGTTGTTAACGGTCAGAAGACTTGGACCTCAGGTGCTGACATATCGCAATGGTGTGGCGCACTGGTGAGAACCGACCCAGCGGCAAAAAAACGCAATGGCATTAGCTTTGTTCTACTGCCAATGGCTCAAGATGGCGTGACGACCAAACCGATCAAGCTTATTTCAGGCGTGTCACCGTTTTGCGATACGTTTTTTGATGATGCTCGAGCTGAAAAAGCAGACCTTTTAGGTGATCTCAATAAAGGTTGGAGTGTCGTTAAGCGATTGTTGCAGCACGAACGTCAAAGTCAGACTCAAGCCAGAAGTCCTAGCAGCGGATCAAAGAAAGCGACGCTGCAGGACAAAGCCAAGACCTATGCGGGTACAGATGCCACGGGTGCATTGGCGGATGCCGATTTGCGTGTTCGACTGGCCAATCATTTAATGGATGCCGAAGCGCACAGTTTGACCGTTAATCGTATTACTGCTGAAGCTAAGGGTAAAGTTGAGGTGAGTGCCGCAGCGTCTATCTTGAAGAACTCGGCAACCAAAATAGCGCAGACCAAGAATGAATTGACCATGGAGTTCATGGGTACTCAAGGCATTGGTTGGGAAGGCGAAAATTTTGCTGCGGAAGAATTAGAAAACGTTCGCGAATGGCTATGGGGCAAAGCAATCTCGATATATGGTGGTTCCCACGAAGTTCAGAACAACATCATCTCAAAAAACATACTCGGTCTCCCAGAGACAACCCAGCAAGGATAGGGGGATTATAAAATGGCAGCATTAACAGAAGAACAATCGATGATTCGTGACCAAGCGAAATCGTGGACAACAGAAAAATCACCAGTGGATAAGTTCCGCGAAATGCGGGACAAAGAAATAGCGAATAACTATTTTCCCGAGACCTGGTCAGCAATGGTTGAGATGGGCTGGACCGGTATTATTATTCCGGAGCAATACGGCGGCTCCGATCTAGGTTTTCTGACCTTTGGCGTCGTTCTCGAAGAGACAGGTCGTCAGCTAACCGCGTCGCCTTTATTTGCCTCAGCCTTAGTTGGTGCATCAGCCATATTACTGGGCGGTAACGAAGCGCAGAAACAAGCAATACTGCCGGGCATCGTCGATGGCAGCAAAATTCTAACCTTAGCGTTGGAAGAAGGGCCACGACATGCTCCACAAAATACCGCATTAAAGGCCGAATCCAATGGAGACGGTTTCACGTTGTCGGGCACAAAGACATTTGTCGCCGAGGGTATGTCAGCTACCACTTTTGTTGTTGCGGCCAGAACCAGTGGAGAAGCCGGTGACAGTGATGGCATAAGTCTATTTCTAGTAGATGCAGATGCGAAAGGTTTAGGCCGCAATGCGATTAAAACAGTCGATAGTCGTGGCTATGCAAACCTCATTTTCGAAGCCGTTGACGTCAGCGCGGATGCGATGCTCGGTGGGGTCGATGTTGGACTTCCCATTCTGGATGCAATATTGGATCGCGCCAGAGCCGGTTTGAGTGCCGAGATGTTGGGTACCGCCGCGCAGTCATTTGATATGACGCTGGAGTACTTAAAAACCAGAGAGCAATTCGGCCAAGTGATTGGATCGTTTCAGGCTTTGGGTCATCGGGCCGCAGGTCTATTTGGCCAAATGGAGCTTGCTCGCTCATGTTCAGAAGCGGCTCTGCAGGCAATTGATGATGACCAAGATGTTGAGCAAATGACATCCTTATCTAAGTGCCGTGTTGGCGAATTTCTTTTCGATATGTCCAATCAACTCATTCAGATCCATGGTGGCATTGGTATGACAGACGAGTTTGATGCGGGGCTCTATTTAAAACGAGCCCGTACCTTGGAAACGGCCTTTGGTAATCGCTCGTTCCATCGTGATCGTTACGCGACGCTAGCCGGTTTTTAAACGAAATACGGGTGTGATTGGCTAATAAATAAGCGCGGTTAACTGAGAGCAGATAGATGTTAATGCTCTCAGTGAACCGACGCTCGACTTAGTTATAGCTGTTTTTACAAACCCAATTTTTATAGACATGCGCAACAAAAAAACAATAATAAAAAGGAGCTCAAAATGTCGGTAACAGGACAATGCCTTTGTGGCGAAATAAAATATGAAATAGACAATGTGCCCACAATGACGGGTGTTTGCCATTGTAAGAATTGTCAAAGACAAGCGGGTTCTGCATTCTCAACACTTGCGGCAGTGCCTACGTCAGAGTTTAAACTCAATTCGGGTACGCTAAAGCTATACAAAGATAGCGAAACGAAAAGTGGCAGTACGGTTGAGCGATTTTTCTGCGGCAATTGTGGATCGCCGATTTACTCCGCTGTGCCGAGCCAGCCTGACGCACTTTATCTGAAAACGGGCACAATGGATGATACAGAGGCCTTCGTACCTCAGTTCCACGTGTGGTGCGACACCAAGCAAAATTGGGTGTCACTCGATGAAAGTGTGCCGCAAATGGGCCAGCAATCCTAAACAAGTTTCCGCATGACCTAGGCTTTTATTCAAGCCTAGGTTTGTGGTCTGAGTTGCTGACTTATGCAGTATGGGCTGGTACGCGTCGTCCAATGAGTAGTGCGATAATACCACCAGCAATGAGTGTTGCGGCATAAACGCTAACAATTGTACTGATGTCGTAAGAAGGCAGTATTGGCGCCATCAAGGTGAGAATGTGAAAACCTGCAATCAGTATTGCTATATTAAAGAAGGCGAGCTCTTTTGCGATCGGTGTGCTGAAATCGGGGTCCACTATTCTAAGTAACAACAGTCCGGTTCCGGTCGAACCACAACAGCAACCAAAGATTGTGAGTGCTCTTTCAATACCAAGATGCTGCAATTGACGGCCGAGTAGAAAGCACATGAGTGCCGTACCGAGCGAAACAGCAACGCACACCAGCACAATCGGTACTAAAAAGGTTATGAGTAAACCAAACTGAATACTCATCATGGTGGCCACGACCATAAAATCAACGGAACTGCCTGTAATACGTCGTTGCGTATCGTTATCAATGAAATGGCCATAACCGAGTCGGTCTATTAAAAGCCGCATCAAGACACATACCATCAGGCCATGTAGAAAGAATAAATTGTGGCTAAACAGTATGCCGAAATGTATGTCCCCTAAAACCCAAGTTTGTGCCAATGGGGCAATCCACAATAGGTATTGGTGCGTTATAAAATAGGCAATGCCTAAAATAGCGATATGAAACGCTAAGCTGTCGACGTTGGCAGAGTGGGTCACCTGTCGGCCGGCTTCTGGTCTTGACTCAACTGAATGTACGCCGCTGAGAAAGTCCTCATCGATGCGTGCTTTTTGGTTGAAATTTAGTCCTTTGGTAATCGCCCATTTGGCGACGGGAACACCAAATACAAAGGCGACGACGAAGCCGATCGAAGCATAGATGAGTCCAAAGCTTACCGCGTGTTCGATACCTAATTCGGTTTCCCAAATATTACCCAAAGCGATCGCCTGGCCGGGCCCTTGGGTAAAACCATGGGTGGCGATCATGCCGAGGAACGTCGACAGAGAATTGCCCGTCAGTGCGTTGTAAGTGAGAACAACACCGAGCCCAATCAGAGCTTGCATCACCAAGCTCGAAACCCAAACAGCTGAAAGCCAACTGCCACCAGCGATCACGGTATTGCCTTTGGCGCCTGCTGGAGAGCCGGTCAAACACAAGGACATGAAGCTTAAGGTGAAGCAGTGGAAGGTGAACGCAGTGAAATCACTGCTCGTGTAACCAAAGGATAGGTCGGCGGCCAATAGTGTGAAGCCAATAGCACCTGCGATGAGGCTAGCGGGAACCAGCGCTGTTTGTAAGAAACGGATCTTGGCTCTTAGCACCGTCGCAACGACGAGCAGGCTGGACATGAAGGCGAAGGCGATAACGCCGCTGAAACTTTCGAACATGCTGGTGCGCTCCGGTGATACTGAGTAGGGCTGTGGATCTGTGTGTTTGGTTAAACAGGGATGGCGCTGTCGGATGCCGTTTGGTCTGAACGCATTACAAGGGGAGCGATCGCCAAATTATTCGCCAGTGCTGCAACGATTTCGTCAGGATCAAAAGGTTCACCAATCGCGTTGCTGTGAAAAGCGTCACTTTCCATAAAGGCATTGGCTTGCTCTACGTCAAGTAAGTCGACTTGAAACTCAAGTCCATTGCCGTCCGGGTCAGCGTAGTACATTGACAAGGTAGGTCCATGCCGAATACTCATAAAAGGTTTGCATCCCAAAGCGCTCATACTTTGATACTGCGCCATTAATTCCGTCACTGTGTCCCATGTATAGGCGACATGATGGACACCGCAGGCTGTCTGGTCCGGTTTTTCTGGCGAGGGTTCGCCGCCAAGATTTAAAAAGGCAAACCGATGATGCTCTTCGTCATAGGTGAGAAAGGAAAGTTGATCCGTTTGATTTTGAACCTTGGCGTCAAAAACGTTCTGATACCAGTCAATCATCTCATGGTAACGATGCGTTCGATAAACGATATGAGCGAACTTGCTAGGTGACGCCATGTTGCCGATCTCTGCCTATTGTGTTGCAGCTACTTTGCCTGACTGTTAATGATTAGTGCAAGCGCTACTGAGGTCGAGTTATCTCTGGATATGAGTCGATTAGTCGCTGTAGTATAGGCCCCTCAAATTTTTATAAACTATTCAATTTTAAGGGGATCTATGGATATTTCAGGTAGTAAAGCAATATTTGTTGGTGGTGCTTCAGGCATGTGCCGAGCTACGGCGGAAGCCTTCGTTGCCAAAGGCGGCACGGTGGCGATCCTTGATCTTGAATCCTCAAAGGGCGCTGAAGTCGCTGCATCGCTAGGTGGAACATTTGTACCCTGTAATGTAATGGACTATGACGGCATGGCTGTGGCGTTCGAGACGGCCGTTGAACAGCTGGGTGGTCTGCATTTTATGGTGAATACCGCCGGTGGTGGTGCTGGACAACGTACGATTAAAAAAGATGGCTCGCGGCATTCTCTGGATGACTTTCGGCGCGTCATCGACTTAAACCTGATCGCGTCATTCAATATTAATACGATCGCTGCCGAGCACATGGTGAAGAATGAACCTAACGACGTTGGGGAACGAGGCGTGATGATTAATACTGCATCGATCGCAGCCTTCGAAGGCCAGATCGGGCAAGTGGCTTACACGGCTGCCAAGGGTGGTATTGCCGCGATGACGCTGACGATGGCACGTGATTTAGGTACCCACGGTATCCGTTGTATGACGATCGCTCCCAGTTTATTTGATACTGGTTTGACTGCGGGTATCCCAGACGAAGGCGCGCTGCAACTAACCAAGGACGCAGCATTTCCCAAGCGAATGGGTCGGCCACAGGAATTCGCCGTGATGGCCATCTCAATATTTGAGTGCACCATGATGAATGGATCAACCATTCGGGTTGATGGCGGCCAACGATTTGCGCCTCGATAAAAACCAGCGGTCTGTGTTGATGTCAGCTGCGCACGCGCAGATTAGACATGTCAGCTTTATAGGAATAGCGCCATCAATCTAAAAAGTTCCAAGCCAAGCGTGTTAACGGGTTGGACCATAGTCACTTTGATAGCGTTAAGTGCGGCGGTTGCACAAGCCTTTGGTCGATTTAGTTATGGGCTTTTGCTACCGGCTGTGCGCGACGATTTAGGTATTTCAAACACCATGGCAGGACTCGTTGGTGCTGCCAATGTTGGTGCCTACCTGTTGGGTACGATGTTTGTCGCGTGGGCAACGAGTCGCTATCGGTTACTCGGAGTGCTGCGTTTAGGCTTAGTGTTATCAACGACCGGTCTTCTCGCCGCATCCTTTGCCAATTCACCTTATGGGTTGGCGACGGCTTTGTTTATCGCAGGCATCGGCGGTGCCTGTGTTTGGATTCCGGCCCCCATGATCGCTGCGGATGCGCTGCCGCCCGCCCAACGGGGGCTCGCGATAGGTCTGATGGGCTCCGGCATTGGCCTTGGTGTGGCTTTTGTGAGTGTGCTGGGGGGCTCTGTGCGGGCTTCTCAGGGCGATCAGGGGTGGACCAGCGTGTATTTTATAATGGCTCTCGCTGGTTTGACTGTTTTGTTGGGTGTCCTGGCTGCCGTTAGGCATCAGCAAGCGGCGCCGTCCGGAGGCGGAGGCTTTGGTGGTTTTGGTGCGCTGAAACGCATGCGAGGTTGGTTGCCGCTACTTTTTGCATACACTTGCTTTGGCTTTATGTATCTATTGGTGATGGGGTTCCTCACCACTCGGCTTGAAGATGACAGCTATTGGACCAATGTTGACGCGGCATTCGCCTTTACCCTGATGGGCTTTGCGATGATATTTGGTGGGCCGCTTTTTGTGGCGATCGCCAATCGGTTCGGCCCTCGTTCTGCCTTGGCAATGGCGTTTGGTCTGTGGCCAGTCTTTATCGCCGTGGTCCTAACCGGCCACTATGTGCCGACGCTGGTTGCCTGTATTGGGCTTGGCTTTTTGTTCAGCGGCCTGCCTTCGCTCATTACGCTTTACGTTGTTGAAAATACCGCGATTGAGGATTACGGACCCAGCTTTGCTGCGGCCACCTTAGCGTTTGGCTTAGCGCAAACGATCTCGCCACCAATCGGTGGGTTTTTGGCTGACCTGACGGGTTCTTTTATGGCGGTATTCCTGTTGTCGGGCTTTATTGGTGTGCTGGGTCTGCTGACATCTTTGCAGCTACCGAAACGCAATCAGTAAGCATGAAAGCGCCTGCAACTAAGTTTGCATGGCTTTGGCGATGTCATCTTTGACCGCATCACCGGCACTACCTAACATCGCGATGACAGCAGGGGCTGCCCATTTTGTGACCGCCTCAGCAAAGCTTGGTCTTGCCGCAACCGCTTCGTACCAGCGCTTAAGGTTGGGGCGGTGATTGATTTCAGTATTTTGGTTTAAGTGATCGATTCTGACGACATAGGGTATGAGTGCACAATCCGCCAGACTAAAGGTCTCGCCCACAAGCCAGGTGCGCGCCGTAAGCATCGTCTCGGCGGCATCAAATAGAGATTGATGGGTTAGCATGGCATCTTTAAATTGGCCAGCAGCAACACCTAATTCAACGACGTCCGTTCGCATTTGCCGTTTCCGCGCATTGGGGATCTTAGCAATCATTGCATCAACGTCTGCTTTTGGCCGTGCGAGAAGCGTAGGTCGTAGACCGATCGAATAGGTGATCACGCCGCAGGCGGTAGCAAGTTTGTCGTCAATCTGTTTACAGAACAATCGCATCTGATGGCGTTCATAACTGTCCTGCGGTGCAAGGCTTATTTCAGGATAAGCATCCTGTAGATACTCATTGATGAGTGTCGATTCGATCATGACATTGCCGTTGTCAACAAGGGTAGGGACAACAGCGTCGGGATTGAGCGCTATGTAAGCTTCGTCAAATTGATCGCCTGCCTGCAGATCAATCAGTTTGTCCTCAACTTCGAGTGCCTTTTCATGTAGGACCATGCGTACTTTCTGGGAACAGGTAGAAATCGCGTTGTGATAAAGCTGCATTGACTAAATTCCTCTATTGTCTGTGTCGTTGACCTTTGTATCCAATAACGTAAATAAAACCCTAGCTGTCCATCGGTTCAAACGCGAGCAGGTCGGCGCCACCATCAACCAGATCGCCTTTGCTGTAGTATATTTCATTGACTGTGCCAGCAACTGGCGCCTTGATGGCATGCTCCATCTTCATGGCTTCCATAATGACTAACGTGTCACCGGTGGCCACCTTGTCGCCCGCGTTAACGAGAATTTCGACGACAGTGCCATTCATCGGTGCTTTGAACCCGGACCCATCATCATGTTCAACTTCTTCACCAAGATCTACCGCACGCACTGTGAACTCGAAACTCGCGTCATCAGTGAATAGAGATATTGCGGAACTGCTGTCTATAGCATGTTCTACAACCACCGCTGACCGTTTGTGGCCGTCGATCGTTGCCGTTAAATCGCGACCATCGAGCTGACCACTGACGGTAAATGATGCGTTGCCGATATCTGTACGATAGGTGTGCAAACCGACTTTTTCAACATCGATCGTATGTTCGATATCGCCGACAACAATGACCTCTGTATGCACGCATGGCGCATTCATTCGCCAGTGGTCTAACGTATGCCAAGGCGACGTTGGATCAGAGCGCGAATCGGAGCTTGGCGCAGGTTGTGACTCACGTCGAAGTGTCAGGTACAAAGCGGCCAGTGGAGCAAACAACGAAATCGGTGGCTGGCTATGCTCAAACAAGTCACTTTCATGTCGGGTAATAAAGTCGGTACTTAAGTCTTCATTACGAAACGCATGATGCGTGGCTAGTCGACGCAGAAAATCAATATTTGTTGTCACACCAATGATTCGATACTCCGCTAGCGCACGATCAAGTCTTGCTAATGCGCGTTGTCGGTCTACGTCCCAGACGATGAGCTTGGCGATCATCGGGTCATAGAAAACCCCAACCTCGTCGTTCGTCACGACGCCTGTATCAACCCTTACGTGGCGAGATGCTGCCGGTTGTTGTAACCAGATTAGCTTACCCGCTGCGGGTAGAAACTCATTGGCCGGGTCTTCCGCGTAAATGCGTGCTTCGAATGCATGACCGGTCATTATAAGATCCGACTGACGGCAGGGTAGAGGTTCACCATTGGCCACTTTTAATTGCCATTCCACCAGGTCCTGGCCCGTGATCATTTCTGTTACAGGGTGTTCGACCTGAAGTCGTGTGTTCATCTCCATGAAATAGAAGTTGCCGGTAGAATCGAGTAAGAACTCAACTGTGCCTGCGCCAACATAGTTAACAGCGGCAGCTGCACGTAACGCGGCTTCACCCATTTTTTCTCTTATGCCGTCCGGTAGTTTAGGTGCCGGCGCTTCTTCGATAATCTTTTGATGACGGCGCTGTACGGAACAGTCCCGCTCGAACAAGTAAACGCCATTACCCAAGGCATCACAGAACACTTGAACTTCGACGTGTCTGGGTTGTTGAAGATATTTTTCAACTAACATGTCGTCGTCGCCAAAGCCCGAGAGTGCTTCGCGTTTTGCGGCCGCTAGCGCCTCATCGAATTCGTTGGGGTTATGGACTTGTCGCATACCTTTGCCGCCGCCACCTGATACGGCTTTTAACAGGACGGGGTAGCCAATTTTTCGTGCTGCATCTTTGAGAAGGTTTGGGTCTTGATCAGCACCGTGGTAGCCAGGCAAAAGTGGTACGTCAGCACCTTCCATAATCTGTTTGGCTGCGGATTTTGAACCCATGGTTTCGATCGCGCCAACCGGCGGTCCTATAAACACCACGTTATTGTTTTCACAGAGTTGGCAGAAAGCGGCGTTCTCAGATAAAAAGCCGTATCCCGGGTGTATTGCCTCGCTGCCTGTTTGTTTCGCAGCAGCAATAATCTTCTCCATCACGAGATAGGATTCAGAGGGTGCGGAGCCGCCAATGTGTACAGCTTCATCGGCCATTTGAACGTGCAGTGCATGCGTATCAGCGTCGGAATAGACAGCGACGGTTTGAATACCGAGCGCTTTGGCAGTGCGAATAACGCGGCAGGCAATTTCGCCACGGTTGGCAATAAGTATTTTTCCAAACATTGGGCTACATCCTAAAGACGCCGAATCGCGTTTCCGCAATTGGCTTGTTAAGTGAGGCTGACAGAGCAAGACCTAAAACGCGTCGCGTGTCCCTTGGGTCAATGACGCCATCATCCCAGAGTCGGGCGCTCGCATAGTAGGGATGCCCCTGTGCGTCAAAGTCGTCAACAATGGGTTGTTTGAACAACGCTTCTTGTTCGACTGGCCATTCGTCTCCCGCATTTTCAATCTGAGTACGTCGCACTTGAGCTAGAACGCCAGCCGCTTGTTCGCCGCCCATGACTGAAATACGCGCATTGGGCCACATAAACAGGAAGTTAGGATCATAGGCTCGACCGCACATGCCGTAGTTACCGGCCCCGTAAGAGTTACCAATAATCAGGGTGAGTTTCGGCACTTTGGCGCAGGCTACTGCCATCACCATTTTGGCGCCGTGTTTAGCGATGCCGCCGGCTTCATATTGTTGGCCAACCATAAAGCCCGTGATGTTCTGCAGGAAGATAAGTGGAATTTTTCGTTGTGCGCACAATTCAATAAAGTGCGCACCTTTCTGCGCCGATTCACTGAACAGCACACCATTGTTGGCAACAATGCCCACGGGGTAGCCATAAAGTCTGGCGAAACCACAGACCAATGTTGTGCCGTAGAGCGCCTTAAACTCATCAAATTCAGAGCCGTCGAATACCCGTGCAATCACTTCTCTGACATCGTACGGTTTACGGACATTTTTTGGCACGATGCCTAACAGATCACTCGCTGGGAATAGAGGTTCAACAACCTCTGCAACATCCATTAAAACTGGTTTGACGCGATTGAGTCGGCTCACCGCATTGCGAGCGAGTTCGAGTGCATGGTGATCATTTCTCGCGTAATGATCAGTGACACCGGATTCTCTCGAGTGCACGTCGGCACCGCCAAGTTCCTCAGCGCTGACTTCTTCACCGGTCGCCATTTTGACGAGGGGCGGGCCGGCAAGAAAGATCGTGCCCTGATTTTTCACAATGATTGATTCATCAGCCATTGCGGGGACATAAGCGCCACCGGCTGTACACGAACCCATCACAACAGCAATTTGGGGAATATTTTCGGCCGACATATTGGCTTGATTGAAAAAGATTCGTCCAAAGTGATGTTTGTCTGGAAAAACTTCGTCCTGGTTTGGCAAATTTGCACCGCCGGAATCAACCAGATAAATGCAGGGTAGGTGGTTCTCTTGAGCAATATCCTGAGCCCGTAGATGTTTTTTTACCGTCACGGGATAGTAGGTACCGCCTTTAACCGTTGCATCATTGACGACAATCACACATTGCTGGCCGTTGATTTGACCAATGCCTGTGATGATGCCTGCTGCCGGCACATTATCTTTGCCGTACATGTCGTGCGCAGCAAGCTGTGAGAATTCCAAGAAAGATGTGCCGGGGTCGATAAGGGCATCAACGCGATCTCGCGGTAGCAGTTTGCCGCGCGCTTTATGCCGCTCTTGGTATCGTTCGCCACCGCCTTGCTTAATTTGCTCAACCGTCGTTTGCAGATCATCGACGAGACTTTGCATATGCTCGACGTTTTCAATGAAGTCAGCCGCGCGAGGGTTAATATCTGATGTAATGACTGCCATGATTTATCCCGCCTCTGAAAAGAGTTCTCGACCGATGAGCATGCGGCGAATCTCTGACGTACCGGCGCCAATTTCATACAGTTTGGCGTCACGTAGCAATCGGCCCGTACCGTACTCATTGATGTAGCCATTACCGCCTAATGCTTGTATCGCTTGTAGTGCGCATTGCGTTGCCTGCTCAGCGGTATAGAGGATGACCGCGGCCGCATCCTTTCGGCTTTCCTGTCCTCTATCACATGCGCGTGCAACCGCGTAGAGATAAGCACGGCTAGCGTTCAGTGTTGTATACATGTCAGCAAGCTTGCCCTGCATCAACTGGAATTCTCCAATCGCTTGGCCAAACTGCTTTCGATCGTGAACGTAGGGGACAACAATATCCATGCAAGCTTGCATGATGCCGACGGGTCCGCCTGATAATACGGTGCGCTCATAATCTAAGCCTGACATCAGCACACGTACGCCTTCACCTTCACGGCCTAGAATATTTTCTACCGGTACTTCGCAATCTTGAAATACCAGCTCGCAAGTATTGGAGCCGCGCATGCCCAGCTTGTCGAGTTTTTGTGCTTGGCTGAAGCCCGCGTAATCCCGTTCAACGAGAAACGCAGTCATGCCGCGAGAGCCTGCATTTACGTCAGTCTTTGCATATATAACGTAGGTGTCCGCATCGGGTCCGTTTGTGATCCACATTTTTGAACCATTGAGGATATAGACATCGCCTTGCTTCTCGGCTTTAAGCTTCATGCTGACGACATCTGACCCGGCACCGGGCTCTGACATCGCAAGTGCACCGACATGTTCACCGGAGCATAACTTGGGTAGGTATTTCGATTTTTGTTCGTGCGTGCCATTTTTGTGAATCTGATTGACGCATAGATTCGAGTGGGCGCCATAGGACAGGCCGACGGAAGCCGACGCTCGACTGATTTCTTCCATTACGATAGCGTGAGCTAGATAGCCCATATCGCTGCCACCGAATTCCTCTGAGACGGTGATGCCGAGAATCCCGATGTCTCCCATCTTGCGCCAAAGATCCGCCGGGAATTCGTTGCTACTGTCAATGTCAGCAGCCCGAGGCGCAATTTCGTTCTGGGCGAATTTGAAGACAAGGTCCCTGAGCATATCGAGGTCTTCACCTAAGTTGTGGTCCAGCATGGCATAGGATGTATTCATGGCATTTTTCCCTTAGAAAATTCGTTAGTTTTAAGGTTTGTTTTTTAACGTTCCCTGCATGGCAAGCCGACTGCGTTGTTCCCAATCCTGTAGGTCAACGATCATGCGCTCGAGTTCCTTTTTTTGAGCTTCCAGTTGGCACCGTCGAACTTGAATATTGTCGATGAGGGCTTCAAGTTGTTTTTTGTTATTAGATTCAGGGTCGTACATGGAGATTAAATCAGCGCTTTGCTCAAGCGATAAGCCTAAGGTTTTACCGCGCAAGATAAGAATGAGTCGGGCTCTGTCGGCACTTGTATAGAGCCTGCTCTGACCAACGCGAATAGGGGACAGCAGCCCCTTTTCCTCGTAATATCGCAGTGTTCGTGTCGTTACTGCGAACTCTTGCGATAAATCACGAATGGAATAATTATTTTTCATGTGCCGATCCTAGCCTAACGTTGACGTTAACGTCAACACCCCGTGATTTATCGTGATCTACCTAAGAATTGAGAAAGCGATGTCCCTTTCTTATGATTCCTTAGCGGATGACTCTGTTATCAAAACAATGTGTTGCAGCCCCTCGTCAGTGTGTAGCGATGCGTTTTGCCGTCAGGAAAATTATTCAGACTCTGATGCTCATTCATCTAACGAGGTAGCTAAAAATCGCAAAAAATCGAGTTACAATCAGGGCCTCTGAAAGCGTTTAGTTTTAGGTCGGCAGCACATATGCGCGTTCATAGATTGTATGAAGACTGCCACTATGACTAAAGAGAGCGAAAACCATAGAGTCTAAGCATCATTATTTTGGTCGTCAGGGGAGCGTTTAATACAAAGAACTTCAAGAGGTTTTACTGTCGTCAGTGCTTGGCGTCCAAATAATTTGAATATCGCCTTTCTAAACACGGGTTATGACACAAGTTCTGTAACCGGCGAGCTAAAGATTTATGACAATGGTGTTTTGACGAAGACGATGCCAAATGTTGCTAAAGGCAACGTTGTACCGGGTAATGGTCACGCAGTCATAGGCCAAAAAATGAATACGCCGGGCACGATGAATGGATGGAACACGGGTGAATACTATGGAGGTCAGATTTTCGGCGCCAGTCTAGCAACGAAATCACTGGACCCTACCGACATTGCCCGAGCACCGTTATATACAGCGACGCGCGCTGAAGGTCTGGCAATGGACGTTCGATCACAAGGCGGCGCAAAAGTGTCAATCAAGCCAGATGTTTCGATTGGGTGCTGGGCCACTAGCTAGGCGTGTGTTAACACACGCAAGATAGGGTTTACTGAGGCGTTGAGGAAGCATTTAGTGCGTCGAGTTGCTCTTTCAGCGCTTCAGCTTCTTCTGTCAGAAAAGAATAGCTGCGGATATCGCCATTACGCTGCGCATGCATCGCTTTCTCTAACTTCGCCTTGTATTGCTTGAGGAGTTTCTTAGCGGGATCTGATTTAAATAGTCCAAACATGATGTTCGCTCAATAGAGTAGGGTAAGGTCCTTCTACGTTGCAAAACCTACAGAGGATCAGATTGTGAGCGGGACTTTGTAGGCCTGCTAGGATGCTGTTGATAGCGTTATCGAGGTATTCGACGATTCATTTGAAGGGAACCATTACTAACTGTGTTTGTGACGGCCTTGTTGTGAGAATATACTGGCATTACCCATTACCCGATACATTCCATGCTTATCAGCAAATCTAGTGCCTGGCCCCGTGATCAGTTAGTTTCTTACCTCTCGCAAGTCTCTATACCAATGCGCATCGCGACATATGGTGAAGCGTTTCCGAGTATTTGTTCGGTCTGGTTTTTGTTCGATCCGGACCGTGATGTGCTGCTGTGTGCATCGCATAAAAATAGCCAGCTTGTAAAACAGCTCAGCAAAAATGATAAATGTGCCTTCGAAATCGCGCCGAATGAACCGCCCTATAAAGGCGTAAGGGGTAGGGGTCGAGTAAGCCTGACGCATGTTGGGGTCGAGGAGACGTTACATAAGTTAATCGGACGGTATCTGGGTGACTCGAACGACTCTTTGGCAAAATGGCTGCTTGATCGCAAG
>CAJJAA010000027.1 GCA_905182025.1 uncultured OM182 clade bacterium
GCTCATTTGCTTGCCGCATGGATTTAAAAATCATCTGAATGAACATCGCTTCAAATTGACGACCAACCTCTTGCGCAGCATCTTTCTGATCGAGTCTTGCTCGCGCTTTTAGCTCGCCTAATCCAGCGAAGTCGAGGTGTGTTTTTGCTGACATTTGAATATCTTGCATCTAGATCACCACTAATTCTGCGCGCAAACTACCCGAACTCTTTAAAGCTTCCAAAATAGCAATCAAAGAAGAGGGGCTCGCGCCAACCTGATTAACAGCATCAACAATTTCCCGCAGATCTACTCCCGGTTGAAACAAAAACATAGGATTGGTTTCTTCACTGATCATAATTTCAGTATTTTGAATATCTGTTGTTTCGCCTTGACTAAATGGGGTGGGCTGACTGACTTCATTGGTTGCGGATATTCTGACCGAAATGCTGCCGTGAGTTACCGCGACCGCGGTGACCCTAACATTACGATTGATCACCGCTGTCCCCGTTCTAGAGTTAATAACCACTCTTGCTGGAGCCTCACCCATTTCTACATCAAGGTTTTCAATCATGCTTAAGAATGCCACTCGCTGAGACATGTCTTTAGGGGCTTGGATTGCTACCGACACACTATCAAGGGCTTGCGCGGTTCCATCCCCAAATGCTTTATTAACAGCTTCCGTTAGCGCATAAGCCGTTGAAAAATCAGCTTCGCGTATATTCAGAACAATATGATCGGCTTTATCAAAAGGGGTTGGCACCAACCGCTCGACTGTCGCACCATTTGGTATACGTGCGGAGGTAGGAATACCGACCTGAACGCTGCTGCCTGCGCCCTCAGCCGTAACACCGACGATACCTAACGGGCCTTGAGCAATAGCATAGGTCTGCCCATCTACACCTCTTAGTTGTGTCATGATCAACGTCCCACCGCGCAACGACTCTGCTACGCCAATGGCTGCAACATTAATGTCAACACGCTGACCTGGCTTTGCAAATGGTGGCAACTCAGCAGTGACCATGACCGAAGCAACATTGTCCACCTTTAGCTCTTTAGTGGCGTTTTGTGCCGCTAACGCGGCAAGCTGATCCCCTAAATCAAAATCGCTTACTGGGCCATCTACGCTCACACCCAGACCTGACAAGGTGGTTTTTAATGCTTGTGCCGTAATAGGCAGATCCTTTCCATCGCCTGTTCCTTGAAGACCAACGACTAGTCCAAAGCCAATTAATTTATTGGATCGTACCCCCGCTACGTCAGTGAAATCTTTTATCCGATCGGCGGTGGAGGAAAAACTAGCCATTAACATTAAAGCGAAGAAAATTATTTTAAATGTCGACATTACACGAGCTCCTTAAGCTTGTTTAAAATGGCCAAAACTTATAAAGCAACCCAGTACCCCAAGAGGGCCTAGATGCTGCGGCTAAATCGCCTGTACCGCGATACGAAATTTGAGCATGGGCGATACGCTGTGACAGTACGGTATTATCCGGCTGTATATCCGCCGGCCGAATAATTCCCTTCACCTGAATAAACTCGCTGCCTTCCGTTAGAGCTAGTTGTTTCTCACCCACTATTACTAAGTTGCCGTTGGCTAGAACCTCTACAACCATTGCTGAGATTGAGCCTGTTAAAGTCGCTGCCTGACCCGCTGTGCCAGATCCATCACTGGAAATGTTTGAGCCATCGGTTTCTGCGCCATTAAAAAACCCTGATCCAAATCCAATCTTTGCAATGATCGAATCTTTTTGATTCACTCCAATCACATCGTTTGCAGTGGCTCGACTGGTAGAAAGCGCAGATGTTCGAGATGCCTGAGTTGTTTCATTAAGCAGAACAGTAATAAGATCACCTACCTGAATCTTTGCGGCCTGGTAGCTGCGTAAGTCACCGAACAAATCTTGTCCATTGGCAAAAATTGATCCTGTTACCTGGATTGGCTTTTGTTTGGGCATAGGCTGTATAGCCCGTGGGTAATTTTAGAGAAAGACCATTAGTAGGTGGACGTCTAGGGGATATTGTTCACTCAACGCCGGTTTTTGTAGGCGCGCCGAATCGTGCGGGCAGAAATGCAGTACCCTTCCCACAGGAAGACCTCTACACTGATTTTAGAACCGAATATACCGACAGAACCGAAACGATTTATGTCGAATCGAATGATGGCATGTTGCATGGCTTTAACGCATCGGATGGAAGTGAAGCGTTCGGGTATATACCCCATAATTTAATGGTTGGCGCTTTTAGTAGAAATATTACAGAGTTGCTGAACTTTAATTATAGTCACAAGTTCTTCGTTGACCTGACGCCCGCCGTTAATGACGTCTATATTGATGCCGACAACAGCGGTGACAAAGAATGGACCACCATGTTGGTGGGTGGCCAAGGTGCTGGTGCGAAAGCGTACTTTGCTCTCAATATTACCGACCCGACTAAGTTTGACGAATCGACAGCTGAAGATGTTGTTCTCTGGGAATTTACCGATGCAGATGATACCTATCCAACAGATGCCGACGGTGACCCGCTGTTGACGGCCGATGGCTCGCAACGACGGGATCTGCAAGATACACCTCAGCCGGTCAAAGATCTGGGTTACTCTTTTAGTATTCCAACATTGGCAATGAGTAATGTTGAAGGCTCAGATGGTGAGCTTGAATGGATAGCGTTATTTGGAAATGGCTTTAACAGCACGTCGGGTATCGCGAAACTATATGCTTTATTCCTAGACGGTGGTGTAGATGGTCAGTGGTGTCACCCTGATATGAAGCATAATATTATTCCTAATGGCAGCTTGCCTGCTGACTGTGTTGGCAAACAAGATTTTGTGAAAATTGACACCACTTTTGGTGTGAATGATGATGGTTACCCTAACGGTCTGGGTACGCCTCGAGGTATCGATATTGATGGTAATGGTACGATTGACTATGCCTATGCAGGTGATACTTTCGGTAACTTCTTCCGGTTCGATTTGAGTTCGAGTAATTTTAATTTGTGGAACTACACAAAAATCTATGAGGCCAAGTATGTTGATGGCGATGGAGTCGAAACATTGCAACCGATTACGACTCAGCCGATAGTTACACAGCACCGGACAGAACAGGACGGTTACATAGTGATTTTCGCAACCGGCAGCTACATTACGGTTCCGGATGGCGCGGATAACGAAATTCAATCTATCTATGGTTTATGGGACAGATTGTCACCTGAGTTGCTTGATGAAGATGATCTTGTGCAGCAGCGTTTTACCAACAAATTCGATTCGAACTTTGGAAGTGTGCGAGTGTTATCTAACAATGAAGTTGACTATTCGACAGTCGGAGGCAAGAAGGGTTGGTTTAACCACCTAGATGTCGTCGCGGTAGGCGAAACTCAAGGACTCGCAGATGTTGAGTTTCCTGGAGAGAGAGCCATCAGAAACATTCAATTACGTGGTGGCCTCGGTTTTGTAAATAGTATTATCCCCAGGAGCGATACAAGTTGTGTCGATGTAGCAGGTGGTTTTGCATTGTCATTCTGTCCTGGTACTGGTGGTACAAATTGTCTTGGTGATCGAGGTATATTTGATCTAGACAATGATGGTGAGTTCGACGACGGCGATTCAGTCGACGGGTCAGTGGTTGCTGGCCTTAGGTTCGAAGATGCTGTTCCAACTGACTCTTCCTTTATTGAAGATAAGCGTATTACTCAGTTGAGTGATAAATCATTGGATTCAACCTCTACAAACACAAGCGCCGGCCTGAATACGGGTCGATTATCTTGGAAGCAACTTGAGTCGGTCGACTAGGAGAGGAGTAATAGCCATGCATAAGATGATTATGTTTCCACTACTTTTGCTGTTGTCATCTTGGAGCTATGCTCAGGATGACTTTGTGGATTCGGAACGCTTGCCTGAAGGCGCCAAGAAAGGCATTGGGCAGTTATCGGAGCTGGACATAGCGAGGCGCACCGTAACAATTGGCGGCATACATTATACCTTCGGTGCAGCGACCGATGCTCCGCCAGTGCAAATTCAACTGCTAGGAAAGAGTTTCGGCGCGCTTCAACTATTGAAAGACGGAATGCATGTCAGGTTTTACTACTTGCCGGAGGCGGACCGTAAAGTGATAAAGGCGTTAATGGAAATTGCAGAGAGTACCGAAATCTAGCGGCGGGTATTAGCCGCAGAGTCTGGTAAAAGTTTACAAGGTGATTTTGCGAATATTAAAGCAACATTTTAGTCACATGCTAACAACGCAAAGCCTTGCCGCGGCGATCAATAGGTTGTCCCTTTGCGTTTCGGCTATGGACAACGCGAGCACGACCCTGAGTGTTGATTACAATCTGACGAGCATAAGTAGGATCGCGGTTTTCAGGGCAGTGGGTAAAGTTGCCGTTCTGAAAGTTGGTATACCCATATTTTGTAAACTGTAGGTATTGCCTGTTTCTAAAAGCTCTCCATTTAAGTGTTCCGTCCTTTACTGTGTTCTGAATTGTCTCGACTAGAACGTCCTTGCCATCAAGCTTTGAATTTTGATTGTAGTCGGTAAACAGAATGAGCCCCTGCTGCCATTTCCCATTGCATTGATGATTTTTTTTGGCGTCTGGGCAAAGAGTGACAGTTGTGCGGCGAATAACTGCTGAATGGCGCGCGTAGTTTATCGCACCGATTATCCAGTTGATCTCGGCAGTCGCTTTGCTGCGGTTGTGAATGTTGATCGCGCCGGGAATAGCAATACCAAATAAGATGGATGCGATTGCGAGCGTTGCGATCAATTCAATCGTAGTAATGCCTAAGTTGTTCACAGGGCTTCCTCAAAATTTCAGGTTAGGACAAAACCAAATAATTTGAGGTGCGAATTCTCTGTGATCTATGTCAGCAAATATGGATTAGTGCTGTTGCATTACTCTAGCCCGAGTTTCTTTAGACGGTAACGCAGTGCGCGAAACGTAATGCCTAATTTTTTTGCGGCTGCTGTTTTGTTCCAACGAGTTGCTTCGAGCGCATCGACGATGACATTTTTTTCGATACCTTCCAGATAAGATTCTAATGAATCTTCATTCTCGGGCAGTGAGCCGGGCAATTCGTTTGTTTTAGGAGCTTCATGTTCGCCTATTATAGTTTCGTTAATATCATTGGTATCCGCGTTGACACTATCGGTCTCAGAATCCGTGCCAACGAGAGCCTCCGGAATGACTTGGCGAACAGTGAGATTCAAGTCTTCTGGGGTGATAGTGTTATCTTCACAAAGTGTGATTGCTCGTTCCAAAATGTTTTCAAGTTCTCGTACGTTCCCTGGAAATTGATAACGACATAGTACTGACATAGCGTCCTCGCCAATCAAAGGCATATCGACCCCATATTTTTCAGAGATACCGTTAAGCAATTTGTCCGCTAGAACAGGTATGTCTTCAAGGCGCTCACGCAAGCTTGGTACCTTTAACTCAATGACGTTAATCCTATAGTACAAGTCTTGTCTAAATGTTCCTGCTTCAACCTGAGCGGCTAGATCCTTATGCGTTGCGCTAAGAATCCTAACGTCGACAGGAAGTTCTTGTTGAGACCCAACTGGACGAATGGCTTTTTCCTGAATGCCTCGAAGCAGTTTTACTTGCATGGCCAAGGGTAAATCAGCAACTTCATCCAGAAAAAGCGTGCCGCCGTGAGCTGCTTGAAATAGACCTTCTTTATCACTCACCGCGCCAGTAAAGCTGCCTTTGACGTGACCGAAAAATTCGCTTTCCATTAACTCCGAGGGTATTGCTCCACAATTAACCGGAATAAATGGACCTTGGGCTCGAGGGCCTTGTTCGTGGATCATTTTCGCGACAAGTTCTTTACCGCTACCGGATTCGCCACTAATGTAAATAGGCGCCTGACTGCGAGCCAATTTATTGATCTGGCGTCGCAGAAATTGCATAACCTCAGTTTCACCAAGAAGACTCAAAGCCGCATTGTTGGTTTTACTGACATCCAATGGTTCGAGGTTGAGTGCCGTATCAACCAGGTTTCTAAGCAATTCCAAATTAACGGGTTTGGATACAAAATCGAAAGCGCCAGCTTTTAGTGCTTCGACCGCTGACTCCATGTTGCCATGGGCGGTAATCATTGCTACCGGTAAATTGGGGTAATTGGCGCTGATGTGTTGCACTAATTCGATTCCGTTGCCATCAGGCAGTTTCATGTCCGTTAAGCAAAAATCGAAAGTATGTTCAGCGAGCAAACTGTGGGCAGATTTAACGTCCTCTGCTGATCGAGTTTGTATATCCATTCGGCCGAGCGTTATCTCGAGCAACTCTCGAATGTCCGGTTCGTCATCTACAATGAGTGCATTTTTCTGAGTCATTGAGTACTAGTACCTAGATGATGGAAAGAAAGTGATATGAAAACAACTACCCCTAACGTCTGAATTTGAGTAGCTTAGTTTTGCATTGTTTGCTTCACAGAGTTCCTTTGACAGATATAGCCCTAGGCCAGTTCCAGACGTTTCAGTTGTGTAGAAGGGCTCAAACAAGTTACCAATAAGGTCGTTAGGAACGCCAGCGCCAAAATCAATTACGGTTAAATAAGCGACCCCTGAAAGTTCTTCAATACCTACGACGATTGATACTTTGTGGGAGCCAGTTTTTTTTGCACTGTAGCGTAAGCCGTTCTGACAAAGATTTCCAAGTACCTGGGATAGATGGATAGGGTCGAAATCAACATTAATGGTGCCGGGATAATTCGTCACGTCGATCTGACAATGCTCGCTGTAACCTACAGAAAACTCTTCAACAAAGTCTTTAAGAAAGTCATTTAGATCAATTTTTTTAGGCTCGGCAGTTTTTCGCCTAGACATTTGTAAGACGTTCTCGATAACACTATTCATTCTTACGCAATGATTTTGAATGATGTCGCTAAGCCGTTTGTCACCGGAATCCAGGTCTTGAGATT
This sequence comes from uncultured OM182 clade bacterium, assembly GCA_905182025.1. GTDB lineage: Bacteria > Pseudomonadota > Gammaproteobacteria > Pseudomonadales > Azotimanducaceae > JAHRVQ01. The sequence goes on from CAJJAA010000027.1 coordinate 6,890, forward strand.
CACTTAAGAGCTGTGCGGCATGGCTAATCGCGCCGAGGGGGTTTCGTATTTCATGTGCAATACTGGCGGAGAGTCTGCCAAGTGCGGCCAACTTTAGTTGTTGGGCTTTACGCTGGATCTCTGTGCTGTCCTCGAAGAAGAGCAGTGAATCCTGCTGCGCGCCGGATGTGCGAATCTTAGAAAGGGTTACCAATAGTGCGGGAGCATCTTGTACTGTTGAATAAGTAAAAGTTTGTTTTAGATTTCCAGTTACCGTCGAGTCTACTTTTGCCATTAGATCTTCAGGAAGAGCATTCATTTCTGCTTTCGGATCTTGCGGGTAGATCATCTGCTTTCCAGAAGCGTTAATAAGTTTTAGCTCGCCGTCTTTATTGACGACTGCAACGCCAGATCGCATTTGATCGACAACGATCTGATTGATTTGTTCAAGAGTGAAAACCTCTGACTCTCGACGATGCAGTTGACGTGAAAGACTTTGGAAGAAAATGTTCGAAACAAAGTAAACGATTCCCAAAATCCCTGCTTGGAAGAATCTTTGCATTTCGTTCTGGTCGAGAAAGAACAGGTAGAACTCAATGTAGAGCGTCAATATGAAGGCGATAGCAGGTAGAGCTGTTGAGATTTTGCCGTGAATTAAGCCGCCGGCGAACGCCACCGTAAATATGAGGAAATTGCCGAGGCCAGATGCGACACCACCGCTGGCTGCCATCAATAGCGAAAGACCAATTATATCGAGGGTGAGGACGACAAAAGAAACGGATGGTCGAGCGATAAAGTCTTTAGATATCACCAGTGGTGAAAAACCGATGATGATGTTCGCGATCAGGTATATAACAATGGTTTGCTGAAAAAGGTCTGGATTTACTGCGCCAACAAATTCGCCAAAGTTCTTGTCGATAAACAGAAACATGAACAAGAAAGAAATTAATATACGGTAGTAGTTGTAGACGCGTAACATGGTGGATCGTTGCAGGCTATGTTGTTCTTCGAAAGCTGCCTCAGTACTCGTTTCCATCGTTAACGCTATCCAAGGAGTCCGAAGGTGACGATGTTCAGCCAGGATTTCTCACTGTTCTTCACCGATTGTGATTTTCTAAATTCCCCTTTGTCGTTGATTGACTCATGGGTTGGGTAGTTTGTCGTTAGTACGAGGAGTGTCTCGTCAGCTAAATCTTGCATTTCCAGTAATTGATAAGCTTCTACCATGACAGCGAGCGCATCAGGGACTGATGGTGTTAGCTGGAATGCCTCGAAAACATGTCGGCCTCGATTTGCTGCGGCGATATATGCACCACGTCGGATGTAGTAGCGGGCGACGTTCACCTCTGATTCTGCCAAGAGGTTACGCAAAAAGGTCATGCGTTTTTGAGCATCCGGTGCATACTTGCTGTTAGGGTACCGGCGTATCAGTTGCGTGAAGTCGTTAAATGAATCTAGTGCGGCACCCACATCCTTCTTGGAGGGATCGATGGGAAGAAATTGTTGGAAAAAGCTTTGATCCTGTTCAAATGAGGCGATGCCTCTAAGGTAGTATGCATAGTCAATATTTGGATGTTGTGGATGGAGCCTGATAAACCTGTCCGCTGCAGCCTTTGCGGCTTCAGGTTGAGCGCTCTTATAGTAGGCATATATTATTTCGAGTTGAGCTTGTTCAGCATAGCGACCAAAAGGGTAGCGTGTCTCAAGAAGCTGCAATTTCGCTACTGCATTGCTGTAGTTGCCCGAACGCAGACTGTTTTGGGCATCTTCATAGGCTTTTATTTCAGTTGTCTCAGCGTCATCGACCTCATCGCTTGAGCATGAAGAGATCATCAAAATCGCAAAGAATAAGGCAAGAATTCGCATACGGTACTCAGTCACATGTAATAATTGGTAAACATCGGCTGTCGATATAACCACAGCCTCAAATTGTAGCAAATTTACGCTAGAAACGGGTTCATAATATGCAAGAAATGATCGAGCATGAAGCATCGGTTCCGAACGGCCTCTCGAAAAGGAGGTTCGACCAGGTTGCGGTGGCTCTTTTCCCCGAGTATTCGCGCTCTAGATTACAGTATTGGATTGAGTCTGGAGAATTGACACTGAACGGTATGATCCAGAAGCCGAAGTTTAAAGTGCCTGTGGACGGGGTGTTGAAAATCAGTGCAACGCCGGATCAGAGCCATTTTGAACCTGAAGATATCCCGCTGAATGTGGTTTTCGAAGACGACGATATTCTCGTCATCAGTAAACCGGCAGGGCTTGTCGTTCATCCAGGCGCTGGTAATGGAGATGGTACCTTGCTCAATGGGTTGCTCCATTACTGCTCAACACTGGAATCAGTTCCCCGTGCAGGCATCGTTCACCGGCTAGACAAAGACACGACGGGCTTAATGGTGGTGGCGAAAACCTTGGTCAGTCAAAATAATTTGGTCCAGCAGCTGCAATCCAGAGAGGTCAAAAGAATCTATCATGCCATCGCCTATGGTGACGTCGCCAGGTCTGGTACGGTCGATGCGCCGATAGGGCGACATCCGACGATGAGAACACGTATGTCGGTGCAGTTGAAAGGCAAAGAAGCAGTGACGCATTATCAACCGATCAAGAATTTTGGTAAGCACACCTACTTGGAGCTTTCTCTATCGACGGGGCGAACGCATCAGATTCGTGTTCACATGCAACACATTAGTCATTCTTTGATTGGTGACCCTGTATACGGTGGCACACTTAGAATACCGGCGGGGAGTCCTTCGGAACGATTGGTCAACTGTTTGAGTAATTTCCCTCGGCAGGCATTGCATGCAAAACGCCTTTGTTTCGACCACCCAGCCAGCGGAGAATTGGTTGAGTTCGAAATAGACCTTCCGGATGACTTCGCCGAGCTTGTTGATTGCTTGTCAGTTGAGGCTGATGAAAAAGCGGATGACTAGTATCCTGCAGCCATTAAATTGGTTGTTACCGGCAGGTGTTCATGCCGCCACGACTTTGCGCTTTCCAGGTTCGAGTGAGCGTGAATTTGCTGGGCTCAATTTGGGTACTCACGTCGGCGATGACTTGTTAGCCGTTGAACAAAACCGTCAGATGCTGTCAGCGGCGCTTGGTGAGGCTGTCAAGCCTGCTTATATCAATCAGGTGCACGGTCACGATGTCATTGAATTGAATTCAGATGATTATCAAAAGCTGTGTCTGCAGGCAGGGGATGCAAACTTGCCTTCTGATGCAGATGCGCTATATACACAGGATCAGAACTTAGCTTTGGTTGTTCAAGTCGCTGATTGTTTGCCAATACTTTTATCGGATAAAAACGGACAAGAAGTCGCGGCAGTCCACGCGGGCTGGAGGGGCTTGGCGTCGGGTGTCATTAGCCAGGCGCTAGAGAAATTCGAATCGAAGAGTCTCACTGCATGGTTGGGACCGGCGATTGGACCTTGTCACTATCAAGTCGATAGTGGGGTATATGATCGATTTGAATCTGCCTCAGCATTTAAGTCTTGTGGCGACGGTGCTCACTGGATGATGTCGCTAGAGACTCTTGCGACGGAGCAGTTGATTGAGGGCGGTTTAGACGAGGTCGATATTGTTGCGACGAATACTTGTACCTATTGTCATGAACGCTATTTCTCGTACCGAAGAGAAGGGCAGACAGGAAGGTTTGCAGCCTTGATTTGGATGACGGCCAATAAAACAAGCGAGGGATAAATTGATTTTATTGGCCGAATGGCGGGATTGGGTTAGCCAGAGCAGTTTTCTTGAATCACTTGTCTTGCTTGTGTCGTTTTATCATCTTTTTCGGAACTCGTTAGAACGCGAGTAACGCCGTCCTCATCTTGAACACGGATCCGGTTGAATGTTTGTAATTGAGCGAGATTTTTTTTACCAATTTCACAATTCGATGCTTTAGTGGCGTTAATTTCTGCGGTCAGTGCTGCTCTTTCTTCTGCGACGAGCGCATCTGGGTCTATAGTTTTGGTCTGTTTCTTCTTACTCGAGTTGTTTGATTGCTCGACATCAATTGGCGCCGCACCGGGACGTCTTGGGTCAATGCGTTGGCCTAACTGACGACTTCGGCCGACGTAATCAGCGTTGTAGCCTTGCGGGTTTCGTTGTGCGTAGTTTGTCACGCCATTTTCGTCTACCCAGACATAATAGTCCTCTTCGGCAATAGCAGACATAGCCGAGACAGAGAGGATGGCAAGTAGGCCAATGTTTAAAATGAGGATTCTCATCTAAATCAATCTTTCATAAGCAGTTTTCTGAAGTTTACTTCAGCTAGGGCTACTTTTCGAGAGCAGATTTCACGCATGTCATTCGATATCGCAACGACAACCTACAGTATGGTCGCTGAAAGATTGACGCGGCACAAAGGATGAAAGAGAATGCCCGCCCGATTTACGCCTGTTATTGGCTGAAATCGATGAAATTTGATGACATTGGGGAAATTAAGTGGAAATGCTATCTGGGGGCGATATCCTGATTCGCTCATTGCAGGAAGAGGACGTGGATTACGTTTTCGGTTATCCCGGCGGTGCGGTGCTTCATATTTATGATGCACTATTCAGGCAGGATAAAATGAAGCACGTCCTTGTTCGTCATGAACAGGCGGCAACGCACATGGCCGACGGTTATGCGAGAAGTACGGGTCGACCGGGTGTCGTGTTGGTCACGTCCGGACCGGGTGCAACAAATGCTGTTACAGGCATTGCCACTGCCTATATGGATTCAATTCCAATGGTGGTTATTTCAGGCCAGGTACAAAGCCACTTAATTGGAACAGATTCGTTTCAAGAAACAGATATGGTCGGAATCTCAAGGCCGATCGTGAAGCACAGCTTTTTGGTAAAGAAAGCAGAAGATATTCCGATGACCATAAAGAAGGCCTTCTATATAGCTACGACTGGTCGGCCAGGGCCTGTCGTCGTCGATATTCCCAAGGATATAACGAATCCGACAGATCTTGTTGAATACAGTTATCCAGCAGAAGTGGCAATTCGCTCCTATAGTCCGGCGAGTAAAGGGCATTCGGGTCAAATCAAAAAGGCAATCTCAATGTTATTGAGTGCAGAGCGGCCGATGATTTATGCCGGTGGCGGCGTTATTCAAGGTAATGGTTCCGAACTGCTTGCCACTCTATCAAGGAAGCTTGGTTTTCCAGTGACAAATACGCTTATGGGTTTAGGTGCTTTCCCGGCAACCGATCCGCAATTTCTTGGAATGTTGGGCATGCATGGCACATATGAAGCAAATATGGCGATGCACCATTGTGATTTGATTCTAGCGATCGGCGCGCGATTTGACGATCGGGTAACTAACACCGTGTCGAAATTTTGTCCCCACGCAAAGATTATCCACATCGATATCGATCCTGCGACGATATCGAAGAACGTTGAGGTTGATGTACCCATTGTTGGTCCTGTGGTAAATGTACTGTCTGAAATGAATGAGCTACTTGACGTTAGCTGGGTCGATCGATCCTCGGACCAGGAGAAATTACTTGCTGAGTGGTGGAGCCAAATTGAAGGTTGGCGAAAACAAGACTGTTTAAAAGTAGAAAGAGACGATGGCGATACTGATATTAAACCACAAGAAGCGGTTCAGGCAGTTTATCGTGTCACGAACGGCACTTCCTATGTGACGACGGACGTCGGGCAGCATCAAATGTTTGCGGCACTTTATTATCCTTTCGACGAGCCGAGGAAATGGATCAACTCCGGTGGTCTAGGCACGATGGGCTTCGGTCTACCGGCTGCAATGGGTGTGCAGATGGCTTTTCCTGATGAGGTGGTGACCTGCATCACCGGTGAAGGCAGTATTCAAATGAACATTCAAGAGCTATCAACGTGTTCGCAATACGGATTGCCCGTTAAGATTATCAACTTGAACAATCGCTCTTTGGGTATGGTTAAACAGTGGCAAGATATGCAGTACGAAGGTCGGCATTCTCATAGTTATATGGATTCGTTGCCTGACTTTGTTGCGCTTGTTGAGTCCTACGGTCACGTCGGATTTAAAATTGATCGGCTAGATGAACTCGAGGATGTGCTAGCGGAGGTTTACTCGGAGAAACTGAAAGATAAGTTGGTCTTTGTCGATATCCAAACTGACCCTGAAGTTCATGTGTATCCAATGCATGTGGCCCCTAATGGCGCGATGCGCGATATGTGGTTGAAAAAAGGAGTACGCACTTGATGAGGCGAATTATCTCTGTATTGCTTGAGAATGAAGCCGGTGCTCTCTCCAGAGTAGTCGGCTTGTTTGCACAGCGAAGCTATAATATTGAATCGCTAACCGTAGCGCCGACTGATGATGCGACTCTTTCTAGGCTAACGCTGACGACGCGCGCCAGCGATAAACAAGTTGAGCAGATTACAAAGCAGCTCAATAAATTGATTGAAGTCGTCAAGTTGGTTGATCTCACCGATGGCGAACACATTGAGCGAGAGCTTATGTTGATTAAACTCAAGGCAACCGGCGCGCAGCGGGCTGAGATAAAGCGTACCGCTGATATATTCAGAGGACAGATTGTCGATGTCACTAATGCGACATATACAATTCAGTTGACAGGTACGACCGAAAAGCTTGATGCTTTCCTTCGGTCTATGGCCGATGCAACGGTAATGGAAGTTGTAAGGTCTGGTGTTTCCGGACTCTCAAGAGGGGAAAAGATCCTAGCACTTTAGTGTTCGATCTTTTATTAGCGCCATAGGGTGCAATCGGCAGGAGCAAGACATGGCGGATGACCAAAAACGACAAGATCCATCGGATATGCCGGGTCGAGACAGTGATGGTAATGTTTCCTCTTTGTTTGAACAAAAAAAGGAGCGAGCAGGGCTAAGACGCGGCATCTATCTTTTGCCGAACCTGATTACCACAGGGGCTTTGTTTTCTGGTTTCTACGCCATTATATCCGCCATGAGTGGATCCTTGCAGCAGGCTGCGATTGCGATTGTCGTCGCAGGCTTTCTGGATGCCCTCGATGGTCGCATAGCGCGGATGACGAATACGCAAAGTGAGTTCGGTGTCCAATATGACAGTCTCTCCGATATGGTCGCTTTTGGTGTTGCGCCAGCAGTTCTAATGTTCAGTTGGGTGCTCAGTGATTTAGGTAAGATAGGTTGGATGGTCGCATTCTTGTATATGGCATGTGCAGCACTTCGTTTAGCTCGATTTAACACCAAGCCCGACAGCCGTGTTTTCTTTGGGCTGGCAAGTCCAGCGGCGGCAGGCACAATAGCCACAACGGTTTGGGTTTGGAGTGAGTATATGATTACGCCGGTCAACTTTGAGCTGGGCGTTACGCTTGCGATCGTGACGGCGCTCGTAGCGTTGTTGATGGTGAGCAGTATTCGTTACTACAGTCCAAAGCAACTCAATATGAAAGAGGGCGTCCCGTACGCCTATATGCTCGGTATCGTTGCGCTGTTCGCCTTGGTGTTTGCCAATCCCCCGGTCGTACTTCTTGTTATTGCCATTTGCTACATTTGCTCAGGTCCGATACAAGGCTTGTTGCGTAGGCAATCCCATTAAGGCTAAAAAATAAGTCAGCATTTTGTAACGTTTCGGCGTTTATCCTGTCTTATTGTACATACATAGACGGAGTTTCTGATGGCACGTAGCTGGGAATCAAAAGAGTTCGAAGTCACCGATCAATCAACCTATCTGAATAGGCGAAAATTCCTTCAAGCAGCCTCTATGCTGCCTATCGCAGCTCATATACCTCTTGGGTATGGCGCTGATGGGGTGTTGAAGACTCCTCAATCCAAAATATATGCCGACCGAGCACCTCAGTGGCTGGCTCAGCAAGTTGCAGGTGCGCAGACGAGTAAATGGGTAGCGAAGGACGATGTGACCCCTTACGAGCACATAATTCGATATAACAATTTTTACGAATTTGGTAGCGGTAAAAGCGATCCTTACGACAATGCACAAGATTTCAAATCTGACCCCTGGAGTGTTGAGATTAAAGGTGAAGCCGACGTTAAGGGTAAGTTCACTTTGGAAGACATTCTCAAGCCACATCCCTTAGAGGAAAGGATCTATCGGCTCCGTTGTGTCGAAGCATGGTCGATGGTTGTGCCCTGGATCGGCTTTCCCTTAAGTGACCTCCTAAAGCGGTTTAAGCCAACCTCGAAAGCGAAGTTTGTTAGATTTACCACGCTCGTTGATTCAAAGCAGATGCCTGGGCAGCGGGCGGTATTTAAGTCGATCGACTATCCCTATGTTGAGGGCCTGCGTATCGATGAGGCGATGAATGAACTCGCTTTCGTCGCTGTAGGTCTTTATGGGGATGTCATGCCACCACAAAACGGTGCGCCACTGCGGCTGGTATTGCCTTGGAAATACGGTTTTAAAAGTATCAAGTCCATCGTTAGTATCGAGTTTTTAGAGCGCCAACCGAGGACGACCTGGGAGAAAACAAACGCCCGTGAATATGGGTTTTATGCCAATGTAAATCCCGAAGTCAGTCATCCAAGGTGGAGTCAAGCTTCTGAGCGAAGGCTGCCCGGCTCGTTGTTTAGTCCAAATAGAATGGATACCCAAAAATTCAATGGCTACGAAGAACAGGTTGCGCAGCTTTACGCGAACATGGACCTGAATCGTTACTACTAAATGACGACGTTTTTCATTCGCATACCTTGGTCGCTATGCTTTGCTGTAAGCATTGCGCCGCTTCTATATTGCCTATTTCAAATATCACGCGTGCTGCAGGGTGAGATATCGCGTTTAGGCGTTGATCCTGCTGAGGCTATTGTTCATTACTTTGGGTCGTGCGCGCTTGTTTTTCTCTGGATTACGCTAACGTTGAGCCCCCTGCGGACGTTGTTGGGTTATAACTACGTTTATCTACGTCGCCAGCTTGGGTTGTTTGCATTCTTTTATGGGGTCTGCCACTTGATGTCATACTGGGTGTTTCTGTTGGAGTTTGATGTGGCGGGTGTGGTTGATGATGTTATCGAGCGGCCGTACATAACAGTAGGCATGTTGGCGTTACTTTTGATGCTGCCATTGGCTGTCACTTCGAATCGTTGGTCGCAGAAAAAGCTGCGTCTCAATTGGAAGAAGTTGCATAGGCTGATCTACCCAATATCTATTTTGATAATAATCCACTTTTTTTGGCAAACCCGTAGTGACTTCTCTGAACCCCTTATGTATAGTGCGCTCCTCTTGTTACTACTGACTTACAGAATAGTAAGTTTCACTAGCAACAAGCATAAGGGAAGTCTAAAAACTTGAAGCGAATAGCGAAAGATTAGATCTGCCCAGACAGCCAAAAACGAGATGCAAATGTTGGTTGTTGTCCCAGATAGAGTGTTTGGGATCGAGGTACAGCATCACCTCAACAGAAAGAATGAAAATAACTAACATTTTTATTCTTAAAGGCTTGCAAAGCGTTCAAAACAACGTATCGTACGCCTCCCTGATCAAGACGATCAGGCTGTCTACACGCCAGTAGTCAGAAGGGTTTCGAAGCTGAAACCCGCCGGACCGCCGAGGAAACTTGGTAGAGACCGAACTGCTCTTTAAAAATTTGGATACATGTAATAGGTGTGGGTACTTGTTTAGTTGAATGCATAAATTATTCAGCAACAAGTTACTGACCATCTATTAAGTGATACTTACTAAATATATATAAGTAATTAAAGGTATGAATGCTTTTAGCAAACATATCGAGAGTGCTGAGCCTTTAGTGATTAATCATAAAGAGTAATCTTTTGGTTATGACCTAAATGAAAAGATTTGCGAACTTAACTCGCAACTAGAATCCCGAATGAGCTCCAAAAGAGTGTAGTAAGGGAATCTAGAGAAACACTTCTTGAATTGAAGAGTTTGATCATGGCTCAGATTGAACGTTGGCGGCAGGCCTTAAACATGCAAGTCGAGCGGAAACGATGGGAGCTTGCTCCCAGGCGTCGAGCGGCGGACGGGTGAGTAACGCGTAGGAATCTACCCAGTAGCGGGGGATAGCCCGAGGAAACTCGGATTAATACCGCATACGCCCTAAGGGGGAAAGGGGGGGAACTCTTCGGAGACCTCTCACTATTGGAGGAGCCTGCGTTGGATTAGCTAGTTGGTAGGGTAAAGGCCTACCAAGGCGACGATCCATAGCTGTTCTGAGAGGAAGATCAGCCACACTGGAACTGAGACACGGTCCAGACTCCTACGGGAGGCAGCAGTTGGGAATATTGCACAATGGGCGCAAGCCTGATGCAGCCATGCCGCGTGTGTGAAGAAGGCCTTAGGGTTGTAAAGCACTTTCAGTAGGGAGGAATCAACCAAATTAATACTTTGGTGAAATGACGTTACCTACAGAAGAAGATCCGGCTAACTCCGTGCCAGCAGCCGCGGTAATACGGAGGGATCAAACGTTAATCGGAATTACTGGGCGTAAAGCGCGCGTAGGTGGTTTTTTAAGTGGGATGTGAAAGCCCCGGGCTTAACCTGGGAACTGCATTCCAAACTGGAGAACTAGAGTACGATAGAGGGGGGTAGAATTCAGAGTGTAGCGGTGAAATGCGTAGATATTCTGAGGAATACCGGTGGCGAAGGCGGCCCCCTGGATTGATACTGACACTGAGGTGCGAAAGCGTGGGGAGCAAACAGGATTAGATACCCTGGTAGTCCACGCCGTAAACGATGTCTACTAGCCGTTGGGAGGCTTGACCTCTTAGTGGCGCAGCTAACGCGATAAGTAGACCGCCTGGGGAGTACGGTCGCAAGATTAAAACTCAAATGAATTGACGGGGGCCCGCACAAGCGGTGGAGCATGTGGTTTAATTCGATGCAACGCGAAAAACCTTACCAGGCCTTGACATCCTGAGAATTCGGTAGAGATACCTTAGTGCCTTCGGGAACTCAGTGACAGGTGTTGCATGGCTGTCGTCAGCTCGTGTCGTGAGATGTTGGGTTAAGTCCCGTAACGAGCGCAACCCTTATCCTTATTTGCCAGCACTTCGGGTGGGAACTTTAAGGAGACTGCCGGTGACAAACCGGAGGAAGGAGAGGATGACGTCAAGTCATCATGGCCCTTACGGCCTGGGCTACACACGTGCTACAATGGACAGTACAGAGGGCCGCAATACCGCGAGGTGGAGCAAATCCCAGAAAACTGTTCGTAGTCCGGATCGGAGTCTGCAACTCGACTCCGTGAAGTCGGAATCGCTAGTAATCGCGAATCAGCATGTCGCGGTGAATACGTTCCCGGGCCTTGTACACACCGCCCGTCACATCATGGGAGTGGGCTGCAAAAGAAGTGACTAGTCTAACCTTCGGGAGGACGGTCACCACTTTGTGGTTCATGACTGGGATGAAGTCGTAACAAGGTAGCCGTAGGGGAACCTGCGGCTGGATCACCTCCTTAACTTATAGTATTCACTGATAAGTACTCACAACCTATTACATGTTTCCGATTTTGATCAGTGATCAGAAGTCAGAAGACCCGACAGTTTACGTTTTACTGTTATGAGATTAAGTTTTACTCATCGTCTTCTGACTTCTGGTATTTGATACCAGAGAATCTACTGTTAGTAGTCCTAACATTAGCTCTTTAAAAAAGTAGAAAGTGATAAAGAAGTCTGTAAAGACATCCGCAAATTAGATTTTGTTTTTGAGTTTAACTGGTGTACCTCAAACGCACATCCGTTAGACGCTAGATAGAACAGAGTCACATTTGTAGAAATTATATATGTACGAATATTTCAAGCGTATTTATCCGGTGCATATAACTTACGTTTAGGGTGCAAGCCTTAAGCAGCACAACGATTAGTGTGTTCAAGTTATATGATCAAGTGAATAAGCGCATATGGTGGATGCCTAGGCAGTTGGAGGCGATGAAGGACGTTGTAGTCTGCGAAAAGCTCGGGGGAGCTGACAAACAAGTGTTATATCCCGAGATGTCCGAATGGGGAAACCCGACCCTTAGGGGTCATCCTCACCTGAATACATAGGGTGTGGAAGCTAACCTGGAGAACTGAATCATCTAAGTACCCAGAGGAAAAGAAATCAACCGAGATTCCCTTAGTAGCGGCGAGCGAAAGGGGACTAGCCAGCAATCTTTATTCTTTATGTTAGGAGAATGGCCTGGAAAGGCCAGCAATAGAAGGTGATAGCCCTGTATCCGAAAGCATTTAGAAAGAACTAGGTTTGCAACAAGTAGGTCGGAGCACGTGAAACTTTGACTGAAGACGGGGGGACCATCCTCCAAGGCTAAATACTCCCAACTGACCGATAGTGAACTAGTACCGTGAGGGAAAGGCGAAAAGAACCCCGGAGAGGGGAGTGAAATAGATCCTGAAACCGTATGCGTACAAGCAGTAGGAGCAGACTTGTTCTGTGACTGCGTACCTTTTGTATAATGGGTCAGCGACTTACTTTTAGTAGCAAGGTTAACCATTTAGGGGAGCCGTAGGGAAACCGAGTCTTAATAGGGCGTTTAGTTGCTAGGAGTAGACCCGAAACCAGGCGATCTATCCATGGCCAGGGTGAAGGTTCGGTAACACGGACTGGAGGCCCGAACCCACTTATGTTGAAAAATGAGGGGATGAGTTGTGGATAGGAGTGAAAGGCTAATCAAGCCTGGAGATAGCTGGTTCTCCGCGAAATCTATTTAGGTAGAGCGTCATGTATCACTTCAGGGGGTAGAGCACTGTTTCGGCTAGGGGGTCATCCCGACTTACCAACCCGATGCAAACTCCGAATACCTGAAAGTGCAATCATGGCAGACAGACGGCGGGTGCTAACGTCCGTCGTCGAAAGGGAAACAACCCAGACCACCAGCTAAGGTCCCTAAATCATAGTTAAGTGGGAAACGATGTGGGAAGGCATAGACAGCTAGGAGGTTGGCTTAGAAGCAGCCACCCTTTAAAGAAAGCGTAATAGCTCACTAGTCGAGTCGGCCCGCGCGGAAGATTTAACGGGGCTCAAACTATGTACCGAAGCTGTGGGTGTGCATTCATTCGTGAATGTACGCGGTAGCGGAGCGTTCTGTAAGCCGTTGAAGGTGTATTGTAAAGTATGCTGGAGGTATCAGAAGTGCGAATGCTGACATGAGTAACGATAAGGGGAGTGAAAAACTCCCCCGCCGGAAGACCAAGGTTTCCTGCGCAACGCTAATCGGCGCAGGGTAAGTCGGCCCCTAAGGCGAGGGCGAAAGCCGTAGTCGATGGGAAACAGGTTAATATTCCTGTACTTGTAATTATTGCGATGGAGAGACGGAGTAGGCTAGGCTAGCGCGGCGATGGTTGTCCGCGTTTAAGCGTGTAGGCTGGGGGATTAGGCAAATCCGGTCCCCTAAGGCTGAGATGTGATGACGAACTGGGACATTGTTCCCAGGAAGTAGTTGATGCCATGCTTCCAGGAAAATCTTCTAAGCTTCAGATAATTACGAACCGTACCCCAAACCGACACAGGTGGTCAGGTAGAGAATACCAAGGCGCTTGAGAGAACTCGGGTGAAGGAACTAGGCAAAATGGCACCGTAACTTCGGGAGAAGGTGCGCCGGTTTTGGTGATGGGACTTGCTCCCTAAGCTGAGGCCGGTCGAAGATACCAGGTGGCTGCGACTGTTTACTAAAAACACAGCACTCTGCAAACACGTAAGTGGACGTATAGGGTGTGACGCCTGCCCGGTGCCGGAAGGTTAATTGATCTGGTTAGACCTCGGTCGAAGCTAGTGATCGAAGCCCCGGTAAACGGCGGCCGTAACTATAACGGTCCTAAGGTAGCGAAATTCCTTGTCGGGTAAGTTCCGACCTGCACGAATGGCGTAACGATGGCCACACTGTCTCCACCCGAGACTCAGTGAAATTGAATTTGCGGTCAAGATGCCGTATACCCGCGGCTAGACGGAAAGACCCCGTGAACCTTTACTACAGCTTTACACTGGACTTTGATCTTATCTGTGTAGGATAGGTGGGAGACTTTGAAGCGTTGACGCTAGTCATCGTGGAGTCGACCTTGAAATACCACCCTGATGATATTGAGGTTCTAACTTAGGTCCGTTATCCGGATTGAGGACAGTGTATGGTGGGTAGTTTGACTGGGGCGGTCTCCTCCCAAAGAGTAACGGAGGAGCGCGAAGGTACCCTAATCCTGGTCGGAAATCAGGAGGTTAGTGCAATAGCATAAGGGTGCTTGACTGCGAGACAGACACGTCGAGCAGGTACGAAAGTAGGTTATAGTGATCCGGTGGTTCTGTATGGAAGGGCCATCGCTCAACGGATAAAAGGTACTCCGGGGATAACAGGCTGATACCGCCCAAGAGTTCACATCGACGGCGGTGTTTGGCACCTCGATGTCGGCTCATCACATCCTGGGGCTGAAGCCAGTCCCAAGGGTATGGCTGTTCGCCATTTAAAGTGGTACGCGAGCTGGGTTTAGAACGTCGTGAGACAGTTCGGTCCCTATCTGCCGTGGGCGTTTGAGAATTGAGAAGAGCTGCTCCTAGTACGAGAGGACCGGAGTGGACGAACCTCTGGTGTTCCGGTTGTCATGCCAATGGCATTGCCGGGTAGCTACGTTCGGACAGGATAACCGCTGAAAGCATCTAAGCGGGAAGCCCCCTTCAAGATTAGTTCTCACTGGGACTTTAAGTCCCCTAAAGAGCCGTTGAAGACTACAACGTTGATAGGCTGGGTGTGTAAGCGCTGTGAGGCGTTGAGCTAACCAGTACTAATTGCTCGTGAGGCTTGATCATATAACTTGAATGCATTGACTTACCTTTACGGTGAGGAGATGACAGTCTGTTATATCAAGCTACACAGGATAAACTCCTTGAAATAGTCAGGCGACATTTGCAAAAATGATTGCTCACATATATAAATTGAAAACGCTGTTTTTATAAACCTTTATCACTTTTTTACTTTTTAAGCATTCGCTGCAAGCTCTGTTTAGATCCATAAACAATAGAGAGTGCGGCAAACAGTTTGCCTGATGAACATAGCGAATTGGTCCCACCTGATCCCATTCCGAACTCAGTAGTGAAACGATTTAGCGCCGATGGTAGTGTGGGGGTTCCCATGTGAGAGTAGGTCATTGTCAGGCATTTATTAGAAAAACCCGATTGCGATTGCAGTCGGGTTTTTTTATGCCTGTCATTTGGCTAGCCGTTGGCCAGGCAGACAAGCGCGCTTATAGATCTCGCTTAGATTGACAGCGTGGCTAATGATTCAGGGTCTTATGTATGGCTAACCCTAATAGACGTCGGACTCAACTAAGTATTGTCAGCGCGCGCCTATCGAGTAACGACTAACTTGTGCGTTATGCGAGCTTAGTAGGGTGATACCTTTATCAATGACGACCAAGACAAGGTCGCTTGCGTCTAGGACTTGGCTTGCAGGATCCGGTATCCAATTAATAGCTTCGCCAGTATAAGTCGATCTTAGCTACGCATTGTCAGTCTACGCCTGTCGAGTAACGACTAACTTGTGCGCTATGCGAGCTTAGTAGGGTGATACCTTTATCAATGACGACCAAGGCAAGGTCGCTTGCGTTTAGGACTTGGCTTGCAGGATCCGGTATCCAATTAATAGCTTCGCCAGTATAAGTCGAACTTTGCTAAGCATTGTCAGAGCACGCCTATCGAGTAACGACTAACCTGTGCGCTATACAAGCATAGTAGGTGATACCTTTAACTATGACGGCTAGGAAGAGGTCGCTTGCGTTTAGGGCTTGGCTTGCAGGATTCTGTAACCAATAAATCGCTTCGCCTAGTATAAGTCGATCTTAGCTAAGCATTGTCAGCCAGCGCCTATCGAGTAACGAATAACCTGCCCGCTATGCAAGCTTAGTAGGGTGATACCTTTATCAATGACGACTAAGACAAGGTCGCTTGCGTACAGGGCCTGGCTTGCAGAATCCTGTAACCAATAAATCGCTTCGCCTAGTATAAGTCGATCTTAGCTAAGCATTGTCAGCCAGCGCCTATCGAGTAACGAATAATCTGCCCGCTATGCGAGCTTAGTAGGGTGATACCTTCAACTATGACGGCTAGGACTAGGTCGCTTGCGTTTAGGGCTTAGAATGTGTGATGTGGTGTCTTTCGGTGTCTTATTGAGTTATTACTGGCAGCTACAATCATTCGTCAGCCTAAGTTAAGCTTGCCTGTTCTAAGTCAATCAAGGAACGATGGGCCTGGCAGGTAAGCGTCAAACACGTCAAAAAGCTTGGTTATTATCCGCGCTATAGCTGCTTGCGTTGAGGCGCAGTATCACCGCTTCATAGAGATCAAAGATAACTAATATTTTTGCTCTGAAGGGGTTGCAAAGCCTCCAAAAAAACGTATAGTACGCCTCCCTGATCAAGACGATCAGGCTGTCTACACGCCAGTAGTCAGAAGGGTTTTGAAGCTGAAACCCGCCGGACCGCCGAGGAAACTTGGTAGAGACCGAACTGCTCTTTAAAAATTTGGATACATGTAATAGGTGTGGGTACTTGTTTAGTTGAATGCATAAATTATTCAGCAACAAGTTACTGACCATCTATTAAGTGATACTTACTAAATATATATAAGTAATTAAAGGTATGAATGCTTTTAGCAAACATATCGAGAGTGCTGAGCCTTTAGTGATTAATCATAAAGAGTAATCTTTTGGTTATGACCTAAATGAAAAGATTTGCGAACTTAACTCGCAACTAGAATCCCGAATGAGCTCCAAAAGAGTGTAGTAAGGGAATCTAGAGAAACACTTCTTGAATTGAAGAGTTTGATCATGGCTCAGATTGAACGTTGGCGGCAGGCCTTAAACATGCAAGTCGAGCGGAAACGATGGGAGCTTGCTCCCAGGCGTCGAGCGGCGGACGGGTGAGTAACGCGTAGGAATCTACCCAGTAGCGGGGGATAGCCCGAGGAAACTCGGATTAATACCGCATACGCCCTAAGGGGGAAAGGGGGGGAACTCTTCGGAGACCTCTCACTATTGGAGGAGCCTGCGTTGGATTAGCTAGTTGGTAGGGTAAAGGCCTACCAAGGCGACGATCCATAGCTGTTCTGAGAGGAAGATCAGCCACACTGGAACTGAGACACGGTCCAGACTCCTACGGGAGGCAGCAGTTGGGAATATTGCACAATGGGCGCAAGCCTGATGCAGCCATGCCGCGTGTGTGAAGAAGGCCTTAGGGTTGTAAAGCACTTTCAGTAGGGAGGAATCAACCAAATTAATACTTTGGTGAAATGACGTTACCTACAGAAGAAGATCCGGCTAACTCCGTGCCAGCAGCCGCGGTAATACGGAGGGATCAAACGTTAATCGGAATTACTGGGCGTAAAGCGCGCGTAGGTGGTTTTTTAAGTGGGATGTGAAAGCCCCGGGCTTAACCTGGGAACTGCATTCCAAACTGGAGAACTAGAGTACGATAGAGGGGGGTAGAATTCAGAGTGTAGCGGTGAAATGCGTAGATATTCTGAGGAATACCGGTGGCGAAGGCGGCCCCCTGGATTGATACTGACACTGAGGTGCGAAAGCGTGGGGAGCAAACAGGATTAGATACCCTGGTAGTCCACGCCGTAAACGATGTCTACTAGCCGTTGGGAGGCTTGACCTCTTAGTGGCGCAGCTAACGCGATAAGTAGACCGCCTGGGGAGTACGGTCGCAAGATTAAAACTCAAATGAATTGACGGGGGCCCGCACAAGCGGTGGAGCATGTGGTTTAATTCGATGCAACGCGAAAAACCTTACCAGGCCTTGACATCCTGAGAATTCGGTAGAGATACCTTAGTGCCTTCGGGAACTCAGTGACAGGTGTTGCATGGCTGTCGTCAGCTCGTGTCGTGAGATGTTGGGTTAAGTCCCGTAACGAGCGCAACCCTTATCCTTATTTGCCAGCACTTCGGGTGGGAACTTTAAGGAGACTGCCGGTGACAAACCGGAGGAAGGAGAGGATGACGTCAAGTCATCATGGCCCTTACGGCCTGGGCTACACACGTGCTACAATGGACAGTACAGAGGGCCGCAATACCGCGAGGTGGAGCAAATCCCAGAAAACTGTTCGTAGTCCGGATCGGAGTCTGCAACTCGACTCCGTGAAGTCGGAATCGCTAGTAATCGCGAATCAGCATGTCGCGGTGAATACGTTCCCGGGCCTTGTACACACCGCCCGTCACATCATGGGAGTGGGCTGCAAAAGAAGTGACTAGTCTAACCTTCGGGAGGACGGTCACCACTTTGTGGTTCATGACTGGGATGAAGTCGTAACAAGGTAGCCGTAGGGGAACCTGCGGCTGGATCACCTCCTTAACTTATAGTATTCACTGATAAGTACTCACAACCTATTACATGTTTCCGATTTTGATCAGTGATCAGAAGTCAGAAGACCCGACAGTTTACGTTTTACTGTTATGAGATTAAGTTTTACTCATCGTCTTCTGACTTCTGGTATTTGATACCAGAGAATCTACTGTTAGTAGTCCTAACATTAGCTCTTTAAAAAAGTAGAAAGTGATAAAGAAGTCTGTAAAGACATCCGCAAATTAGATTTTGTTTTTGAGTTTAACTGGTGTACCTCAAACGCACATCCGTTAGACGCTAGATAGAACAGAGTCACATTTGTAGAAATTATATATGTACGAATATTTCAAGCGTATTTATCCGGTGCATATAACTTACGTTTAGGGTGCAAGCCTTAAGCAGCACAACGATTAGTGTGTTCAAGTTATATGATCAAGTGAATAAGCGCATATGGTGGATGCCTAGGCAGTTGGAGGCGATGAAGGACGTTGTAGTCTGCGAAAAGCTCGGGGGAGCTGACAAACAAGTGTTATATCCCGAGATGTCCGAATGGGGAAACCCGACCCTTAGGGGTCATCCTCACCTGAATACATAGGGTGTGGAAGCTAACCTGGAGAACTGAATCATCTAAGTACCCAGAGGAAAAGAAATCAACCGAGATTCCCTTAGTAGCGGCGAGCGAAAGGGGACTAGCCAGCAATCTTTATTCTTTATGTTAGGAGAATGGCCTGGAAAGGCCAGCAATAGAAGGTGATAGCCCTGTATCCGAAAGCATTTAGAAAGAACTAGGTTTGCAACAAGTAGGTCGGAGCACGTGAAACTTTGACTGAAGACGGGGGGACCATCCTCCAAGGCTAAATACTCCCAACTGACCGATAGTGAACTAGTACCGTGAGGGAAAGGCGAAAAGAACCCCGGAGAGGGGAGTGAAATAGATCCTGAAACCGTATGCGTACAAGCAGTAGGAGCAGACTTGTTCTGTGACTGCGTACCTTTTGTATAATGGGTCAGCGACTTACTTTTAGTAGCAAGGTTAACCATTTAGGGGAGCCGTAGGGAAACCGAGTCTTAATAGGGCGTTTAGTTGCTAGGAGTAGACCCGAAACCAGGCGATCTATCCATGGCCAGGGTGAAGGTTCGGTAACACGGACTGGAGGCCCGAACCCACTTATGTTGAAAAATGAGGGGATGAGTTGTGGATAGGAGTGAAAGGCTAATCAAGCCTGGAGATAGCTGGTTCTCCGCGAAATCTATTTAGGTAGAGCGTCATGTATCACTTCAGGGGGTAGAGCACTGTTTCGGCTAGGGGGTCATCCCGACTTACCAACCCGATGCAAACTCCGAATACCTGAAAGTGCAATCATGGCAGACAGACGGCGGGTGCTAACGTCCGTCGTCGAAAGGGAAACAACCCAGACCACCAGCTAAGGTCCCTAAATCATAGTTAAGTGGGAAACGATGTGGGAAGGCATAGACAGCTAGGAGGTTGGCTTAGAAGCAGCCACCCTTTAAAGAAAGCGTAATAGCTCACTAGTCGAGTCGGCCCGCGCGGAAGATTTAACGGGGCTCAAACTATGTACCGAAGCTGTGGGTGTGCATTCATTCGTGAATGTACGCGGTAGCGGAGCGTTCTGTAAGCCGTTGAAGGTGTATTGTAAAGTATGCTGGAGGTATCAGAAGTGCGAATGCTGACATGAGTAACGATAAGGGGAGTGAAAAACTCCCCCGCCGGAAGACCAAGGTTTCCTGCGCAACGCTAATCGGCGCAGGGTAAGTCGGCCCCTAAGGCGAGGGCGAAAGCCGTAGTCGATGGGAAACAGGTTAATATTCCTGTACTTGTAATTATTGCGATGGAGAGACGGAGTAGGCTAGGCTAGCGCGGCGATGGTTGTCCGCGTTTAAGCGTGTAGGCTGGGGGATTAGGCAAATCCGGTCCCCTAAGGCTGAGATGTGATGACGAACTGGGACATTGTTCCCAGGAAGTAGTTGATGCCATGCTTCCAGGAAAATCTTCTAAGCTTCAGATAATTACGAACCGTACCCCAAACCGACACAGGTGGTCAGGTAGAGAATACCAAGGCGCTTGAGAGAACTCGGGTGAAGGAACTAGGCAAAATGGCACCGTAACTTCGGGAGAAGGTGCGCCGGTTTTGGTGATGGGACTTGCTCCCTAAGCTGAGGCCGGTCGAAGATACCAGGTGGCTGCGACTGTTTACTAAAAACACAGCACTCTGCAAACACGTAAGTGGACGTATAGGGTGTGACGCCTGCCCGGTGCCGGAAGGTTAATTGATCTGGTTAGACCTCGGTCGAAGCTAGTGATCGAAGCCCCGGTAAACGGCGGCCGTAACTATAACGGTCCTAAGGTAGCGAAATTCCTTGTCGGGTAAGTTCCGACCTGCACGAATGGCGTAACGATGGCCACACTGTCTCCACCCGAGACTCAGTGAAATTGAATTTGCGGTCAAGATGCCGTATACCCGCGGCTAGACGGAAAGACCCCGTGAACCTTTACTACAGCTTTACACTGGACTTTGATCTTATCTGTGTAGGATAGGTGGGAGACTTTGAAGCGTTGACGCTAGTCATCGTGGAGTCGACCTTGAAATACCACCCTGATGATATTGAGGTTCTAACTTAGGTCCGTTATCCGGATTGAGGACAGTGTATGGTGGGTAGTTTGACTGGGGCGGTCTCCTCCCAAAGAGTAACGGAGGAGCGCGAAGGTACCCTAATCCTGGTCGGAAATCAGGAGGTTAGTGCAATAGCATAAGGGTGCTTGACTGCGAGACAGACACGTCGAGCAGGTACGAAAGTAGGTTATAGTGATCCGGTGGTTCTGTATGGAAGGGCCATCGCTCAACGGATAAAAGGTACTCCGGGGATAACAGGCTGATACCGCCCAAGAGTTCACATCGACGGCGGTGTTTGGCACCTCGATGTCGGCTCATCACATCCTGGGGCTGAAGCCAGTCCCAAGGGTATGGCTGTTCGCCATTTAAAGTGGTACGCGAGCTGGGTTTAGAACGTCGTGAGACAGTTCGGTCCCTATCTGCCGTGGGCGTTTGAGAATTGAGAAGAGCTGCTCCTAGTACGAGAGGACCGGAGTGGACGAACCTCTGGTGTTCCGGTTGTCATGCCAATGGCATTGCCGGGTAGCTACGTTCGGACAGGATAACCGCTGAAAGCATCTAAGCGGGAAGCCCCCTTCAAGATTAGTTCTCACTGGGACTTTAAGTCCCCTAAAGAGCCGTTGAAGACTACAACGTTGATAGGCTGGGTGTGTAAGCGCTGTGAGGCGTTGAGCTAACCAGTACTAATTGCTCGTGAGGCTTGATCATATAACTTGAATGCATTGACTTACCTTTACGGTGAGGAGATGACAGTCTGTTATATCAAGCTACACAGGATAAACTCCTTGAAATAGTCAGGCGACATTTGCAAAAATGATTGCTCACATATATAAATTGAAAACGCTGTTTTTATAAACCTTTATCACTTTTTTACTTTTTAAGCATTCGCTGCAAGCTCTGTTTAGATCCATAAACAATAGAGAGTGCGGCAAACAGTTTGCCTGATGAACATAGCGAATTGGTCCCACCTGATCCCATTCCGAACTCAGTAGTGAAACGATTTAGCGCCGATGGTAGTGTGGGGGTTCCCATGTGAGAGTAGGTCATTGTCAGGCATTTATTAGAAAAACCCGATTGCGATTGCAGTCGGGTTTTTTTATGCCTGTCATTTGGCTAGCCGTTGGCGAGGCAGACAAGCGCGCTTATAGATCTCGCTTAGATTGACAGCGTGGCTAATGCACGCGAGTAAAAGAGGCTAATAGGAGATCGCTAATTCTTCGTCGATACAGTTATTTTCTTCGCTGTAGGTCGCTAGATTTTCGGCTAACCATTGCTCTACCTTTTTCTCTGTATTGCTAACGGCTTTATTGGTTAGCTGTGAACTCAGTGTGGCGCTGGCGTCAATTGCTTGCCGGTTTCCCTGCACTGCTGCAAGGTTATACCAGAGCAGTGCCTTGTTCGCATTGGCTTGTGTACCTGTGCCATTTTGCGTGAGTTGTCCTAGTTCGTATTGTGCGACGCAATCGCCCTCTACCGCTGCTGCGGAGAAAAGTACTATTGCTCGCTTGTAGTTGATCATGTGCCATTTAGGATCGCTGAGTAAACGTCCCAAGAGAACGGTTGCTTGGGTGTTCTCTCCACGGGAGAGACCTATAAGGCGCCTCTTAATTTCTGCGCCTGACTGATATTGATTAGACTCAAAGAGTAAGCTGACTAAAGGATACTCAGCGCCTAGAAAGTCCAGTTCTAGGGCTGTCCGATACCAAGCGATAGCGTCATCAATATCGCCGCTTGCCGACAGCCGTTTAGCCAATTCAACCTGCGCTTCGGGATAACCATCTGTCGCGCCCTGCAAGTACCAGGTAAACGCGAGTCCGTCATCTTCAGGTTCATTCGACGGTCTGTAGTCAATGGGTTCGAGTGCTGCGATGGCAAACTTATGCCCCTGATCTGCAGCTCGCCGAAACCAAGTGACCGAAGCCTGCTTGTCTATCGCTGTGCCTTCGCCATTTTGCAGCATAATCCCAAGCCTAAACTGTGCATTCGCATCGTTGCTATCTGCGGCTAGCTCAAACCACTGGAGTGCCTGTTCATAATCAAATTCGACTAATTTTCCATCATGATAAGTACGTCCTAACAGATACTGCGCTTTTACTACCTCCGCCTCGGCAGCCAGTGCTAGCCAATTCAGGGCGGACTTGGTATCTCGCTCAACCCCGACACCGTCGAGGTACATTCTGCCTAAATAATATTGCGCTTGGGCGTGCCCCTGAGTTGCTGCCTTTTCCATGAGTGTGCCGGCCAGGTTTAGGTCCTTATCGACGCCTATGCCTCGAAGATAGCTTTGCGCGAGATGGTATTGCGCAGGCGCGTAGTTTTGATTTGCCGCGTGTGCTAACCATATTGCTGCAAGGGTGCGGTTTTGCGCCAGCGCGTCGCCATCTATAAGTAAGAGCGCCAGTTCAGTTTGGGCATCTGCGTACCCGGCTTCGGCGGCTTCTAAATACCATTGGAGCCTAGCGTCTTTCCCTTTTGGTATTGGCCAGCCTTGGAAGAACATGGTTGCACGGTAGGATTTTGCATTGTGGTCGCCTAGGGTAAGTGCCTTGTTTAGGTTTCCGATTGCATTACCGTAGTGCATTGATGTGCCTAACCCTTGATCGTGTAGTTTCGCGATTCTGTAATAAGCTTCAGCGATATCAGCATCAGTCGACTTTATGTATCGGCTCATTGCGGCGGCGTAATTTTGGTCTACCCATTTACCCCTCTCGTTGATCGTCCCTAGCATAAAATTCGCTCGGCTATGGTGGGCGTCGCCGGATTTGATCAAAAGTGCAATTGCTGCGGTCTGATCTTGTGGGATGCCAGCGCCTGTCCAATAACACAGCGCCAAATTGTACTGCGCATTTCTATCGCCTTGCAGCGCAGCTTTGTTGAACCATTTGACAGCGATAACTGCGTCTTGAATGACGACATCGCCAGCCTGGTATGCTTTGCCCACATAATTTTGTGCATAAGCATTACCCTGATCAGCTAATACCAACATATCGCGAAATGCAGTATCAGCAAAGGCACTGTTGCTATAGGTTGGAATGATCAACATCAGGAACAGTAGATAGTTTTTCTTTAAGACGTTAATGCCGATTAGATGATGAGGTCTTTTACCTGAAAGCTGACGCATTAGTTGTTTAGAACCTTTTTTAAAAACAAAACGACCTTCGACCAAGCATCCTCGCTAGCACGCGGGTTATAGCGCTCTGGCGATGGAAAGTTTTGGAAGGCATGACCGACATTATCGTAGCGGTAGAATGTATGCGTTACATTAGCTTGTGTCAGTGCTGCTTCATAGTCGTTAACATCACCAACGGAAGGGTTTTGATCGTCGTTACCCATCGCTCGCTTTATTCGGCCTCCGTAAAAAATTGCACATGCAGCAAGTTTTTGTATGTGGCAGGCGCCGAGCCACGCAACACGGCCGCCCCAGCAGTGACCGACGATGGCTATTTTTGAGCGCAAAACGTCCGCTCGTCGTGTGAGTAACTCGAAGGTAGCATTGAGGTCTTTAAGGGTTAATTCGTCTCGACTTGCGTTGGCTTTTTCCATCATGTCACCGTCCTTCGGCCACCAATGAAATATAAAAGGAACAGCCACATGAAATCCAGCGTTGGCAAATCGCTGCGCCGTCACCAATGTGAATATATCGTTCTCTAAGCCGGTATGACCGACAGGTATATGCTGGGCTAAGATCAGCGCGGGTGAGGGGCCGTCCCCCGCGGGTGGAAACATAAATACTTCCATGACACTGCCATCTATGTCGATTTCTTCGATGTTGTAATTCAGGCTATCGTTCACGTTCCGACCTACTAACGAATGAATGTAGACATAATTTTGATGTGTTCAGTAGGCTTACTTTTTCATGACTAAGCCTATTTGTCGACTTTGTGCGACGAGGTCGCCTTGACTGTCCCACAGCAAGCCATTTTCAATCATTCGACCCTGATGTAAATCTTCCGTACGAAACTGCGTTTGTATCCAACCGGGTGCAGGGCGTTTCCTCACATGCACGGTCAACTCGATTGTTGGTACCCAGCCAATGACCCCAAGCACGTTAAAGAGCGAGGGTGGAAAAGCGTCTGAGAATAGTAGTAAGGCATTTACGTCCGGATCTCGACCATCTAAAAAGCGAATCCATCCATTTATTTCAGCCCGAGGGTTATCGGTTGTAGTGACTGGCTGTAGTCGTGTGTCTAGACGGTCGAGTATAGGTAGGTCTATTCCCTGTGCATCGCCAGAGCGTTGTTCGCATTCGTCGGGCACGATGGCACTGGGTGCTGGAATTTTGAGCGTTGAGTCAATGCCAGGGTTCTGAGTAAGGTCCCCAAAAACAGAAAGCACCTCAAGACAAGTTTTGTTGTTCTGAGTCAACGTTGCTCTTGCTGTTGAAAGGGTGCGACCCGTCCGCAGGATATCGACCTTAACTTCAAAGGGTTGTAACGCGATGCCTGGTCTGAGGTAGTGAGTCGTAACAGAGACGGGATCGGGGTGACTGACGGATTGTCGTAACGCATTTAGCGCAATCGAGACTAGATAGCCGCCGTTCGGATTGTCGCCAATGTTCCAATCACGACTCAATGTACCAGCCCAAACATGCTCGCTTTGTTGAGACACTGCCGTCTCCGTATCGTACTGACTCATCATTGACGTCCAAAACCACAAAGGGTGAGACTAGCTTAGTACGTTTGCTTTTGGAAATATTGGCGCTGTTGTTTGCGTTCGAGGTGATGTGGAATGGTGTTGTTTTGTCTAACCGAGGTTGCTTATCACAAGTGCTTATCCAAAAAAGATAAGCAACCATGGCAAGTTTTGTCCTAACTCATTTGTAACAATTCAACCCAATTACCATCGGGGTCTTCGATCATGCTAATTGTCACGCCGGTTCTTATTTCTGTCGGTGCAACAGCTATCTTGTAGCCGGCCGCATCACACTCTGCGGTTGCTTCTTTTAGATTGTCGACGGATATTGTGAAGTACCTAAAACCCGGTGCTCCGCCAATGCCACCAGACACAGATGCGCCCTTTGGCTCTCGACCATTTACCACAATTTTCAACGTTGTATCACCGCAACTCAATCTCGTCATGTGTCCGCCGCCAGGCATATCCATCTCGCCGGCGATGGGTAGCCCTAGCGTGTCAGAATAGAATTTGATGAGAGGTTGAGCATCCTTGGTAACAATCCCAAGATCAATTGCGCCTTTAGTTACGTTTATAGCCATGAACCGACACCTATATAATTTCGTGAATTTAGTGACATCGAGTGTAACAGCAAAACTCACTGACAAACTTGAATGTTAGGTTTGAAAATCTTGTACTCTAGGGCATGCGAATAAATATCGGTACGGGATAAGAGCATGAAGTACGTTGAGATAATTGCTAACAATGGCAGCGCGCACACAATCAAAGCGATCGCCGAAAAAGCTAAGGCCCATAGCAGTCATTTCGGTGCGATGGATGAAGGCGGTATGCAGCAAATACGTCTTGTGGTTCCAGATCACAAATTGCAATGGGTATTGGATGCATTGCAAACGACCTTAGGCGCGCAACCCACTGCAAGTGTCGTCGTGTTGGGTGTAGAAACGTCGCTTACCTCTTCTAGCGACGAAACAAATCTTACAGAGCGGACCTCTAACAGTACGCGCGAATATCTTTTAAACGAGCTAGGAAAGAATTCGATCTTAGATGTTAACTACCTTGTGTTGATTCTTTTGTCGACGGTTGTTGCCGGTGTAGGGCTTATCGAAAATAATGTCGCGGTCATTATCGGAGCGATGGTGATCGCGCCATTGTTGTCGCCGAATCTTGCGCTTAGTTTAGGGACGGCTCTTGGGGACTGGGAATTGGTTAAGCAATCTGTGCGGACACTGGGTGTCGGTATTTTAGTCTCAGTTTCTTTGTCGATCTTGTTAGGTATGTATTGGCCAAGTGAATTCAATAGCCATGAACTTCTCGTTCGCACCGAAAGTAACTTCGCTTCTGTATTCTTGGCACTAGCCTCAGGAGCGGCGGCGGCATTGTCATTAAGTTCTGGAATGGCTAGTGTGCTGGTTGGAGTCATGGTGGCGGTTGCACTGCTGCCACCTGCTGCGACGGCAGGCATTTATCTTGGTAGCGGCAGAGTTGATTTGGCGGTGAATGCAGGATTATTGCTCGCGATCAACATTGTTTCCGTCAACCTTGCAGCGAAAGTTGTTTTTCTTTTAAAGGGCGTGTCACCTCGTAAGACTCACGATAAGTTGAAGGCAAGAAAAGCGACGGCTGTATACGTGCTTGGTTGGATCATTATTTTGATTGGTCTAATGGCTATAATTTCACTTCGATAAGCCTGTGCACTTTCTCTCAGTCGTAACTGATTGTATTGGTTAAGAATAGTTTCGTTTAAGTCTTGCCATCAAGGCTTCACGAAAATTGACGGGAAGAAGGTTCAATAATTCTGGGCTTGCTCTGTCTAAAAACGCGTTGCTGAATGGACCCAGTTCAGACAGCGGCCTTATGGCGAGCTGAGAAAAATTAATCAAAATAGCGACTCTTGGCTCATCGGATCTGTTCACCGCAGTCTGATGCCACAATTGCCCATGACTAACGATTGCGTCGCCGGCATTTCCGATTGCTTGAATTGCCTCGGACTCGAACTTTTCTTTGTTGACGTGCTCTGCAAGCTTCTGACTACCCGGTAGCATCCAAGTGCCACCATTGTCTGTGTTGAAGGGGTTCATCATCCAAATCACCTGCATCATCAGCGCGGGTTCGACAGGCATACCGGTGTCCATGGCCCAATAGGGGTAGTCGATGTGGAGTCGTCCGGCGTCTCCACCGGGCATTAGGGTTTTTGCCGTGAACGCCGCCAGCTTTGCATCAGGACCGAGCAGGCTATGCGCAACGGCCAAAAGACGAGGATTGGTAATAATCTGTTCGAATTCGCTGCCGTGAGCGAGAAGGTTTGGAAGATTGATATCACCTTTAGCCATTTCCGTGCCTTCGGACAATTTCGCTAGGACGATGGATCGCAACTTGGCAGCGGCTTCTGTGCTGATGAGGTTTTCGAGCAGAAAGTAGCCGTCACCTTTTGTTAGCGCTTGGTGGGCTGTGGTTGCTTCGGACATGGTTGTAGCCTGTCAGGTTAAAGGCTAAGGATACAGGTCGGTTGGAACAAACAAAACAGGCTCCTTTCGGAGCCTGTTTTGGTCACTAAAGCTTAACTGACGACAATTTTCCTGGGTTTTGCTGAGCGATGTTTTTGCAGCGTTAACTCAAGTACACCCTTTTTATAACTCGCTTGTGCACCTTGATCATCGACCTCGCAGGGCAAGGGTATGACCCGCTCAAACTGGCCATAGGCACGTTCGGTAATGAAGTACTTACCTTCACTCTTGTCCGAGGCGTAAGTTTTATGTCCGCTAATCCGAAGGGCACTCTTATCGATCTGGATATCAAAGTCGTCACTTTCCATACCCGGTACTTCAAGCATAATCGTAATCTTTGACTCGGTCTCTTTCAGCTCCGCCGACAACACACCCCAACGATTAGAGAATTGAGGTGGTGATTTAGTTGAGTCATCTGTTCCTTCAGGCGTGAAACGAGTAATTGCATTCTTACCCTTATTCCATAGCTGTTGCCAACCTTCAGCAAGATGGTCAACAGAGTCTCGAAGATTATGTGTAATTTGATTTAAGTTAGACATGTCGTCGTCTCCTTATTGTTTTCTATTCCAAGTGGTCGTTGCAACTACCAGTTTTTAATCGCTGGAGGTTACGTTGATGTTCAGTGGCTTCCTGGCTTGTACTTTAGGTATTTCTATTTCTAGAACACCGTTAACTGCCTTCGCTTTAACACCATCCTCATCGGTGGTTTCAGGCAGAGTGAATTGTCTTGAGAATGATCCGTAGGTGCGTTCTCTATGTTTCGTTTCACCTTGTTCGTGTTCATGGCTTGTTGTCTTTTCGCCTTTTACGGTCAAGATGCCGTTGTGCAGCGTCACGTCTACGTCCTGCGGGCTGACACCCGGGATTTCTGCATGAACTTTGTAGGCGTTTTCTGTTTCCGTAATATCCACTTGCGGTTGCCAGTTATTTTCAGTCGTTTGAAGTGGTTCGAACGGATAGCGTGAATCAAAAACACGGCTTAGTTCTCGATGCAGATTGTTAAGGGAATTAAATGATCTTAGCTGGTTCATGGGTTGTCCTCTTGAATGATTTGGCGCTTCAAATAGTGATCTTTCCTAAACCCTTTGTAGGGTGAGAACTCATAGATTCAAGAGGGCATCGCGATTTTTTTAGGAAGGGCGGATAAACGAGAGGTTTGCAAAGTTTTAAACATATCAAAGAGGCAACCAAAATAAGGCGTACCCCTTTAATATTTAAAGGTGTCGATGGGCGTTAGCTGTGTTTTAACCTGAGATAGCGAGATCCGAAAAGCGAATGCTTGGCATCAGCGAAGAATGCTCCCAGTCCCAAACAGGCGCGTCTCCGATTGCGGCAATTTTGTTTAACATGTCGAAAAAATTACCGGCAACGGTAATGCCGCGTATTGCCTGGCCCCGAATGCCGTCTTTGCAGAGGTAGCCAGATGCGCCAAAACTAAAGTTCCCGGAAAGCGGGTTAGCTCCGGAGTGCAGTCCCGTAAGGTTAACGAGTTCTAGATAGGTGCCGGCCTTGAGTGACGAATCGCCATCGGTTCCTGCTAGAATTTCAAGTTGGTGTACGCCGACGCCCAATGTTGATTTAGGTCCTCGACTGGCGTGTCCGGTCGAATGGGTGTCGAAGTAGGCTGCTGTGGCGCTATTGTGTATCAATGACGCTAAGTTACCTTGGTTGATGAGTGCCAATTTATCTGTTGCCGTGCCTTCTGCATCGAACAGTGCATAGCCAAATCCGTCAGTGAGGCTGGGGTTATCCAAAATCGTGAGTCGTGGGTCTGCAATGGCTTCACCAACCTTGTCTCGCATTGGGTTAACGCCGTCCTTGGCTGATTTTCCAGAAAACATGGAGGCGAAGACGTGAAACACTTCGGCCTGTGTTTCAGCGTTGAATATCACGTCGTAGTGTTTGCTGGGCACTGGCTTACCGTGAAGAATGCTTAACGTGTTGAGATGCACCTGTTTTACCAGCGCGTCGACATCGAGCGAAGGAAATGTTCTTGCCGCTTGGCCAAGTCCCTCCATCGCATTGACGTCGTCCTCTTCAACTAATGCATAAGCAAACGATAGACAGGTTCTTGATTTCGATTGAGCGTTGAGGCCGTTACTGGTGAAAACCTGACGTTGTCCGGTCACATCTTGCACGCCGTTGTAAGGCACATTTTTAACTTTATCCATACTGGCCAGTTTGCGTTCTAGATCCAGCGAAAACTGAATCTTTTCATCAATACTGACAGCGTCTGTTGGGCACAACAGCGCATTATCCGTTGCTAACGTGTCGTCACTTTTGGAAATTTTCTCAAACTCTTCAACACGGGCAAAACTCGCATTAATGAGAGCTTGCTCGACCATCGATTCTAGTGCGTCTGAATCACTGGCTTCACTGTAGGCGGTGCCGACTCGACCGTCTTTGATAACCCGAAGACCGAATATCTGGCTTGAGGTGACTTTGTATTCTTCGAGTTCGCCATCACGCGCTTTTAAAGACAGGGATTCACCTGCATCGATTATCAGGTCGCCAGAGGCACCTTCAGATTGGACTTTTGAAAGTACACGTTCTGCGAGTTGCTGATTGTCGTTTGGTTGAGCTGACATTATGCGTTTCCTCCGACCAAAATATCATCGACCTTCAACGTCGCCTGGCCCACGGAGGTTGGTACAGCGCCAGAGACGGAACCGCACATGCCAGACGCAAGGGCAAAGTCGGAGCCGACCATCGAAATTTCTCTTAGCACGGCAGGACCTGTGCTAATGAGGGTCGCTGCTTTGACGGGGTGCTGAATTTTGCCGTTTTCGACATAGTAGCCTTCAGTCACGGCAAAATTAAATTCTCCCGTTCCAGGCTGAACCGAGCCGCCGCCCATGTGAGATGCGTAGATGCCTCTTTCCATCGAGCTGATCATGTCTTCGAAGCTATCGTTACCGGCTTCAATAAAGGTGTTTCGCATACGGGATGCCGGTGCATATTTATAAGACTCACGTCGTCCTGAGCCCGTTCTATCGAATCCCGTCTGCTGTGCGCCCAACCGATCAACCAAAAAGCTTGTCAACCTGCCGTCCTTGATGAGCTGAGTCTTGCGGGTTTGCATACCTTCGTCATCGATATTGATTGAACCCCACTCTTTCGTCAGAGTGCCATCGTCAACCGCACTGACAGCTGGATTGGCTATCATTTCGCCCATCTGATCGTGAAACACAGACGCTTTCTTCGCAACGGAAGTTGTTTCAAGTAAGTGCCCGCAAGCTTCGTGGAAAATAACGCCACCAAAGCCATTGCCGATAACCACTGGCATGCGCCCAGATGGGCAAGGTTGTGCGCTGAGATTGACCAGGGCTTGCCGTGCAGCTTCGTCACCGGTCGCACTTGCATCTATATGTTCATGTATTTCCCAACCCTGTAGTCCGCCTTCAGTCCTCGAGCCAGTTGCTTGTTCGCTGCCGTCAGAAGCGATAGCTGTTAGCGATGTTCGTATGTAGTGGCGCGTGTCAGATGTGTGAAGACCTTCGCTGTTGAATAGTTCAATCGCTTGTTGGCGTTGCATACAGATACCGCGGGTCTGTGATATCAGGTTGCTGGCTTTGCGTGCAGCTGCGTCAGCTTTTAGAAGGTAAGCGACTTTGCTGGCAACTTCCGATCCTTGCGACAGTGGTAAACCGACCGGATGTAGCTCCATTGGCTCAATGAAATTAAAGCTTGTTGAACTAGTCGTTGGGTCGCGTAGATCTTTTGCGGCCAGCGCGCTGGCTATTTTCTTTAGCTCCGCCTCATCATTTTTATTGGTATATCCGTACAGCACCTTATTGCCGTAAATCATGCGAATGCCAATGCCGAAATCGATGCCGGACTGAACCGATTGCACTTCGCTACTGAGACTATTGACGGCGTTAACCTGATTACGCTCGATAAAAAGTTCAGCGAAATCTGCGCCTAAGCTTAGGGCGTGATCGATGACGGTGTTTGCTACCTGATTATTTAACATGACATATCTTCAATTGCGGTGAGATCGAATATTACCGCGTTGCTTTAAAGGAAAGTAGATAATCAGGTGAATTGACGATTTAAAAAGTCAATTCACCTGTCATGATCGAGGTTTGATCTGTCGTTGCCTGACAGCCATGGTGCGGCCGCTATCTAATGGAACGGGAAGAGGTAATTCATCCACGAAGACATGCGCAATAGGATGCGTCTCATGATGGCGACATAATGAAGGTGGTCACTATAGGCAGCTGTCTGAGCGTAAGCACCGCCGGGGATGGTGTAATCCTTTAGACGCTCATCGGTGATGCGAATTCGAACAGGTATTCTGCCCGGTTGCCGTGACGATATGGTCATTAGATTCCCCGTCGGTTGAATTTGGCCTTCTGCTAATACGGGTAACACTGCAAGGATTTCACCTTTGAAGACAGTGCCTGGAATACCATCATAGGCGGCTTCTGCCTCGTACCCGACTTGAAGTCTTTGCATGCTGTTTTGTCTGAACCACGCGATTAAGTAGCCACTCTCGTCTTGAACGAAAACAGCGACCGGGCGTAGCGGCATTGATACTGCCATGATGCCGGGCCGGAGTGAGAACTGAGTGACGTAACCGTTGCCGGGCGCTCGAACCGTGGTGCGGCTCAAATCATACTGAGCGGAGTTCATTTGTGCTTCTAAAGAGTCCACCTGCGCGTCTGCAATATCCAAGTCTCTTTGTCTGCCAACGCCTTTCACCATCAGCTCTTTTGCGCGAACCTGATCATCGAGTGCGGCGACGAGCTGGGCGTTAAGCTGCTTCACCTTATTCTCGTAGGGAATTGGATCGATTTGAAACATGATGTCGTCTTTATCAAGTCTCTGATTAGGCTCTACATGCACTTTAGTGGC
Source organism: uncultured OM182 clade bacterium (assembly GCA_905182025.1). GTDB lineage: Bacteria > Pseudomonadota > Gammaproteobacteria > Pseudomonadales > Azotimanducaceae > JAHRVQ01. The sequence goes on from CAJJAA010000027.1 coordinate 39,713, forward strand.
GATTCCAGATACACCGGGAACGATAGGCGTTGTCACAAAGTACTCGCGACTCACCTCGGAATAAGGGTGGTTGTAGTTCATAGCAAAAATCAATGTGCCGATGAGTACGACGCCCCCAAGTACGGCTGTCGGTACCGTCCATTTGTTGAGAGGCAAATCGAAAACTTTGAATATGACAACGCAGACGGCTGCGTAGGTAAGGATAAGTAAGAGATCCATTATTGTGCTCCCTCACGGGTGTCTATATCGGTTGTGTCACTCAATACTAAGAGCTTATCTTCAAGCTCTTTTACTCGTTGTTCTAAATTTTTGACCGGCTCGCCGTCCACGCCATTTTTGCCTCACTATCGAAGCCCCAGCCTCTGTCCTCACGGTACAAGGTTGCCCAAATCCAGAGGAACGGCCAGATAACGTGCAGGGTTACAAGGCTAACCCAACCGGCGACATGCAGCGCGTCCTGATTTGGGCGATTGCGATGTTTCGCAATTTCATAAGGGAAATCGTGTACGACAATAATCAGGTAAAAAAGAGTGACTCCGGCAAAAACGGGTATGCCAAGGCAAGATAGTCGAGCATTTGCCGTTCCCCTTACAATGATGATGGTGTGAAAGGTGTATGGTGGCGCAAACAGAGGATCGATAACCAGTTCTGGGCTGCGGTCGTTCAGTTATTGACGCTTGTGATCCAGCCTGAACTTAGCAAATAAAAGGCCCCCGATGCAGGCCTTTTATTCTCCAACATTAAAACAAAATTTCGCATCACCAGTGCGACAGCGAAAGTAATTAGCTTGTTGATCACTAGAGAAAAAAGAGTCCGTCAATAATTCTAAGTCATTAATAGTATTAGCTATTTTGCTAATTTTCGGAACAGTGAGTGCTTTTTGGCGGATCAACACAGCGTAGCAGTATTGGTCGGCGGACAACGCACATCAAGATGCTTGGTGGTTAGGTGAGTGCGAGAAAGTTACAAAGAAAGTAAGAACTGTTCTTGATTCATCGTCGTACAAGGAATCTAGTTATCGTCTAGAGATTTTTCCTAGTTGGAGAGTTGGTTTGTTGAAATTAGGTGTTGGGGCTTGCATTGTAGGCAGTCCCGTTAGATACAGTGGTGATGCAAAACGCCATAACCCGTTTATGGATTCCGTTGCCTGTGTTGCCGAATTAGTTGCCTTTTGTCCTGAAGTGGCCATTGGGCTCGGCGTGCCAAGGGAACCTATAAGATTAGTCGACGAGAACGGCGAAGTGAGAGTCAAGGATTCGTCATCGCAGACCCAAGACTTCACGCTCAAACTTCAAAATGCAGCTCAAAGTTTTCTTCAACGTAATACAGACCTATCCGGTTATATATTAGTGAAGGGCTCGCCGTCCTGCGGTACGGAGCGCGTTAAGGTCTATAATGAGAAAGGCAACGTGTTCCACCATAAAGGGCAAGGTGGGTTCGTATCGGAACTCTTGCGAATAGAACCGCTGTTGCCCGTCGAAGACGATGGTCGACTTAATGATGCGAGAATCAGAGAGAATTTTTTTATCCGCGCCTACGTTTATCGCGATTGGAAAAAATTACAGCGTGAGGAACTAACAGCGCACCGACTGATAACCTTCTACTCACGATACAAATACCTCGTGATGGCACACGATACAACTGCTTACAAAGAAATAGGTCGACTTTTGGCCGATGCGGGTAAGGTCGACATTGATGTTTTGACAGCGCAGTTTATAGAACTTTTGATGTCTGCGATTAAAGATCCGGCAAAAAGAAGCGGGCTGACGAATGCCATGCAGCACGTTCGAGGCTATTTAAAACGGACCATATCAGCCATAGAGAAAGCGGATGTTGATAGAAGTATCGATGATTACCGAACCGGTTTAGTCCCTTTGGTTGTTCCTATGAAGATGCTGCAGCATCTTTTTAATGTCCATCCCAACGAATATATCAAGACCCAAGTATTTATGTCTCCATATCCTGAAGAGCTCCGTTTGAGAAATAGCATTTAATGGCAACGCAATCGATTGATCACTTAATTTGGTTCCGTAATGATTTACGCGTCCACGATAACCAAGCGCTGGTCGCTGCGTGTAAAAACGCTGCTGTTGACGGGGGCTCTGTTGCGGGTGTGTTTATTGTAGCAAAGGGGCAATGGCAGCAACATCATCTCTCACCTGGCAGAATGACGCTCACTCACGAAGCGCTTAGCGGGTTATCAACTTCGCTCAAAGCGCTAAATGTGCCTTTAATCGTCCACGAAGTTGATGTTTACAAGCAGGTGCCCGACAAGCTGCGGGACCTGGCGCATCAGCTAAAGGTTAAGCACATCTACTTTAACCATGAGTATGGCGTTGACGAGGCGCGAAGAGATGAAGCGGTTCGTCATCAGTTGAGTGATCAAAACATGCACGGTTACCACGGCTCTGTTCCTCCTTAAACCTGGCACCGTCAGAACGCTTCAAGGACAAATCTACAAAGTGTTTACACCCTTCCGTAATCGGGTTTTGGATACGCTCAGATATCAAGATATGCTGCCTTTGTCGAAACCCAAGGCGCTTGCGCCTAAAACCTTTAGTGCCGAGATTGAGCAAGTCATTTCGCAAAATGGTCTTGAACTCTTCCAAGTCACGCCGGTCGACATATCGAGTTGGGCGTCAGATGAGTCAACTGCATTATCTTCTTTAAGCGATTTTGTCTCCGAAAGGGTTGACGACTACCGCGATACAAGAGATTTCCCTTCGATCGAAGGTACCAGCAAACTTTCGGCGGCGATGAATGTTGGCTTGTTGTCACCGCGTCAGTGTTTGCAAGCGGCAACGCAAGGTATGCCGCCGCCTTTCGACGGCATTTCTGATGGCGTTAGAACCTGGATCGGCGAATTGATCTGGAGAGAATTTTATCTGCATGTCATGTGGGGTTTCCCCAAAATATGCAAAGGTTTGGCGTTTAAAGCGGATACGGAAAACGTCCCTTGGCGACATGATGTTGAAGAGTTTGAACGCTGGAAAAGCGGCACGACCGGTTTCCCAATGGTCGACGCAGCAATGCATCAACTTAACTCAACGGGTTGGATGCACAACCGTCTGAGAATGCTCACAGCGACCTTTCTGAGTAAGCACTTGCTAATCGATTGGCGCTGGGGTGAACGCTATTTTATGAGTCAGTTGATCGATGGACACTTTGCCTCTAACAACGGCGGCTGGCAGTGGGCCGCGTCGACGGGTACTGACGCTGCGCCTTATTTCCGTTTTTTGAGTCCGACTCGACAGAGTCAGCGGTTTGATGTGCAAGGGGTGTACATCAAGCACTGGATACCTGCATTAGCAGACGTGCCCAGCAAAGTGTTACATAAACCCGGTCATCAGCAACTGCTTGACGCTGGGTATCCTGAGCCAATGGTTGACCTAGCTGAGGCCAGAGAAAGATGCCTTGCGGCTTTTCGCGGTTAGACTAACGTCGTAGGCGTTTATCGGCGGTGCGTTGTCTGTCTCAGAGGTCTTATATGAGTTTGGGAATCTTAGGCGCGAGAGGCTAAATAAAATAGGTCGCTACTTAACATCGGCTAACAGTCGATTTAGCCGTTCAGTATGCGCATTTTTGTTGCTCCCGATTTCGACAAACTCGGTTTTGTTCTGTGTATACCTCTAGCTTCTTTAACTAAGGGATGAATGGCCTTGACGGGTAAGTTCTAATCATGGGTTGTAACTGAGCTGTATGAACAGTATATTGCGGCAACCGTGGAATTTTCGTTCTGCGGATAATAATCGAATTGGATGCTATAAGGGGGACTTATGATGAAATCCAAATGGGTTAAACTTGCAACGACAGGAATAATGTCGGCATGTTTAGCAACAACAGCTTTCGGTGCAGATGAGATAGAAGAAGTCATCGTCACTGGTTCATTTATTAAAGGTACGCCGATTGATTCTGAATCGCCTGTAACAGTTTTAAAGCGAGAAGAATTAGCAAAACAGGGCGCGCCAAGTATCGTTGAGATGGTTAGACGTCTAAGCGCCAGTTCGGGTGTTGATGGTGAATCAAACCAGTTTCAATCAAACGCATCGGAAGGTGTAGCAAGCGTTAACATTCGAGGCTTAGGTGCAGCTCGAACGTTGGTTCTTATTAATGGTAAGCGTCAAACACCAATTTCTGCGCGTCTGCCAGGTGGCCGGTTCGTAGATGTTAACGGCATTCCAAAATTAGCCGTTGAGCGTGTTGAAGTACTGAAAGAGGGTGCTGCGGCAACCTACGGTTCTGACGCAATCTCTGGTGTTGTCAACTTCTTGACTCGTAAGAACTTCGAAGGTCTTGAATTCTCAGCGTCGCATCAGGAAATTGATGGCAGTGATGGCAACCAAGACTTTGGTGCTATCTTCGGTAAAGATTTCGGCAACGTGCATTGGGTCACCTCGTTCGGTTATGAAACTCGTAATGAACTCAGCCTACGTGAAATTGAAAACTCACAGGTGTCTTACGCTGAAAACAACCAAGGTGGTTTCTCTTCTATTGGTAACCCAGGCGTATTTTTTGACCCAGCAGATGCCGGCTCAACTTTTGGCGCTCTACCTCTTTTGTCTCCGAACGGAACAAAAGATCCTAATTGCGCCGCTTTAGGTGGTGTTGACCAATCTATTTTCTGTCGGTTCAGATATACAGATTTTGATAACGCTATTGAAGAAGAAGAACGGTACCAATTGTTTTCTGAAATCAACGGTGAACTATCTAATGGTATGAACTTCCATGCGGAATTCCTCTACTCGAAAGTAGACGTGCCGGAATGGAAAACATCGCCATCTTATCCACCACAGGCGTTATTCGGGGATATTCAAACTGTCCAGAATGACCACCCTGGTCTGCTCGATATGGCTGCTCAGTTTCCTCAGTTTGACAAGTATATCACTCCAACGATTACGCGTGCTGATGATCCCTTGACTGCTGCCGATGAATCCGTCACTACAAGTGGTACAGGTGCAACTTTCTACGGTCGAATTGCCGGTGTAGGCGCTTCTGTTGGCCGTGAAGCAAAACGTGAATACGATACTTATCGAGTAGCTGCTACTTTAGACGGCGAATTTGAAAACGGTATTGGATGGGACGTTGGCGTCAGTTGGTCTCGAAACGAAGGCGAACTTGAAGGTGTTGATGCTCAGATAGGCAGAACTAAGTTGGCATTTAACGGTTTTGGCGGTGAAAACTGTGCTGCTGACCTGTCTACGTCAGGTGTACTTCAGACAAACGGCGCGACTGCTGGAGCGGGTGATTGTCTTTACTACAACCCATTCTCAAATGCGATTCCAGTGTCTAATGCGGAATCAACCTTTGGTGTTGCCAATCCTAGCTATAATGCTGCAGTGGCAAACAGCGCTGAAGTCCTAGCTTATCTTGATGATACATCTTTGACTAAAACTCAGTCTGAACTACTCGTCCTAGACGCAGTATTCCAGGGCGAGTTTGCCGGTGGCGAAGCAGCTTGGGCTATGGGTTATCAGTATCGCGATTTGGAAATCAAGTCTGAATTGGATGATTTGATTAACTTGAACATCAACCCATGTGCTTTTGTTGGGCAAACTGATTGCGCCGGCCAAACGGGTCTTCGAAGCTTCTTGAGTGGCGGTCGCCCTGTAGATACAGGACAAGACGTACACGCATTTTTCTTTGAAACAGCAATGAATATGAGCGAAAATCTCGATGTTCAATTGGCTGTTCGTTATGAATCTTATGGCGAAACAGATACCTTCGATCCTAAGCTAGCTGGTCGATACACTGTTAATGATTGGTTAACCCTACGTGGTTCTGTTCAGACTACATTCCGTGGTCCGGATATTGATTCACTCAGCCCGAATGCTGTAACAGCACTTTCATATGTTGGCCCAACGGCAGCATTTAAAGCGATTGATGCAGTGGGTAACCCTGATCTTGAACCAGAACAAGCGTTCACCTATAACCTTGGTGCAGTGATGAACTTCACTGACAACCTGACGGTTACTGTTGATTACTGGAACTATGATTTTGATAACCCCATTGTCCTAGAAGACTTTAATGCGCTAGTAACGGCATATGGTGGTGGTGGCGCCGCGAAGGCCGCTGTTCAGGAACAGATTTTCTGTACAAATGCTGGTAATGACGGTAGCTGTGCTGCTTCAGGTATTGAGCGAATTGTAGTGCAGTCGGTTAATGGTCCTTCAATTGAAACATCGGGTGTTGACGTGTTTGTTAACTACATCCTTGATAGCTCAGTTGGTCAGTTCACATTTGGTGCTGACGTCAGTCACACGCTTCAGTACGAACAGGACGAATATGTGAAGAATGGTGCTGTTGTTCAAGAATCATATGATGCAGCGGGCTTCCTTAATGCTGGTCGAGGCGCTCGTCCTCTACCTGACACGAAAGGTCGCGTATTTGGTGAATATACTCTTGAAAATCACAACGTCCTACTTTATGTGAACCACACATCTGAGTACGAAGATGAGAGATATGCAAATACAACAGTTGATTCTCAAACAACTTATGACTTGCACTATCGTTTGAACTTGTTTGATGATTCGACCGCGTTAACTTTCTCTGCGATCAACTTCACAGACGAGCAAGCGCCTCTGCACGTGTTGACTTAGGTTATGATGCATACACGCATAACTCTTTCGGCGCGATGTACAAGGTTGGTATAGAGTACAGAATGGGTCAGTAAGTTAGAGCCATTTAGAAAGATGAAAACGCCGCTTTTTAGCGGCGTTTTTTTTTGCCTGAAATTTATCAAACAAATTTGGTCCAAGCGAATTTTAGTGGCATGCTATGCCGTCAATTTCGTTGAGGACGTATGTTGAAAAAGAGTCTTAAAGTATTCGCCAAACAGGCCGCCAGCCTGCTTGCTTTGACGTCAGCGGGCGTAAGCCTGAGGCGTTTGTTGTTGGTCACAGCGATGACGTCGCTGTCGGTATTCACGTTGACCGGCTGCGAAACGAAAGAGCTGCAGGGTGTATTGCTGACGCAGCCTTCTGCCAGCGAAACCGCTCAGGCCCAGCATAAATGGGTGAGAAGTTGTGCTTTATGTCATGTCAACGGCGAGGGCGGCGCGCCGAAGGTTGGTGATGCTGCCGCCTGGCAACCACGCTTAGAGCAAGGTGGCGACGTCTTATTAGCGCATACATTGCAAGGTCTTAATCGTATGCCGCCACTCGGCTATTGTATGGACTGTAGCGAGTCAGATTTCAGGATTTTGATCGACTTCATGTCGCGAGGTGCGCAATGAGTATTACCCGACGGAAACTCCTCGCATCCAGTCTACTTGCCGCTGCGTTTAATCCCCTTGGAAAAACGTTGGCAGCTGGCGCCGACGTGGCCCATTCATCAGCGCCTTGGCGTAACTGGTCTGGGTACTTGCAGTCAAATCCAGCCCAGCGATTCGCACCTAAATCCGAACAAGAACTTGCCGATTTTATGAAGGGCAACGCGGGCGGCGTCAGGCCCGTTGGGGCAGGCCATTCGTTTTCGCCGCTGGTGCCGACAAATGACGCGTTGGTTGTGCTCGATAATCTCAGCGGTGTGGTTGCATACGATGACGCGTCGACAACGGCCGTGCTGCGAGCGGGCACGCGGTTGAGTGATTCCGGACCCATGTTGGATCAAATTGGCCAAGCGATGATTAATCTGCCGGACATTGACCGCCAAACAATCGGCGGTGCGATTGCCACGTCAACTCACGGTACGGGCTTGGGTTTAGGCTCTCTTTCAGCCTACGTCACCAGTGTTCGACTTGTTACACCTGAAGGTAGAGTTATTGACGCAAACCGAAACGATAACCCGGAAATCTACCAAGCTGCACGAACAAACCTAGGCGCATTAGGCGTATTAACGGAAGTCGGTTTTCAGAATCGGAAACCTTTTAAGCTGAAAAGTATGGCGTGGGTAGAGAAGACGAACACCGTCATTGAAAGCTTTGCAGAGCGTTGTCTGGAATATGAGCATTATGAATTTATGCCGTTTCTGCATGCGGACTTCTCGTTGGTGATTGCCCATAAAGAGACGGATGGTGCGCTTAAGCCGCCCGTACCTGAAGAAGATCAAGGTGACATATTTGGTGTGTTGTCGAACCTGCCAGTTTTTGCTCGGCGACCTGTGATTAATTTTTTAGTCGAGGCGATTGAGCCATCAGAGGCGGTAGAGGCTTCATATCTTGCTTTGACCAATATTCGTAACGACCGATTTAACGAAATGGAGTACTCGGTAGCCGTTGAAGACGGATTAGCCTGTGTTAGGGAGATACTAGACACGGTCACTAAGCTTGGCATCGATGCGTTGATACCATTGGAATATCGCGTGATTGAAAAGGATGACAGCTGGCTCAGTATGTTCTCCGGATCGGCGAAGGCTTCAATTTCGATTCATCGAATGGCGGGTTACGACTACAAACCTTATTTTGATGTGATTGAGCCTATATTTTGGAAGTATGGCGGCCGGCCGCATTGGGGCAAGGTTCATTCCCTAGGCTACCATGAGCTGTCGAATCTTTACCCACACTTGGATGATTTTATCGAAGTACAAACGGAATTAGATCCGAGCGGGAAAATGCTCAATCAACATATCGCGAAAATATTGAACAGGAACGTTTAGAGATCGATTGGATAGGACCGGCCGAATAGGCTTTGAATATGTCTCACTCACTCGACTCGTCGATTAATCGCGAGTCGAGTGGGTAAAGTCATACGTGAGGTCTAGTTGGTAAGTGCGGAAATTACCTGACTGAACACGGCCTCAGCTTTTTCTTTCATCTGCTCATCGCTCGCATCTTGAATCGGATGCTGCACAAAGACACATTTAGCATCCTTCAACCCAAGCGCCTTAGCTTGAATGTCAGCTGCTTCCGAGAATTCTTCTGAGGCAACGCTTACAGAAGGAATACCCTGGATTTCGAACCATACCGTATCATGCAAACTGCACGTGGTACAGGAGCCTCAATCTGCGAGGCCTTCGATTAAGAAATCATTTTCCGCTTTTATTTCCGCCCGCAGCGCGTCGGGTGCTGGTTTGGTAAAGGTAGGTTTTCGATAACGATTGATCGTGACGTTCGGCAACCGTTCGGCAAGCAGTACTTCAAACTTATCGAGTAAGATGTTGCCGCGCGGTTTGGCGATATCAAGAATCGCTAGCCGACCGGTGATCTCTCCGTGTCTAGCGGCTAACTGTCTCTCGACGGGAGCCTTCTCGTTGGTGGGATCCAAAATGGTAGTCATGTATTAGTCCTCTATTTTTTGGGAGACGACGATGGAGCCACCCGGACCGGTTACCCAGCCGTGGAAGGCGCCTGAAAATTTTCCTGCATCTGAACCAGCGATGACAACATGGATATCTTTCGCTGACGCAAACTTTGTTAGTTGCCCATTCTGAAACTCTTCGGGCATAGACGCAAATTTCTCTTTTGGAATTCCTACACCCGATTTATGGTCCTGAACCAGATCTTTGGTCGGTCTCCGCGTTGCCTCAAGGATTTCGTCTTTGAGGCGCTGTTTTGTATAGCCTGTTGTTCGCATGATGGTATCCACGTGTTCGGGACAAACAACTAAAAGCGTGTCTGAGCTCATGTAGGATTTAGGATGATGCGTACTCTCCAAGCTCATGGCCATGCTGCTGGCGAGCTGTGAGGCTTCTAGAGAGGTTTGATCAACAACCAAGGTTGGGCCGCTTGTCATGCAAAACAAGGTCACAACGTTCTCATCAGCCGCAAAGCCACGCTCGACATGTAGTGGCTCCCAGGGGCTGCGCTCTTCCCATTCGGCAAAACACATGGTGAATTTCATCGGGTTACCCAGCGTCGGTCGTTCTGTACCGCCGGGTACAGCGCCGCCAATATTGCGTATGACAAGCCTCAACGCACGACCAATGGTTGCATTGGCACGGTTACCCTGGCCAAGTGCTGATAATTTCATGTTCATGCCAATCTTTTCGCGAATGGGTCCGTTAACTACCATCACTGGCGAGGCGCCCATGGTGGTCGCCATCACGCCGTGAATATTGAATTCATCGGTACAAGCCGCTTGCACGGAGGCAATAACGACGGGCAAATACTCGGGCTTACAGCCGGCCATCACAGCATTAATGGCGATTTTCTCGACGGTTGCCTCGGCCAGATTGGGCGCGACCGTGGCAATCACCTCCTGCGGATCACGTGTTGTGCCCGACAGCATTCTGATGACGCGTTCGGGTGTCGGCGGCACTATCGGTAAGCCGTCGGAGAAGCCTTGGTCGAACATAAATTCGAATTCGTCATCAGCCGGTGCTATTTCAATCTTGCGTGCTCTTAATGGGCTGTTTTCAGCCTCTGCGCGCAGTTTGTCTGCAATGATCGGATCGACAGATAATGAGCCACAGCCGGGGCGCCAGTCAGGCAGGCTATCCCAGTCCAGTTCAATGTCGGTGCCAGCATCGACTAAACTTTTAGTCAAAGCCTGCCAGTCAGACTTAACAAAACCCTCTTGCAGTTCAACCTGTTTGCCGTTTTTATCGGCATGAATGAGTGTCGGCACGGTTTCAATGTCGTAAGCGAATGATACCTTTAGCTTCTCATCATTGAGTATGGGGAAGGGTAGATCAAACGCTTCAATGAGTTTGTTGTTGCCTAATACAGTTTGGCCAATGACGAGAATATTCACGCCTGCATCGAACAGTGCTTTCAATACAGGGATTACCGTACGACAGGTGGGGCAGTCTTCTTTAACGAAGCACAACAGCGTCTGTTGTCCGCCATCGAAACTCACGTCGATACCTTTATCGTCGGCAAGGCTAAATGGCGCGAGTAATTGTGCGGATTCTGGCATGATCTCTCCGAGTGTCACATAACATTAGTGCTAACATGACGACGTTTAATTAAGCCTAAATATACCTATCTATGACGAGTTAGTCAGCCTAAAACATCCTGGTAGACCTGATTCGATCGATGCGTCGATCTCGGCTGTAATCGAAGGCTATCGCCAGACCCTGTTGGTAGCGCGATTGTCATCGCCGATGAGGTCAAATTTGCCTGTTATCTTCGGTCGTTGAAACCCACTTGATCGATTGTCACCCTAGCGAATATAAGCAACGTTATTGTGGTCAACGACCGCAAGCGGAGTACGGAAGTGTTTACCTGATTTCATGCGCTTGATATGGTCAGTTTTCTTACAAGGTTAGTTTCTATCATGACAAAATTTATCATCTCAATCGATCAGGGTACGACAAGCTCTCGCGCTGTATTGTTCTCGGAATCGGGCGAAATCGTCGGAACTTCTCAGCAAGAATTTACTCAACATTTTCCGAATGATGGTTGGGTTGAACATGACCCCGAGGAAATATGGCAAACAACGGTTGAGTCCGTCAGTAACGTTTTGAAAGAAACGAATACAGCGGTCGGCTCGGTTGCCGCGATAGGTATTACCAATCAGCGAGAGACGACCTTGGTTTGGGACCGCAATAGCGGTGAAGTTGTCTACCGAGCGATTGTTTGGCAAGACCGTCGAACAGCCGACTATTGCGAGAGCCTGCGTGAAGCCGGTTTTGAAGACGTCGTTAAGCAAAAAACAGGTTTGTTGCTTGATCCGTATTTCTCCGGAACCAAACTGCGCTGGATCCTAAACAATGTGCCCGGCGTTAGAGATAGGGCAGAAAAGGGTGAGCTTGCATTTGGCACGGTCGATACTTTCCTGCTTTGGCGGTTGACCGAGGGTGCCTGCCATAAAACTGACGCGACCAACGCGTCAAGAACACTTCTGTTTAATATCCACACGCAACAGTGGGATGACGAATTACTACAAAAAATGGATATCCCGCGCTCTTTGCTGCCCGAAGTGCTGGATTCCAGCGCGGCGTTTGGTGACACTGCTGAGCACTTATTCGGCGCATCGATCCCTGTTGCTGGCATGGCGGGCGATCAACACTGCGCCCTTTTTGGCCAAGGCTGCTTTGATGCCGGTATGTTAAAGAGCACCTATGGCACGGGTTGCTTTGCGATATTGAATACGGGCGAGCAGGCATTGCAGTCAAACAATAAGCTGTTGACGACCGTTGCTTACAGACTCAATGGCAAAGTGACATACGCGCTAGAGGGAAGCATTTTCGTTGCCGGTGCTGCGGTACAATGGTTGCGTGATAGTCTTAAGATTATTGACCACGCGGCCGAAACTCAAGCAATTGCCGAGGCGACGGAGGATTCAGCCGGTGTATATCTCGTGCCAGCATTTACCGGGTTGGGTGCGCCCTACTGGGATGCTGACGCAAGAGGTGCACTGCTGGGGATGACGAGAGACTCCGGTGTGAACGAAATCGTTACGGCAACACTACAATCCGTGTGTTACCAAACCAAGGATTTACTTGAGGCGATGAGTTCAGATGGCATCCAGACTAATGTACTGCGAGTCGATGGTGGCATGGTCGAAAACGATTGGGTTATGCAGTACTTATCCGATACTTTGCAGATTGAAGTTGATCGCCCGGAGGTCATCGAAACGACCGCCTTAGGGGCTTGTTTCCTGGCTGGCTTGCAAGTCGGTATTTTCGAATCATTGGATGACCTTAAGGCGAAATGGCAGCTGCAGCGGAAGTTTTCGCCGCAACGTTCAGCCAACTTGATGGACAGCCGTTATAAAGGTTGGCAACAAGCGGTGAGTCGAGTTAGAACCAACGAGTGAGTCGCGCTTTTTATCTGGATAATACTAATGCCTCGCATTGGACCTCAATGTCGTGACGGATAAGCTGCGACAATGAATGTACGACAATGAATGTACGACAATTAAAAAATGTACGACAACCAATGCACGACAACGAATGCACGACAACTAAAAGATGACCATAAACGTATGGCAACAACGATATGACAAATAAAGCATGACAATTTCTTCACGGTTTACGCCAAATACGGCGATGGCAGTTGTTGTCGCGAACATGATTGGTACCGGTGTGTTCACCAGCCTGGGTTATCAGCTGCTCGATATTCAATCGGTATTTCCGTTAATGCTGCTTTGGCTTGTCGGTGGGTTAGCCGCTCTTTGCGGTGCGCTGAGTTACGCCGAACTGTGTGCGAGACTGCCGCGTTCCGGCGGCGAATATCATTTTCTGCGCGAGACGTACCACCCAGCAGCGGGTTTCATTTCAGGTTGGGTTTCGGCGACCGTCGGTTTTGCCGCGCCGACAGCATTGGCTGCTATGACGTTTGCGGGTTACCTAAGCTCTGCTGTGTCAAGTGTGATTACCTTGCATGAAAAAGCATTGGCGGTTGGCTTGGTGCTTGTTTTGACACTCACCCATAGTTTTAGTCGAGAAACCAGCAGCCGGTTCCAAACCATCTTCACGCTGATCAAGGTTGTGCTCATTGTGATTTTTTGTTGCGCTGTCTACTTCTCGGTAGACACTCCACAGAGCCTAAATTTTTTACCTGTTTCAGGTGATTGGGAACTGATTTCCGGCGGTGCATTTGCTGTTTCGTTGATCTACGTTAACTATGCTTATACGGGCTGGAACGCCGTTACCTATATCACCAATGAAATTGAAGAGCCGCAAAAAAATATCCCCAGAGTTATGTTGTTGGGAACTTTGTTGGTGATGGTTTTGTATCTTGTCCTCAATGCAATTTTTCTCTACGCGGCGCCGATGGCTGATATGGCGGGGCAGTTAGATATCGGCGTCATTGTCGCGCAGGCGAGCTTTGGGCCAAGTGGTGCAATGCTCATGGGTATAACATTGTCCCTGCTATTGATTTCGACGGTTAGCGCCATGGTGATGGCGGGTCCGCGAGTACTGCAAGTTGTGGGTGAGGATTTCCGTTTGTTCGAGTGGTTAGCAACAACAAATGTTAAAGGTGTGCCGGCTCGTGCGATTAACATGCAGGCAGTTATTACGATCATTTTTATCGTCACTTCATCATTTGAATCAGTGCTAATTTTTTCCGGTTTTATTATGGGGTTCAATACGTTGATCGCCGTATTAGGTGTTTTTGTACTTAGATTTAGAAGCTCAGATGAAGAAAACAAAAAAGTGTCTTATCTCACATGGGGTTATCCGGTAACGCCATTGATATACATTGGGATTATGCTTTGGACCTTGTTCTTCATCGTTAAGAACCGACCGGAAGAAGCCGCTGTGGGTTTGTTTGTGATTGCTTCGGGTCTAATTTTCTATTGGCTGAGTCGCTTCCTAGGTTCATACAAGCGCTGATAGCGTGATCGCAGCCTGGGTTTAATTTTGCAGAGTATATATATGAGATGTTTGTCCGCGGTTTTTCTGCTGCTTTTTTCTGTTGTGTCAATTGCAGAACTGAGCGATGTTGAAAAAAGACTCTCCGTCATTGCCAAAGCCAGCAAAGAGGACAGCATTGCGTTACTTGAACGTGTTGTAAATATCAACAGTGGCACAATGAATCACGTCGGTGTTAAGCAGGTAGCGGACGTCTTTGCGGCGGAATTTGAATTGCTTGGCTTTGAGACGAATTGGTATGACATGTCTGAGGTTGACCGAGCAGGCCACCTTTTCGCTGAGCGCGCGCCAATGCCGTCAGCATTAACGCCAAAGGGTCAATGCCTCCTGTTAATCGGCCATCTGGACACCGTGTTCGAAAAAGAGAGCCCCTTTCAGTCGTTCAAACGAGACGGTGATTTTGCCACTGGCCCTGGTGTAAATGACATGAAGGGCGGTGATGTTGTCATTATTCAAGCATTGAAAGCGCTAGCCTCTGAGGGGGTTCTGCAAGACTTACACATTATTGTGGCGCTGATCGGAGATGAAGAAAAATCAGGCAATCCAAAATCAATTAGCCGATACCATTTAGTTGAAGCCGCTAAGCGTTGCGATGTGGCTTTAGGTTTTGAAATCGCCACGGGTTTACAAGCGGCAACAATCGCTCGTCGGGGTTCCAGTGGATGGATGCTAGAGGTGTCTGGCAAACGCGCACATTCCTCCGGCATATTTAGTGAGTCTGTCGGTAGTGGGGCAATATTTGAGGCGGCCAGAATACTAAATGCATTCCATCAGCAACTCACCGGCCGCGAATATCTGACCTTTAATCCGGGCGTCATACTGGGTGGAACGAAGGTCAACTATGACCCTACGTTAAACAAAGGCGATGCCTTTGGTAAAACCAATGTCGTCGCGCAATCGGTGGTCGTTCATGGTGGCCTGAGAACTATCTCGAGTATGCAGGAAGCGGAAGCCAGAGCCTCCATGAAAGCCATTGCAGAGACGAATCATCGTCCGGGTACAGAGGCCATCATTACCTTTTCTGACGGTTATCCATCAATGCCGCCGACGGAAGGTAACAAAGTGGTTCTATCGAAACTCAATCAGGTCAGCATTGATCTGGGTTATGGTCCCGTCGAAGCTTATGACCCGGGCAAACGGGGCGCGGCGGATGTGTCCTTTATTGCCGAATATGTTGATGCAATTGACGGTATTGGTGCTGAAGGCGCGGGTGCACATACGCCAGATGAGAATATTGATCTAGCGACACTGCCGATGTTGGTCGAACGTGCGTCGATTTTAATTTACCGGTTGGGCACACAAGAGGATTTATGAGGCAAAAGCAGTTTCTTACAGTAACAACGGCAGCCGCGTCTTTGGGTAGGTCGACCCAGGGGTTTATTCGTTGGTATTACTCGTGTCGCTAAACACGTTGCAATTGGACGAAGGGTTAATACGGCTTTTCGATAAACTCAGTGATCACCGCAGCGAAGTAATACGCATCGGCGAAATTGCGTCGCGTCTATCTCAGTATGAGTCCGTGCCGCCTTTCTTGAGATCACTGCTTGTTGCGGATGGTACGGTGACAATGGCGTTGGAAGCATACTTTCTTGAGCAAATTGAAATTTGCACATTGCGCCAAGGCCAAGTAATTGCGCCACGAGATGTCTCAGCGCTCGACTTGAATAAAGGCGAGCAATGCCTGATAAGGGAGGTGCAGTTGTTGGGTGTCGAATCGTCTAAGTGTTATGTACACGCAGTGACGGTAATAAACCCTAGTCGCTTGTCACCGATTTTATTTGAGCAGTTGGTCGATGAAGAGGAAGGTATTGGTGCGATTCTAAGAAATGTCGCCAAAGGTAGTTTTCGTGAGGTTATCCATATTGGCACAGGAGGTTTAATGACCGACGCTGATATTCACAGGCGTTACCGCGTAAGTCTCAACTCGCTACCCGCTCTTTTGATAACTGAAGAGTTTGAGTTGTCATCTTATCGTTAATAACGCTGTCAAATTGTGGAGATCAAATATAAGCCTGCGATGTGTCTCGACTGAATGAATATTGGGTTATGTGCCATTTTAACTTAGACTGGCGATCCGATTTACATCCGAAGTTGTAGTTCAAGCAATCCATGCTGTCCCGTCAATTAAACAAATTTAACCAAGTCATTAAGCCCAATGGAACCGTTTTCTTTGGCTGGTACATCGTGGGCGCGGCAGGCGGTATTCAAATGCTTTCTGGCTTGCTGTGGATGCAGTCCTATGGCGCTTATGTAGTACTTCTACAGGAAGAGTTTGGCTGGAGTAAAGCGCTGGTTGCTGGCGCGTTTGCGCTAACGAGAATAGAAAGTGGCATTTTAGGTCCTCTGCAGGGTTGGCTTGTTGATCGGTTTGGGCCAAGACCCATATTGCGAATTGGCATTACGATATTTGGTCTCGGTTTTATAGCCTTCAGTTATGTCGATTCAATACTGAGCTTTTATTTGACGTTTGCGCTGATTGCGATCGGATCTAGCTTGGGCGGTTTTGCGACCGTTATGGTCTCTTTGGTGAATTGGTTCAGCCAGCATAGGGCCAAAGCTATTTCGATTTCCCAGATGGGCTATTCCATCGGTGGGCTTTGCGTGCCCGCGGTGGTGATTTGCCTCGAAGCTTTTGGTTGGCGAACAACAGCGATGATGTCTGGCGTGCTCGTGCTGCTGGTGGGCTTGCCGCTAGTGCAGATTGTTCGACACCGGCCTTCAGAAACGGGGGACTGCGTCGATGGTATTGTCGCCGTGCCCGTTCAAGTGCCTGACGCGGTATCTGGCCA
This sequence comes from uncultured OM182 clade bacterium, assembly GCA_905182025.1. Lineage (GTDB taxonomy): Bacteria > Pseudomonadota > Gammaproteobacteria > Pseudomonadales > Azotimanducaceae > JAHRVQ01. The sequence goes on from CAJJAA010000027.1 coordinate 56,701, forward strand.
ATTACAGGACCCGACGGGGGACAAAACAGCCGTGTCTGTTATACCTTTGAATAACGATTTCACCGCGCGAGAAGCGATGAGAACGCATTCATTTTGGTTTATTTCAATCGGACACGCCTGCGCATTATTAACGGTTTCCGCAATTATGGTTCATCTGGTACCACACCTGATTGAAGCAAAAGGCTACACATTGACTGAAGCAGGTGGTGTCGTTGCTTTGTTGACGGGTTTTCAGATGGTAGGCCAACTTTGCGGCGGATACCTGGGTGACAAAATGAACAAGCGGCTGGTTTGTATTGGTTGTATGTTCGCGCATACGGCTGGGTTGGTGTTGATTGCCTTTGCTGATAGTGCGGGCATTGTGTTTTTGTTTGCCATGCTACACGGCTTGGCTTGGGGCATTAGAGGCCCTCTCATGGTGGCGTTGCGTGCGGATTATTTTGGTCCCAGTTCATTTGGTACAATCATGGGGTTTTCCTCTCTCATAGTCATGCTGGGCATGTCCACCGGGCCTATTTTTGCCGGCTACATGGCAGACCTTCAGGGGAATTATGAGATGGGCTTTGTTTACCTGGCGATTGCGGCGTTCTTGGGCTCTTTTTGTTTTCTTGCTGCAACGCCACCGAGAAGCAAGCCAGAAAGAACACTCATTGTGGCAGCCTAATAACTAGCGGAGGATAGATTGCGTTCATCATTGCAAGAGCTGATTTCGATTCTCGATATTGAGATGCTCGAAGAAAATTTGTATCGTGGAAGCCATCCGCTTGACAAAAAGGGCAGGCTCTATGGCGGTCAGATTATGGCGCAAGCCGTGATTGCCGCAGGCCGAACGGTGCCCGATGATCGGCCGCCGCATTCTTTACACGGATATTTCTTACGCCCGGGTGATGCAAAGATACCCGTTGTTTTTTCAGTGGATCGAATTCGAGACGGTCGTTCTTTCACGACTCGCCGAATCGCCGCCATCCAACATGGCAAAGCCATTTTCAGTATGGATATCTCTTTCCAGGTGGTGGAAGCAGGTCTTAGTCATCAAAGTGTCATGCCAGATTTTGAGCCACCGGCGGAACATAGGATTACAGAGAATATGCTGAAGGACTCCTTTGTCACCTATATGATGGAGTACAAGCAGCGTCTAAAAGAAGCGCCCATGCCGGCAAAGCAGCATTGCTGGTTTCGTACTAACGGTGCCGTTGATGCGGCGCCGACGCAAGGTGATGATGCGCTCTTGCATGCAGCTTTACTCACCTATCAATCTGATGATGCGCTGCTGTCGACCGCTCGCCTGCCTCATCGGGGCAATTTCAAACGCGAGAACATGCAAAGTGCCAGTCTCGATCATGCTATGTGGTTTCATCAGCAGGCTAGAGCAGACCAATGGATAATGTACGCGCTTGATGCGCCTGAATCGAGTGCAGGCAGAGGTTATAATCGTGGCTCTATGTTCACGGCAGACGGCACCTTAGTTGCCAGCACGATGCAAGAGTCCTTGATGCGACTGTTGCGATAACGCAAGCAGATCGTCACACTGGGCAGCAGATGCAGTTCAACAAATAGTCGTGTAAAAAAACAAGGTAAGCGAAACGCACATGGAATCGGGACAACAACAGGCAAAAGTTCAGCAAGGCTCCCGCTTTGGATCGCGATCGCGTCAATATTTGACAGCGATGGGAATTGATATTTGGCAAACCAGGGTGGCAAGATCGGTAAAAGACCCCGCGAGCCTTACTGAAGAATCTGCTGAGAATACCGAAACATTGCAAAAGGTTGCTGTTGCCGCTGCAACTTCTGGCCAGCCCAGTCGAACGAATGCGGCAAGCCTTGACCAGAAAAACTCGCGTGAATCGCTGTTGAAGCAAGTTTCTGCAAACGTTGAGCCCGAAACACCTTTATCCGATGTCGTTGAGCGTCAATTGCGGCAGGAACAGCCTGTGACGCAGCAAGCTTCGGCCAAGCTCGAATTCTTGTTGTACTTCATGAACTATGATTCGTTCACGATTGTATTCGCTCTGCCCTATGCGACGGCTGAACTGCCACCAACTTATAAAAATTTCCTTGAAGGGGTCAGCTTGTCGCTGGCCCGTGAGCGCGTTGCACCCTCTATTCGCCAGCTGCGTTGGCCTATCGTTAAGGCTTCTCATATTGATCAGTCAGAGCATGAGGCCAGGCAGATCGTTCGAGATTCCTTGCGTCAATCGCAAGGGCAATCACAGCGGCAATCTCAAGAACCGCCTGAAGGTCTAAGTCCTGTGCTCGTTTTCGGCGAGGAGGCTTGGCGATATCTTGTGACGGATTCCGAGAAAACTGTCTTTCACATAGGTGATACAGAGCAGGAGGCGAGTTGCCTTTTTCTGGCGCTGCCGACAATAGACGATATTTCACAAGACGTTGCATTAAAGCGGCAGCTTTGGCGTCAACTTTCGCCCGTGAGAGCAATCTTGTATGGCTAGTCCGCAGTTGGAGTTCGAGCTAAGGGCGATGACCTTTGATGATCTTGACGATGTGCTGATCAACGAAGGGTTAAGCTACTCTCATCCTTGGGCAAGGGGCATATTCGACGACTGTATTAAGTCGGGCTACGAATGCTTTGTGTTCATAGTTGATGCAAAGGTCGTCGGTCATAGCATTTTGTCAGTTGCGGCGGGAGAGGCACATCTGCTCAATGTATGTATTAACCCAGAGGTTCAAGGTAACGGTTTTGGCCGTCAACTGGTTCAGCATATTTTGAGTCGCGCTGTCGCCAGAGGCGCGTCCAAGGTGTTTCTTGAAGTAAGACCTTCGAACCTCATCGCATTCAAATTATATGAAAGCTTGGGGTTTCAAGAAATAGGCTTACGGAAAGATTACTACCCCGCAGAAAATGGCAGGGAAGATGCTTTGGTGTTCTCATATCAAGTGCCTGACGCGTTCCCCTAGCGACCTATTTTGCTAGATGAGTTTAGCAAGCGGTAAAATATAACCGCTGCTATATATTCTTAGGGGTGCGATCTAATGTGTATAATAGCGCCCATTTTTTAGCCTGACGCCTTATTGATAGCCCGTCGAAAATTAGGAAGTACTCCCCTTGGTCGATACAAACAGCAGTGAAGAAATTAGTAGGCGAAGAACCTTCGCAATCATCTCTCACCCCGATGCCGGTAAAACGACAATCACTGAGAAGTTGCTACTATTGGGTAGGGCGATTCAGATGGCCGGCACCGTAAAATCGAAAAAGTCTGACCGTTATGCGACATCAGATTGGATGGAGATGGAAAAAGAGCGCGGCATTTCTGTCACGACTTCTGTCATGCAGTTTCCTTACAGAGGCAAAATGGTCAACCTGCTCGATACACCCGGACACGAAGACTTCTCTGAAGACACCTACCGAACCTTAACCGCAGTTGATTCTGTGCTCATGGTCATAGATGGCGCCAAAGGTGTTGAGCAACGAACAATTAAATTGATGGAGGTTTGTCGGCTTCGTGATACCCCTATCCTTACTTTTGTTAACAAGCTTGATAGAGAAGTGCGAGATCCAATTGATGTTCTGGACGAGGTTGAAGATGTCCTAAAAATTCAATGTGCACCTATGACTTGGCCGATCGGCATGAGTAATCGTTTCAAAGGTGTCTACCATCTATATGACGATCAGATTCATATATTTGAAGCGGGTAAAGGCGAAGTGTTGACCGAGCCTGAAATTATTGATGGTTTACTAAGTGAACAAGCCAAAGCTTTTCTAGGCTCAGATTATGACGATTATTTAGAAGAGATTGAACTAGTGAAAGGGGCAAGCCATCAGTTCGATTTACAAGCTTATCTCGACGGCAAGTTGACGCCAGTTTATTTTGGTACGGCGTTACGCAATTTTGGCGTCATGCAGATGCTCGACGGTTTTGTTGATATTGCACCTGAACCCTTGGATCGTGCAGCGAATGATCGCTCTGTGAGCGCGTCTGACGAAAACTTTTCAGGTTTTGTTTTTAAAATTCAGGCAAATATGGATCCCAAACATCGGGACCGCATTGCTTTTCTGCGGGTGTGTTCAGGACACTATGAGCAAGGCATGAAAATGCGGCATGTGCGCCTTGGTAAAGAGGTTAGGGTGAGTGACGCAGTTACTTTTCTAGCCGGCGAAAGGTCTCAAGCAGAACGCGCTTGGTCCGGAGATATTATTGGATTGCACAATCACGGTACCATCCAAATTGGTGATACGTTTACAAGTGGTAATGACTTCCGGTTTCTTGGCATACCGCACTTTGCGCCTGAATTGTTTCGTCGTGTTCAGTTGAAGGATCCGCTAAAAAGTAAGCAGTTGCGACAGGGTTTAACACAACTCTCTGAAGAGGGCGCAACGCAGTTGTTTATGCCGCTTATTAATAATGACTTGGTTCTAGGTGCTGTTGGTATCCTGCAGTTTGATGTGGTGGTCTATCGACTTCGCGAAGAGTACAAAGTCGAATGTGCGTATCAATCTGTGAGTGTTTATACCGCACGCTGGATTGAATGCGACGACCCTAAGATGCTGGCGGAGTTTAAACGAAAATCCGAATCCAATCTGGCGATTGATGGTTCTGGTCATCTGACTTATTTAGCACCTTCCCGTGTAAACCTTATGCTAACGCAAGAGCGTTGGCCTGATATTCGATTTAGGTCGACAAGAGAAATTGAATAGCCGGCGGTCTTAAAATAAGTTTGATCGATACGCCAAGCGGCAATTTGGAATCGTTTGACTAGGGTAGGCTGTTCGGCGATATTAGAGCGCACGAGTTAAGCGCATTAACTAGGCTCACGAAATAAGCTCACGAACGAGACGCGCGAACTAGGGACACTATCAATCCAAGGACGTTTTAATGGACGGTATTCATGATCTAGGTGGTAAACACGGTTACGGCAAGGTTGATCGGCAGGCCGGTGCGCCGACATTTGCAGCGATTTGGGAAGCTAAAGTATTTGCCATAATGATGGCGACCGGTGCTGCAGGTGCGTGGAAAAACTCTGATCAATTTCGTCATTTTGTAGAAAAAATCGAACCTGCAGCTTATCTGTCCCATGGCTATTATGGTCGATGGCTGGGTGGCGCCGAAACCGCATTGGTTGAAGCGGGTTTGATCGAGTCCGAACAGCTTAGCGCTCGCGTTGAACAATTGGGCGGAAGTGGCGGCGATCTTATTGCAGCTAGACCCCAACTGCGCGGCCAGTCAATCAATCGCGAAACGCCCAGCGTCAGCCGTGCCAGAACTGCACAACGTGATGTCGATGCGGGACTATTTTCTGTTGGCGATGCGGTACTCACCAGCAGTGAAGTAAAACCGGGTCATACTCGATTGCCGGCTTATGCGCGGAATAAGGTTGGTGAGATTGTCACCATTCATGGTGGCTGGGTTTATCCTGACAGCAATGCGCATGGGCTCGGAGAGCAACCGAAACAGCTTTATACCGTGAAGTTTGCATCCTCTGAATTGTGGGGTGAAACATCTCAATACGCAGAGGCCAACGTGTCTGTTTATCTAGACTTATTTGAGCCTTATCTCCAATCCGACTCCGTTAATGAGTGTTAGCTTCAGAGGCCGAATATGAATGATGACCAGAAGCATCATGACCATGATCATGATCACGAAGAAAAATCGCCGCAGGCAATCCGAACCGAAGCGTTAGAGTCTTTGTTGATAGAAAAAGGGCTTCTCTCCGAGCATGCGGTTGACGATGTGATTGCCAATTATGCGCAAAGAGTCGGGCCGATGAATGGTGCATTGCTTGTTGCGCGGGCTTGGACAGATGCTGAATTCAAGCAACGACTACTATCAAATGCGACGCAAGCAATCGCCGAGTATGATTTTCAAGGCGGCCAGGTTGATCATTTGGTCGTCGTGGAAAATACGCCAGAGCGTCACAACGCGGTCGTCTGTACGCTCTGCTCCTGTTATCCCTGGGCTGTGCTAGGTTTGCCGCCGAAGTGGTACAAGGATCCCGCATATCGATCCAGAATCGTTCGAGAGCCGCGGGCTTTGTTAGCTGAAATGGGGCTGCCGTTGGATAAAAAAATTGAGATTCGAGTTTGGGACTCTAGTGCGGAAGTTCGATATATGGTCTTGCCGATGAGACCAGCGCATACCGAGGGTATGACACAAGACGAGCTTGCAGCTTTGGTTAGTCGTGATTCAATGATCGGTGTTGAAGTACTTGAGGCATCTTCTCGAGCAGGTCAGCCATCGTGACGGACGAATTAGAGTCCATGTTGTTGGACGGGCGGGTTGAGCCGCCGAAAGCCAACGGCGAAGTCATCTTTGATGAGCCTTGGCAAAATCGAACCTTCGGCATGGCCAGGTCATTATGTGAAGCTGGGTACTATACGTGGGATGAGTTCCGGGCTTGCCTCATCCAACAAATAGAGTCTTGGCAAGCTGATCACTCGGAGCAAGAGCCTTACCAATACTTCGATCACTTTTTGGCAGCCTTAACAGATTTGATGGCGTTAAAGGGTTTGTGTGAAACCCGTGAACTTGACCAGCGCAGTCGAGCGTTTGCAGATCGACCGCACGGACACGATCACTGAAACAATCAAGTAGCAGCGATACTGTCGCGTTGATGAGACTCTTACGCCTCTATGCCTTTTAAGATGGTAATGTTTGCCGCGCTGGCGTTATGCCGGTGTTTGGCTAAGGCTTGATATTCATCCGATGTGAACCAATCCAAAGCGGTTTCTTTTGACGGGAACTCAATCAGCACGGTGCGTGTATAGGGCCAGCTACCTTCGAGCAGCTGAGGCTCTTCATCAACTGATAATAACTTGCCCTGGTACTTGATAAATATATCCATAAAGCCGCTTTCATATTTACCGTATTCTTCTCTATCCGCAATCTCTATCTGGGCGATGATGTAGTGACTCATTGTATTAACTCCGTTTTCTTGCGGTTGTCGCTCAACCTATTTTTTTGTGTCGCTGTCGATTTTTTTGATCGAAGCGCCTGTCGCAGCGTGCGATAAATCAATCGTCTCGTATTGTTCTACTCCGGTTTTACTTTTACGGAGTCATGACAACTTTAAGTACGTCTTGTTCGTGATTGTCAAAAATTTCATAACCTCTAACGCCTTCGCTAAGGCTCATTCTGTGAGTAATGATTTCGGTGGGGTCGATGCGTCCCTGTTCAATCATCGGCAGCAGTTTAGGTATGTAATATTGTGGGTTAACGATACCTGACCGTAACGTAATATTTTTACCGGTCAACGTTGCCATAAAATCTATAGGGACTTCTTTGCCCATGAGTACGCCTATTACCGCTACGCGCCCGCCGTGTCTTACGACATCGATGGCTTGTTGTACTGTTGCTGGATTACCGACTGCTTCAATTGAGCAATCAGCGCCTCGCCCGCCTGTCAGTTCACGGGCAACAGTTTGCAAATCCTCTTTGCTTGGATTCAGTGGTCGGCAGCCGCGCAATCGCGCTTTTTCCAATCTTCCATCATCAAGGTCAACCGCGATGACTGTTGCGGCGCCGCGCATTAATGCAGATAGCTGAGCGAATACACCGACAGGACCACAGCCTATGACGACAACGGTGTCACCGGGTGATACCTCTGCCATATCGGCGCCCATATAGCCTGTCGGTAGAATATCGGTAAGAAATAACGCCTGCTCGTCGGTGACATTTTCTGGGATTTTGAAAATATTGGTGTCCGCGAAGGGTACGCGTACGGCCTCCGCTTGGCCGCCTGGGTTCAATTTGGAGCCAAACACGTTTGTTACAGGCCCGGTTGCAGTGTTGATTTCACAACCTGTGTAGAGATGATTGTCACAAAGCACACAACTACCACAACCAATAGTGCATGAGACCAGAACGCGTTCGCCTTTCTTAAACCGTTTCACATCGTTGCCAACATCTTCTATGGTGCCGAGGAATTCGTGCCCTAAGGTGAACTCTTCGTTTCGGCTCGGGCCGTGATAGAGGTGTAAATCTGAGCCACAGATCGCTGTTTTCTCTATTTTGACAACCGCATCACTCGGACTTTGGATAGTGGGGTCGGGCACATCGGTATAGCTCAGGTTCTTGTGACCCTGATAGACAATGGCTTTCATAGTCTCTCCTGTTAATTGCTTCACTGTTAATTATCATCGAGTTGAAGTCAATGGGCTATTCAAAACGCCGTTTAGTACACGCTCAATTGCCTTTAGATACAGTATGATGAGCCGATATTGATCGAGTATGATTCAGTTGCTAGCAATAACAATGAGGCAAGCTTCATGTCTGAAAATGAGAATTTAACGAACCGGCAGTTACAAGAAAAATATGCGATCGACGTTGATGTCGATCCATACTCTATTCCACTGGACGCGTTAGACCCGTCACACCCGTCCTTGTTTGAATTCAATAAATTCGCCCCCTATTTTGATCGCCTAAGAGCTGAAGACCCGCTGCATTACACCCAAGATAGTATGTATGGCCCCTATTGGTCGGCAACAACATATAAAGACATCATGTATATCGACTCGCATCATGAGTTGTTTTCTTCTGACATTGATCAGGGTGGCATTCGTATGGGAGGCAGACCGACCGAATCTCCTTCGGCGGACTCGCCCTTTTATCTGCCGATGTTCATTATGCAGGACCCGCCGGTGCACGACGATCAGCGCAAAGTTGTTGCGCCGTCTTTTACACCGAAACGCATCGCCGAACTGCGTCATCTTATCGTCGAACGTGCAGGTAAAATTTTAGACAATTTGCCGAGAAATGAAGAGTTCAATTGGGTAAAAGAAGTTTCCGTCGAGTTAACGGGACAAATGTTAGCAACGATATTTGATGTGCCGCAGGAGGATAGAAGTAAATTAATCTATTGGTCTGACACGGTAGAAAATTTAAGTAATCCTGATTTTTTTGAAACTGCCGATGAAGGCTTTGCTGAACTTTGGAAATGTTTCGAGTATTTTGATGCTGTTTGGAAAGAGCGAGCGGCGCGGGCCGAGCCTGGCGACGATTTGATCTCTTCATTGGTGCATGGCGCCGCGACCAAAAACATGACCCCGAATGAATTTCTCGGCAATATGCTGCTGCTCATTGTTGGTGGCAATGATACGACAAGAAATTCAATAAGCGGTGGTGTGCTGGCGTTGAATCAACATCCTGACCAGTATGCCAAGCTAATGGCGTCGCCGGCGCTTATCCCGAAGATGGTGCCAGAGATTATTCGTTGGCAGTCGCCTGTTGCACACATGTGTCGTACCGCAACGCAGGATGTAGAGATGCGTGGCAAGACAATTAAAAAGGGTGATAAGGTGGTGATGTGGTACATCTCTGGCAACAGAGACGCGACAGTTATTGATCGAGCAGATGAGTTTATTATTGATCGGCAGCACCCCCGCAGACATCTGTCATTTGGTTACGGCATTCACCGATGCGTGGGTAACCGATTGGGTGAAATGCAGCTTAATGTGCTCTGGGAGGAGATCGTGAAACGATTCCCCAAAATTGAAGTGGTTGGTGATCCCGTCTATTTAAAATCCCACTTTATCCATGGGATCCGCGAACTGCCGGTTAAAATTCCCGGCTAGATCATATCGTCGTAAGGGTTTTCAACTTCGAGGCTAATTTTTTGACTGTGACCAGGGATTGAAATGCTGGTCTCAGTTAACTCGAGCTCTTCACCTTCAATGACCCCTAGGCCGAATTTATAAATGAGTTCGTTTTTGCCGGCAATCGTATCAACATCATATTGATGTGTACTTTCTGCGACCTTCTCATTGAGTTTTTGATGCTTTGTCATCGCGCTCTTGCCGTGTTTCTTTTCAAGCATTTGCGCGGTGACTGTCGGTGATAGAATTGACGCTGTTGCGTTATTTCCACCGAAGCCCTTTGAATTGATAAACACAGCATCCATTTTTGTTGGATCTATTTCTTTGTGTTGAAGCAAAAATTCCAGATTGCTGGCATGTACATCCTCTGCAATATGATCGACGGTTTTGATGCCGGGAATAATACCGTGCGCCCAGACACCAAGTGAAGTTGCAATCTGGTCACCGGCGGCGGTCGCCAGTGAGTGGCCAATATAGGCTTTAATCGCAGCGACGGGCCAATGGTCGATCTTAAATGTTTTGGCCAGTTCATTGATAATATGGGACTCTGTGACTCGATTTTGCGGTGTACTTGTTCCATGAGCCTGAACGTAGGTGCGATTTCGTAGGGCCTCTTCTCCAAGTAACGATCGAACCATGCCCATGGATTTGCCCATCGTCACATAGTTGCCGATTCCGGGTCCTGGAATGGACTTTTTGAATCCATCCGCATTGATAAACACATCGCCGACGGAGCCATAAATGTTCGCGCCTAACTCTAATGCTAATTCATCATCAAACAGGATAACGAACTGCGAGGCTTCAGATAGTGTGAAACCACAGTTTTCAGAAAACGGCCGGCATGCGCGGGTGTTATCCGTAGGGCCGACATGACCATCAAGTTTGTTTAAGGCGTCATCTTCGGCCAGAGCACCCATGGTGCGATAGCCTTCGATGACCTCAGGTGTGATTGGTGCTTCACTGGCGCCAACCATAACGGCGCGGAAGCGACCTGATCGTATGTCCTGAATACCTTGTCTTAGATTATAAAGGAACGTTGCGCAGGCGCCGACGTTTGCGCCCGTTGCACCAACGCTACCAAGCACATACGCATTGACAAAGTCGGCGGTCATCTCGGCTAAGCTGAGTGGACAGTTTTTCGAACTGACCCGTTTGCCGAGTAACGACGCCTGTAGCATGCCGCCTGCACCGTTGGTGTCTAGTTGGCCCATTGCACTGCTAGCGTAGACAGAGATTTGATCGCCGGGGACCTTCTGGCGAACAGTATCCCAGTCAATACCTAACGAATTTATTGCGTCTGAGGCGGCATAAACGGTGAGTTGAAGCCCCCTTGGATGATTTCTTGACTGGTACAAGGACCCAGGGTCAAAGCCGGTGGGTAATTGTCCCGCTGAATTGACTCTTGAAGCACGGTAGTCTGGGAATAATACATCCAGCGGCAAGCTTGATGTGACGATCACACTAGAATCGTCCAGGTTGGTCACATGCCAGTCGGCGGGAATCTGTCCGGGCAGTTGACTCTTCTTGAGTTTGAATGAAAAACCATCGTTGTTTGATAACTGCGCTGTTTTATTTGTACGAATTGCGCTCGGGTCAAATAGATTTTTCTCAATCTGTCGAATGAGTGTCTGGGATAAAATCGCACCCTTGTCGACGGTTGTCATATTCATCAGCGCCGCAAGAGACTGATAAGTGCTGTCAGCCTTATTGCTGTCCAGTTGGTCAATCACCATCCGCTTATAGGCGTGATGAGCGGAGCTGCGTCCGGCAGGGTTAATGCCGCCGAAACCGACAATGACGGGAAGGCGTGACAAGTATTAGACTCCTAGAGAAAGGTTATTGCGGTAATGCCCGTATTGTACGGGCTCGACGGTGACAAGTCACCGTTACACGAGTTCAATAGCGATGGCGGTAGCTTCACCGCCACCAATACAAAGTGCTGCGACACCTTTTTTTAAGTTCAGTCGTTTTAGTGCATACATCAATGTAACGATGATTCTAGAACCTGTCGAGCCGACGGGGTGACCTTGCGCGCAAGCGCCTCCAGAAATGTTCACCTTCTCTGGGTCCAGGCCAAGATCTTTGATCGCAGCCATCGTAACCATAGCGAAGGCTTCATTGATTTCAAACAGATCCACTTCGTCCGCACTCCAACCTACTTTGTCTAACAGTTTTTCAATCGCGCCGATCGGTGCAATCGTGAACTCTGATGGATGGCGTGAGTTAGTCGTATGACCGAGTATTTTTGCCATGGGTGTCATGCCGTTTTTCGCAATGGCCTCTTCGCTGGCGATAACCAAAGCTGAAGCGCCATCTGAGATTGAGCTGGAGTTTGCAGCGGTAACGGTGCCGTCTGCTTTGAACGCGGGTTTAAGGCTTGGGATTTTATCGATTTTTGCTGCGCCGGGTTGCTCGTCATCTTCGACAACGGTCTCTCCAGCGCGTGATTTGATTGTTACTGAGACACTTTCTGCCTTCAGGTGACCGGCGTCGATGGCTTTTTGTGCGCGCTTTAACGAGCGGATCGCAAAGCCATCCATGTCTTCTCGCGTCATTTGATATTGATCGGCCATGTCTTGCGCGAATGAGCCCATAAGTCTGCCTGTTTTGGCGTCTTCTAGGCCATCTAGGAACATAGAGTCTTTAACCTCGGTATGTCCCATACGATATCCGGTTCTTGCTTTTGGCATTAGGTAGGGTGCATTGCTCATGCTTTCCATGCCACCGGCAACCATGATTTCATTGCTACCGGCTTTTATTAGGTCGTGCGCCATCATTGCGGCTTTCATGCCAGAGCCACAAAGTTTGTTGATTGTCGTTGCGCCGGATTCAACCGGTATGCCAGCTTCAATTGCAGCTTGCCGGGCAGGCCCTTGGCCCAAGCCTGCAGGCAGCACGCAACCCATGATAATTTCGTCAATTTTGTCCGCCGCAATGCCCGCTCTGGCGATGGCTTCACTTATCGCAATGGCACCGAGTTCGGGTGCAGTTTTTGTTTGTAATGCGCCCTGAAAACCGCCCATTGGCGTTCTCGCGCCGTCGGCGATATAAATGTTAGTCATAGTAGTTCCTGCATCTGGTGTTGGGTTAGGCGAACTGTTGCGTCAGCATGCGCCATTCTCGACGTCGAATATTCAATTCCGATTCGAGGTGTTTTAGTTTTTCAGAAAGTTCAGTTTCGTCGAACTTTCGACGTAGTGATTGTTTCTTAACTTCGAGCCATTGTTGCCGGCAATCTGCCCATTCATTAATAAGTTCAACGAGCTGGTGATACTCCGAGTCAAGTAATGACAGCCATTTGTCTGTGTTGATTGAATTGAAACGAGATACCTTGTCTGTTGCATGTTTGAGTTGCATTAGAGCGAGGCTTTTTTCGATCTTCTCGGGTAGCACGACCTTCAAGTCCCAGGTCAGTTTGAACCATGCAAGTCCTGCAATTAGCCATTTCGTCGGGTCGAAATGATACCACCGAATACCGTTGCGATAGTCCCACTGAAAGGTGTGATGGTAGTTGTGGTAACCCTCGCCGTAGGTCAGCAGAGCTAAAACTGTGTTGTCTCTGGAGCTGGTTTTGTCTGAGTAAGTCTGCTTGCCCCAGAAGTGAGCCAGCGAGTTGATAAAAAAGGTCGTGTGATGGGAGATGACAAGTCTGGAGAATCCCACGAGCAGTAAGCCTGCCAGGAGATCGCCTGCCAAGGCGCCGATTCCAAGCGTCACAATCACGTTCATAGTGAAAGCCAGCAGCCAGTAATAATCATGTTGCCATACAACAACCCAATCTTTCTCGAGATCCCTGACATTTTCAAAATCAGTATGAGATGCAGGGTAATCCCTTAGCATCCATCCAAGGTGTGCGAACCATAGGCCCCTGCCAGCAGAATAGGGGTCTTTGTCGTTATCGTCGGTATGTTGGTGATGGGTTCGGTGGTTGGAAGTCCAAACTTTAATCGAGTTTTGCAGTGCGAGTGCGCCGCCCAACGCAAACATAATTCTGACAATCGTGTGAGCACGGTAAGACTTATGCGACCAAAGTCTGTGGTATCCGGCGGTGATGGAGAGGCCATTCCAAAACAGGAACACAAAGAAAGCTACCCAAAGGGGTAATCCAAAGCCCCCTGTCACGATGCCGTACCAGGGTGTGGCGATGAGGCCGACGAGGCTTGTGCCGATGAAAACCGCCGACACATCGTATCGTCTGCGTGCTGAACGGGCGTCATGTTTTGAATCATTTGTATGCATTGCCGAATCCTATTTTAGCCTCGGCAGGAAATCAATGGAGCGCGCTTATTTGCTGCGTTTTTTTGGCATCATTTTCAGTAAATCCTTGTGCTAAGCTGATGGACCGAAATTTTCAGTGGGATTTTTAGTGATATTGCTAATAAATACATACTGAATGATTTTAATCGCACAATCGACACAGCATTAGGAGATAGTTATGACAACAAAAGCAGAAACGGCATTAGAGCTGTTTAATTCCGTCATGGGCGAAGAAGAAGGTGTAGGCGAGTGGTTTGAAGTGGACCAGGACAGAATTAATCTGTTTGCTGACGCAACACTTGATCATCAGTTTATCCACATTGATCCGAAGAAATCCGCGGAGTTGTCCCCCTACAAGGTGACGATTGCGCATGGCTTTTTGACCTTGTCACTAATTGTTCATCTTGGTGCCACCATTGCTCCGAAAAAACCCGAGGCGCTTGAAGGCGTTTACATGGGGGTTAATTATGGCCTTGATAAAGTACGTTTCCCCGGTCCTGTGCCGGTCAACTCAAAAATTAGAGCGCGGCATCGTTTGATTGGTGCTGAGCTCAAAAATCCGAATACTTTGCAGTTAAAGCGTGAAGTGACTGTCGAGCTTGAAGGCGCTGATAAACCCGTATGTGTTGCTGAATCCTTGATGCGGTTGATGTACGGTTAATCGTCAACGAGAGCCAACCTGCGATGCGGCAGATTGGCTCTTGGATACTATCTTTTGGCACGCAAGCAAGGTCGCCCATACAATCAATAAATTTCATTCAGAATTGATGGGTCTGTTAGGTCTTTTTCAGCCTCAAGGCTGGTAGAATGGTGGGTAACAGAGATATATGTCTACCAACAGGCATTAAATGGAGTCCAGTAAACCATGACCGTTGTAACGAAAGATGACCTGATTCAAAGTATTGCCGATTCCCTTCAGTATATTTCCTACTATCACCCGATAGATTTCATAACAGCATTGAATGAAGCCTATGAACGGGAAGAATCCCGTGCCGCCAAAGATGCGATGGCGCAAATACTTATTAATTCCAGAATGTGCGCGCAGGGCAATCGCCCGATTTGCCAGGACACCGGTATCGTAAACGTATTTCTGCAAGTCGGAATGGATGTTCGCTTCGAAACAGACATATCACTTGAAGATATGGTGAATGAAGGTGTCAGGCGAGCCTATTTGTTGCCTGATAATATCCTGCGTGCGTCTGTACTCGCCGATCCTGCCGGGAAACGCATTAACACCAAAGACAACACGCCCGCCGTCATATATACCGAGCTTGTGCCGGGCGACAAAATTGACGTGCACGTCGCTGCTAAAGGTGGTGGTTCTGAAGCTAAATCTAAACTTGTCATGTTGAACCCTGCTGACAGCATTGTTGACTGGGTAATCAAAACAGTACCGACGATGGGTGCCGGTTGGTGCCCGCCGGGTATGTTAGGCATTGGTATTGGCGGCACAGCCGAGAAGGCTGTTTTAATGGCAAAGCGGTCATTGATGGATCCCATTGATATTCACGAACTACTTGCGCGTGGTCCATCGAATCGTGTTGAAGAGTTACGATTAGAAATATTCGATAAAGTGAACTCTCTCGGCATTGGTGCGCAAGGATTGGGAGGTTTGACTACGGTACTTGATGTGAAAGTGATGGATTATCCCACTCACGCGGCGAATCTGCCTGTTGCGATGATTCCGAATTGTGCAGCCACGCGTCATGCCCATTTTGTGTTGGACGGGTCGGGCCCAGCGGAACTTGAGGTTCCAAAACTCGAAGATTGGCCTGAAATTACCTGGGAAGCGGGACCCAGTTCTCGTCGAGTCAATTTAGATACAGTCACCAAAGAAGATGTGCTGCAATGGCAACCGGGTGAAACCCTGTTGTTGTCCGGCAAAATGTTGACCGGTAGAGATGCCGCCCATAAGAAAATTAGAGACTTGTTTGCAGAGGGTAAATCTTTGCCCGACGGCGTCGACCTAAACGGTAAATTTATTTACTACGTTGGCCCCGTCGATCCGGTAAGAGAAGAGGTTGTCGGACCTGCAGGGCCAACGACGGCGACGCGCATGGACGGCTTCACAGATATGATGCTCGAGAAAACCGGTCTGCTCGGCATGATCGGTAAGGCAGAACGTGGTCCCGTTGCAATCGAATCCATAAAAAACCACAAAGCGGTCTATCTAATGGCTGTCGGTGGCGCCGCTTTCCTCGTTTCGAAGGCAATACGTAAATCGAGGGTTGTTGCATTCGAAGAGCTTGGAATGGAGGCGATTCATGAATTTGAGGTGCAAGACATGCCAGTGACCGTGGCGGTTGATACGCAAGGGGAATCCGTTCATGTGTCGGGTCCCAAGTTGTGGCGTTCGAAAATCGGAAAATTACCAGTAGTAGAAATTTAAATCTATAATATTCAAGCAGTTACAGATTGTTTCTGTTTCAGTTTCGTTGAATGAGAGCGGAACTTAAGGTACATTAGCGGCTTTTGATACAACGTTGGAAGATGGCCTGAATGAATTCAAGGTGTCATCGCTAGAATCAACCAGTTGGATCAACGTCATGAATTTTTTGGGCACTGCCCACGCTAACATTGGAACTTTAATATGGAGCAAGAAAAGGCTTCCGTTGATCAATTGTATCTTGCCGCAGAAACGCTCGCGCAGGATTTTTCACTGTTTCCGAGAAAAGAGACTGCAGCGGTCATTAAGGGTCTGCTGACCGAGCAGCAAATCGAGATTGAAGTTGAGCGACTGCGTGGAATGGATGTTGATGCCTATATCGCAGCGGCAGTCAGTCCAGCCGAGGAAGGTACGAGGGCAGGTGCAAAGGAGATTATTCAGGCGCTGGACGTTCCGATCTTAAGTGAAATGCAGGATGGTCCATTTTACACTGCAGTCGTTGAAATGAACTTCAATGGTATCAAGCGTCAAGTTGGCTTAATCGCGCAGGATCGAGCATTTGCCTCAGGTGTTTGGGGCCCAGAGCATCACACCCATGCTGCAGATGCCGCCGGTGATTATGCGATTCGATCCTTGCCCATTATCTGTTTTATGGATACACCGGGCGCTGATGGTAACGAACTTGCTAACGCGAACAATCAGGCGCATTCAATTTCACAGCTTATTGCAGAACTATGTAATGTTGATGTGCCAACGATTGGTATTGTTGCAGGTCAAGGCTATTCCGGTGGTGCGATACCATTAGCCGCAGGCAATTTGTTGCTTTCTCTTCGAACCGGCGTGTTCAACACGATTCATCCTAAGGGCCTCGCTAACTTGGTGCGTCGATATAATTTGTCTTGGCAAGAGTGTGCCCAATCGGTGGGTGTGTCGTCTTATGAGCTTTATAAGCAGGGTAATATTGACGGCATTATAGACTACGACCCTGGCGAGACTAACAATATCGCTAATCTGCGGAACGCAATGGTGTCGGGTATATTGTCGATTGAAGAAAGTACGCGAGAATTTGTTAGTGATCATCCTGAAATACTTGATCACTATCAGCGCAATATTAATCGCTATTTGCACCCCTCTGAATCTCTGTCAGCGGTTCACGCTAGCTCGAACCTGAAGTTGCGAACTTCCCCTACGCAATACCCGAATGTATTTGGTGTTGCCTATCGATATCTACGTTACTTAGGCCTAAGACGTCGAATCAAAAGTATAAACTTAAGTCAGTATGGTCGCTTAGCATCTGTTGAGCTGCCGGAAGGCGAGTTGTTTCAGCGCGTTCGTCGTGAACGTCGAACGGCCTTTCTCGATTGGTTACTCGACCCCGATAAAATTCTCTATGAGGATACACTGAACAAAGCGTGGAAGAACTACGTTGATAAGAAAGCCGTGGTCGGCGACGAGCGTGGTCGGTTTGCTCAGTTAATATTTGGTGAGCCAACAAAGAACTATGAGAATGCTAAACGTGATCTTTGTTTGCAATGCGGGTTACATCTTTATAACCGTTGGAAGGCAAGCTCAACAGCGAACCTAGAGGCGTTGATAGAACATATCGGCGACCAGGATGCGAATGCCTATCTATTGAAAGTTTCTGATATTCGCGACGTCAAGGCGCTACTGCGCACTATGGTGTCGACAGATCTTGCGTTTGTTGTGAAGCTAAAGTCTCAATTCACCCACGAAGGCAAGAAACTTTTCGGCAAGGATTATATCAACGAAAAAGCGGAGGATTTTCTCGCCACTCAGCTAGCCTCGGAATTGAATCTTATAATCGAAGAAACGAGTCTCTACGACACGAGTGTCCTGTCCGACGAGACACTTTCTGATTATGCTCAACAACTTATTGCGCAGGGCGGTTACGAAGAAAAGCCGTTGAAGCTCAATCGACGCTTACTCGAAGACACAATGTGGTCATACATCAGTCGAAAGACGGATGTCGAACAAGCAAAAACAGACCAGAATCGAACTATTTTGGACGTTGTACTTGATGAAGATATTCGAGAGGATTTCGTTCAGGAATGTCAGAATTTAATCGTCTTCAGTCATGTTTACGACAATCTAATCGGCCAGTTGGCTGTCGTTGCTAAGCAGGCGCAGGACTCTCGAACACTATCTAAAGAGTTCATTGAAGAACTTGTGAATAAAGCTATCGGTGATATGAATGCAGATGAAGGCTTTAAAGACATTGGCGAAGAGGAAATTAAACGTCGATTTTCTGCATGGATTACTGGGCTGTCTAGTCACGCGGTCAGTGCGACATTCTTAAAGTCTGTTGAAGAATGGATTCGTGTTGTTCACAAGGATAAATCCGACACGCTGTTTGTTGTCGTGAGTTTTTTCTTCGAGAAACTATTGCCCGAATACTATGCGTCCCAGTCGGGCACGAAGCGCTACGAAGGAAAAGTTGAGCCCGTCAGGATTGGTCGTCGTAAAGATTTTTGGAATCGCCTCACCATTGCCTATCGAGATCAACTGTTCCATGAGATTTTGACGAAAGAAAAGCGTAGCGGTCGGACGACTTTTGAAACCCTGTTAGATAAGTATGTGTCTAACTTCCAAGAGTTGAATGGCGATCTAATGTCATCTAACCCCGTCGCTTTTCCGACATTCAGGCCGTCTATTGAATCCGCATTGAAGAACGGCGTGAGACCACACGGCCTTGTTACAGGTATTGGTGACTTTGATACGGGTACTGGCTGCTATAAGGTCGGTCTCGTTATGCCAAATGTTGCGTTCCAGGCTGGTAGTATCGACAGCTCTGACTGCGTTCGGTTTTGCAAGCTGCTGGTTGAATGTGCGATACAAAGACTTCCCGTTGTATGTTTTATTTCTTCCGGCGGTATGCAAACCAAAGAAGGCGCGGCAGCACTCTTTACGATGGCGGTTGTGAATGATCGGATTACTCGATTCGTTCGAGACAATGATCTGCCGATCATTATGTTTGGCTATGGTGACTGTACCGGCGGTGCACAGGCAAGTTTTGTGACACACCCATTGGCACAAACTTATTATTTTACGGGTACGAAAATGCCTTTTGCTGGTCAAACGGTGATCGAGTCGAACCTACCATTTACCTGCTTAATGAGTAACTACCTTTCGGTCAAAGCCGGTGCGATGGCTGGCATGGTTAAACATCCGTTCTCCGAGGATCTAGATAACCAGTTGCAGAGTGTTGACCCAGCCTTACCTATGCCGACGGAAACGATTGAGCAGGTTGTCGAACGCATCATGTCTGGCTCATTGTCGCCGTCAGAGCCTGTCGTTAAAAACATCACGATGTCTGAAGCTGAACTTATTCGCCCGATAAAACGCACGCTAATTCATGCACGCGGTTGTACCGCGGTGAAGTTAGTTTCTAAAGCCAAAGAATTTGGCTACGAAGTTGTATTGGTTCAGTCAGATCCTGATATGGATTCTGTTCCTGCTGATATGGTTCGAGATGACCCCAAACACGCGCTTGTTTGTATAGGTGGTAATACTTCTGATGAGAGTTATTTGAATGCACTGAGTGTATTAAGTATCGCTGAAGCGCAGCAGGTCGACTCATTGCACCCGGGTATTGGTTTTCTTTCTGAAGACCCGAATTTTGCCAAGATTGTTCGTCAGCGGAATTTAAATTTTATTGGTCCTAAAGTTGTCAGCATGGAAACAATGGGTAATAAATCTAATGCGATTAGTACGACCATGAGCATTAATGTGCCGGTAGTTCCTGGTAGTCACGGTATTGTCGATACGCCCGAGCAGGCTGCGGAGATTTCGGAAAAAGTTGTTTACCCTGTGCTATTAAAAGCTGTCCACGGCGGCGGCGGTAAGGGTATTCAGGTCGTCAACAAACCCGAAGAAATTCACTCGTTGTTCCACCGAGTCCGTGCCGAAGCCAAAGGTGCTTTCGGAAACGGTGATGTTTACATCGAAAAATTTGTTACCTCTCTGCGTCACATCGAGGCACAGATTCTTAGGGATACACATGGTAATTGTAAGGTGCTGGGTATTCGAGACTGTAGTGTGCAGCGGAATAACCAAAAGCTGATGGAAGAGTCAGGCTCAACAATGCTGCCTGAAGAGCTGAAACAGATGGTTTATGAATA
Organism: uncultured OM182 clade bacterium; assembly: GCA_905182025.1. GTDB lineage: Bacteria > Pseudomonadota > Gammaproteobacteria > Pseudomonadales > Azotimanducaceae > JAHRVQ01. Next base: position 77,030 of record CAJJAA010000027.1, read on the forward strand.
TGCCTATAAGATCGCCGATACGGTTGATTATATTGGTGCTGGAACTGTCGAGTTTATCTATGACGTGCCGAGTAATGCTATTTACTTTATGGAAATGAATACGCGCTTGCAGGTTGAGCATCCGGTAACGGAAGTTGTGACAGGCATCGATATAGTTCAAAAACAATTTGAAATAGCGTCAGGTGCATCAATAGCCGATTTGGAGCCAAGCGAGACGGGTTATGGCTTGGAAGTTCGAGTTAATGCTGAGAAAACGGTGCTCGATTCAGAGGGCAATGTTTCCTTCACGCCAACGCCAGGTGAAATCACTGTCTGTGAATTGCCAGAGCAAGAGGGCTTCCAGCTGATCTCAATGGCAGGCGAAGGAAAGTTTGTTTCGCCCTTCTATGACAGTTTGATTATTCAAATCATTTGCCATGGAACCGACCGAAAAGATGCGACTGAAAAAATGTTTGCGTATCTTGAACGGGTCAAGATTCACGGTATTTGCACAAACATCAGTTTGATCAAACGTATCTTGAAAGATGATGAGTTCCAAAATGGCATTTATGACACCAGCTACCTTCCCAAGTTTTTAAGTCGCATCGACGTTAATGCGCTGATCGAGGAGGTTGAAGAAGCTTCTGGTATGGCCGGTGGTGCACTTGATATCGAAATGCTGAAGATTGAGGGCAGTGATGAGCTAAAGGTTCTTTCACCTTCAACAGGTGTTTTCTATCGGACCCCTTCACCTTCAGAGCCTGATTACGTGAATGTCGGCGATGTCATTTCTACTGAAGATGTTATGTGTCAGCTAGAGGCGATGAAAATGTTTACGCCGATGAACTTGAGTACATTTTCGAGTTTAGATGGCGAGCTTTATCCGTCAGCTCAACAGTACAAGGTGACACGCATCAATCAGACCGGCGGCCAGCAGGTCAACGAGGGCGACCTGCTCTTTGTGATCAAGCCAATGCTGACTGCGACGTCAGCCTAGCTCGAGCGATTTTCGTAATACGAAGTGCGGCATCGTCTATCCGTTTTTAATGCGTATAGGCGCTAGCCGGGCTTAATCGACCTGCTCAATTGACCTGCTTAATTGGCAGGTTTAGTTGACACGAATGTTCGGTGACTTTCTGCTGCTGGGTGTGGACACCTTGGCTCGCTAAAGGGTGGCAAATGGTCAGACGGTATCAGTTTGGCATCATTGCCTGTGGTGCCGTCAGTACCTGTTCAACCGGCGCTAATTTAGCTAAACAGATCCATCATTCCTTTGGCTATGTACAGCAGTCCAATGGCCATAATTAGGTATCGGCCAATCAGTTTGAATTGGTGATCATCTATTCTCTCCACTATCGTTTTTCCGATAGCGTTACCGGCGATAGCAGCGATAATGACGCCGGTGTAAACCCAAACCGGCAGCGTAATGCTGAGGGAGAAGAAATAGGCGTAGTAACTCAGTTTAATCATATGACCGAGTGTTTGGGTGATCGCTTTAGTGCCTAAAATTTCGTGTCGAGTCAAACTGCTTTTGACGTAGAAAACATCGAGTACCGGGCCGGAGGCTCCCGCGAGCATTTGTGCCAACGTCACTACGATACCCGATAGAAACGCGATGCAGGTTCGCTGCATATCCAGATTGATGTTAGTCGGCAATGCCATTGCGAGAAAAGGAAAGCTGCCAATCACAATAAAGATAAGTGCCTTGTCAGGCACGAGTGTAAGCCAGATAAAGAGCAGAAGTACGATAAGACTGCCCAGGCCGTAGGGTATTAACACGGTCCATTTAATATGCCGACGGTAGAGCCAAACACGGGAGCCATTAGAGAAACTTTGCGCTATGCCGTGCAGAACCATCGCTGCCGGCACGGATAGGAACAGGCTAAAAACACCCATCAGTATCATACCGCCGGCCATACTAAGGACCCCTGAGATAAGACTGGTAGCAAGTGTTGCTAAAAGTAGCAGTAAATAACTCATAGTGTGAATGCCCGAGCGCGTTTTAGCATAATATGAGATTCAACCTATGATAAAAGAGAATATGTAGAATAGAATGTATATCTTTGTGGAATGCTTTGATGATTGAGAATCTGGAAACCCTGCTAGCGCTCTCTCGCACCGGCACAATGCTCGAGGCGAGTACGGAATTACGTGTTTCTCAGTCAGCTGTGAGCAAGCGAATTGCTGTCTTAGAAAAATACTATGCCCGCAAGCTTATTCAGAAGAAGGGGCGGCGGGTCGAGTTGACCCAGCATGGTCAGCAATTAGTCGATAAAATATCGCCGATTCTGTCGGAGCTTAGAGATCTGTTCGTTGATGATATGAATGCCAGCAAAGGTGAGCTCATTATCGGCGTGTCAGAAGCCATTCTTTCTTCTTGGGGTCCTAAAACCTTTATTCAGGTTCAAAGTGAGATGCCGGAAGCTCATTTCGTTTTCCATACTCACCGCACCCCGGTGGTGCTGGATAGAATACGTTCCGGTGAGTTTATGGCAGGGGTTTGTACGGGTTCAGATAATCACGATACTGATCTGCAGTCTGAGGTGCTGTTTCATGAGCCGATGGTTATCATTCCTTCAGCCCTTGAGAAGCTCAAATGGCCGCAGCAGGATAGTTTGGATGTGATCACGATTGAGGACTATTCGGGCGCCTGGCGCTCGTTTAAAGATGAAGCGGCTCGACTAAAGATCAGAAGGTCCGTGTCACTCGAATCCTTTTTCAGTGTCGCCCAAATGGCGATTGCCGGGTTTGGTCATGGCTTGGTGCCGATTGGCGTGGCTCAGACATTGAAGGTGCCTGATGATTGCCTGATTAATCTAAGTCAATCAGGCTTGAGTCGGCCTGTGCGCTTTGTTGCACGAAAGTCTACCTATTCACTGCCGATCGTAACCAACTTCTACCAATCGTTAAGTCGAAAGCTTTAGCCGATTTTGCATGGCCCCTTGCGCTAGCTTCTTTTTAAACCGATAAAAAGTAAGCCTAATAAGAGTAGGTGTTGCCGTCATTATTGGTCAGAGTAAGTCTGTTGATATCCGATGATTCGGTATGACCGATCCGCTTTGCATCGATTCCATAACTCTCGGCAATTGAAATCAAATTATCGACTTGATCTTCGGGGACATAAAGCTCCATGCGGTGGCCCATATTATAAACCTTATACATTTCCTCCCAGCGGGTGCCGGATGCTTTTTGAATCGCATCGAACAAAGGTGGCGTGGGAAATAAGTTATCTTTCACAAAATGCACATTGCGGCCAAACTTGACGCACTTTGTTTGCGCCCCACCTGAACAATGAATGATGCCTTTTATATCCGAGCCAATTTCTTTCAATGCGGTTTGAATGACAGGTGCATAAGTGCGGGTTGGGCTCAGAATTGCTTCACCAACAGAGAGTGCCGAATTCGGCAGGGCATCTTCAAGTTTGTAAGGGCCACAATAAACGAGTTCCTTCGAGACATTGGGGTCGAAAGACTCTGGATAGTTTTCGGCATAGTAGTGGCTCAGCATATCGTGTCTTGCACTGGTTAGACCATTGCTGCCAATACCGCTGTTAGCATTGGATTCATAGGACGCTTGACCCGTTGACGAAAGCCCGACGATTGCCAGATTTGATGTGATTTCGTTCCGCACGACATCATCTTTCTTCATGATGGCGACAGCGCATGAGTCAACGACAACCGTACCCGTCAGATCGCCAACGTCTGCCGTTTCTCCGCCGCCAGAATAGATATTAATACCTAGGTCTCGTAGTTGTGCCATGAAGGACTCACTTCCTTCAATAAGTGCTGAGACAACCTCACCCGGGCAATTAAGCGCGTTGCGATTAATGGTGTTTGAAATGAGTATGCGACCATTAATGCCGACGCACAGGAGATCATCCAGGTTCATAACAATACTGTCTTGAGCAATGCCATGAAAAACTGAAGCATCACCCGTCTCTTTGTATTTCAAATAGGCGATGATAGATTTCGTGCCGCTGCCGTCCGCATGGATGATGTTGCACTTCTCTGGATCACCGCCGAGGTAATCTTCCGTTATTTTGCAAAATGCACCAGGAATGCTGCCGGCGTCCAGACGATCGACCACGTTATGCACTTCTGACTTGTCAGAACTAACTCCTCGAGCTTGATACCGACTGTTCGGAGAGCGATCTGAGGCGATGGCGACGGTGAATCCAGATCGATCCTTTGCTTCGATGACGCCGCGAAACTCGAGTTGCCTTAGCGCTTTTGCGACCGTATTGGCCGCAAGCCCGTTATCTTTGGCGAGATTGCGAATACTGGGCAGCTTTTCTGCCGGGGCTAATTCGCCCGTGTTAATTGAAAAATGGAGCTGGTCGATAATTTGCTGGAAAACAGGAATGGGTGACGTGTTATCGATAGCGAGTTTCATAATGTCCGGTGGCCTGATGAATAGACTAATTGTATTAATCTGATAATACAGATAAGCGGGGCACATGAACAGACCTAGCCGCCTCGAGTTTGCTTTCGAACGCCTTTGTTGGCCGTCCTGTTTGTCTGACATCAAGCCACGTGGGCAATTTACTAGAAGGCGAGGTAGATACAGCAAATTATCTGAGCTGAATCGCGAATTATTACGTGCGATCTTCTATAATGCCGCCTTTCAAATATCCGGCAATGCTTGGATACATTTAGGTTTTGGTTATATTGAGGTGTGCTTTGCATGCGTGTTGCGATAGTTGATTATGATGCAGGCAATCTGCGAAGCGTTCAGCGAGCCTGCCAAGCGGTAGGGCTGGATGGATTCATTACGGCCTCGCCTGAGGAAGTGTTAGCGGCGGATAAAATCATCTTCCCCGGTGTTGGCTCTTCAGTAAGCGCAGTCGATACCCTGCACGATCGTGGTTTGTTTGATGTGTTGATCGAAGCTTTTCATAAAGGAACACCGCTGCTTGGCATCTGTTTGGGTAGCCAGATTGTGCTTGAACATACAGAAGAAGGTGACAAGGATTGTTTGGGTCTTATCGACGGTGTGGTTGAGCGTTTCGACTTTGCCGATCGCACCTATAAAGTGCCACATATCGGTTGGAACGAAATCAACATTGCTCAGCCTCATCCCTTACTGCGACAGGTCGAAGATGGTGATGAATTTTATTTTGTTCACTCCTATTTTACTCGTCCGACTCAGCAAGCCAATGTCGTTGCCACGACAGACTACAACATTAATTTCTGTTCGATTCTGGCAAAGGACAATTTGTTTGCGACTCAATTTCACCTCGAGAAAAGCGGTAGGAAAGGATTGAGCATACTTGCTGAATTTGCGTCATGGGAAGGAGGTTCAACATGCTGAGTAAACGTATTATTGCCTGTTTGGATGTCAGGAACGGCATGTTGGCGAAGAGTGTTAAGTTTGTTGATACGAAAGACATCGGTGACCCAGTAGAGAAAGCGCAAGAGTACTATGAAGATGGCTTAGATGAGTTGGTCTTTTATGACATCACCGCCTCCAGTGATGATCGCAACATCATGCTTGATGTTGTTGAAGAGGTGGCGAAAAAAGTTTATATCCCATTTTCAGTGGGCGGTGGTGTTCGATCAGTTGAGGACGCGTCAAAACTATTATGGGCCGGTGCCGAGAAGATCAACGTCAATTCGGCTGCGGTAAAGCGGCCTGAACTAATTGCTGAGTGTGCCCACGCAATAGGTAATCAAAACGTCGTTCTGTCGATGGATATCCTGCGCCGAGAAGAGTGTCGTGAGTTTCCTAGCGGATATGAAGTCGTTATCAATGGTGGTCGCACCCCGATGGGTGTCGATGCTCTGGCCTGGGCCCTGCAAGGTGAATCATTAGGCGCAGGTGAACTCGTTGTTAACTCGATTGACGCAGACGGAACACGAGAGGGTTATGAAATTAAGCTGACGAGAATGATAGCTGAAGCGGTATCCATTCCTGTCATTGCTTCCGGCGGTGCAGGAAAGCCGGAACATTTGTATGAAGTCCTAACGGAGGGTAAAGCGGATGCTGCGCTCGTTGCCTCGATGGTGCACTATGGTGAGTATACCGTCAGTCAACTTAAGCAGTGGCTGCACGACAAGGGTGTAAAGGTTAGGCTGAAGTACTAGTGGGATATTTAGCAGCGATCGATTTAAGTATGAGAGATCAAAATGAGTGAGGAACGATTCGAATCGTTAGAAACCAAGATCGCTTTTCAGGAAGATCTGATTCAGAAATTAGACGATGCCTTGTTGGATCAACAGAAACAAATTCTTGACCTACGGATACAGCTGCGGCATGTCTCTAATCAGGTTAAAGATATGGAGAGTTTCACACCCGACTCTCCTGAACCACCGCCACCTCACTATTGATCCTGCATACTCAAAGCGCGGATCGACAATACTAATGTTTAGTTCCATTTGGAGATATTTATGAAAGCTGTGCTTGTTGATCAGGAATCGAATTTATCCTGGGGTGAGGCCGATAGACCCCAAATTAATGCAGATGAAATTCTAGTGAAGGTCCATGCTACGGCGATTAACCGTGCAGACTTGATGCAGCGTCGTGGCATGTACCCAGCACCGGCCGGTGCAAGTGAAATTATGGGTCTGGAGTGTGCCGGTGAAGTTGTTGAGATTGGCGAAAGTGTTTCAAGTTGGAATGTTGGCGACAAGATTTGCGCGTTGTTAGCCGGTGGTGGGTATGCGGAATATGTTGCAATCCCTGCCATTAACGCCATGCCTATACCCTCTGGACTATCAATGAATGAGGCGGCAGCCTTGCCCGAAGTCTTTGCGACCGCTTGGCTAAATCTATTTATAGAAGCGGCGCTTGTGCCAGACGAGAAGGTTATCTTGCATGCGGGAGCAAGCGGTGTTGGTACGGCGGGCATTCAACTTTGTAAGGCATTTGGTAACCCCTGTTTTGTCACGGTTGGTAACGATGAAAAGTTGGCGGCGTGCATTCAACTTGGTGCGACAGCAGGGAGTAATAGGCATGAGGGTTCGTTTCTAGAAAAGGCAACAGCATTCGCAGACGGAACCGGTATTAATGTGATTCTGGACCCTGTCGGCGGCGCCTATTTGAATGAAAACTTGCAGCTTCTGTCTGTCGGTGGTCGGCTTGTTTTAATCGGCTTAATGGGTGGCAGCAAGGTCGAGATGGAATTGGCAATGCTAATGATGAAGCGAACAAGGATTATAGGTTCGACTTTGCGGGCACGATCACCGCTAGAAAAAGCCGTCGTTTTAGATCAATTAGTTGACAGGGTTTGGCCAAAGATAGCTTCAGGTGAAATCAAACCTATCGTCGATACCGTGCTACCGATTGCGTCTGTTGAAGATGCGCACGCACTTGTTGCCTCAGACAAAACAATAGGCAAAGTCATTTTGTCGGTAGACGTCTAAGTCTGCGCTGATTTGCTTTGACCTAATTGAGCCTGCGAGAATGTATGGAACGTTCAGGTAGTGCTGATTGCGCTTTAAGATAGAAGCGAAGTACGCTGAGGTTTATTCGACCTCAGCTACATCTTCTGCTTGGAAGCCTTTGTCGGTTTCTGATAAATCATATTCGACTTGAGCACCTTGCTTTAATGTACGATAACCTTCGCCACGAATAGACCGAAAATGGACGAAAATATCATCACCTGATTCTCTTTCGATGAACCCGAAACCCTTGGCGTCGTTGAACCACTTCACGGTCCCTGTCTGTCGCTCCGACATGGCCAATACCCTCTTTTATCTCTTATTATTATAAATGCTATTTATTGTTATAGCTTAGTCCTGATGATTTAACTCAGGAATAACTGATTAAGCAAAAATAGTAAGGTGGGCGCAAGGGTTAATATTGGAAAAAAGCCGTTAAGTTATAAAAATATGCGTATGAAAGGGCATTACCGCCTTCATAGTAAGTCAGGCTGATAGTCCGGCGAAGTACAATAAACGAGAGTGATTTAAGCGCCGATTATCCCGGTCAACTAAAGGTCTTCAATTTTTCGCTTTTGGTCGCGAAGTTGTGTAATTGCGGAGCCAAGCTCGATGACCTTATCCTTCTCCTTTTGAACAACTTCGGCAGGTGCTTTAGCAACGAAGCCCGGGTTGTTGATCTTACCTTCAGCCCGTTGCTTATCCTTCTCTTTGCGATCAATTTCCTTATCGAGTCGCTGGATCTCAGCATCCTTATCAATTAGCCCACTCATTGGCACGAGGACTTGCATGTCGCCTACCAGCGAGGTGGCCGATACGGGTGCCTGCGCGTCGGCTTCTAGCCAAGTAAGACTTTCCGGCTTAATGAGAAATTGTAGAAGTGACTCGTTGTGTTCAAGTCGCGACTTATCTACTGCATTCCCATTTTGGAATAACACCGGGATCTGCTTGGCGAAAGAGATATCCATTTCGCCTCGAATATTACGGGTTGCGGTGACGACGGACTTTATCCATGCCACCTCAGCCTCCACTTCCACGTCGATCAAAGACGTATCTTGTTCGGGGAAAGGCTGCAGCATAATCGTCGCTCCGCTGTCACGAACGCCGGCGGGTATTTGCTGCCAAATTTCTTCTGTCATGAAGGGTAGGAACGGATGGGACAGTCGCAGTACTGTTTCCAGTGTTGTTAATAAAGTACGTCTTGTACCAAGTAGCGATTCAGCGCTTGAATCTTCGCTATTTAATATCGGTTTGCTTAACTCTAGGTACCAGTCACAAAATTGATCCCAAACGAACTCATATATCGCTTTTGCGGCCAGGTCATATCGATGAGTCTCCATCGCAAGATTGACTGCGCCGATGGTTCGCTGCAGTTCCGACGTGATCCAACGATCAACAACGTTGATATTGGCATCCGCTGTCATGAAATTATCATCAACGTGCTCGAGCGTGTTCATAAACGCAAAATTAGACGCGTTCCAAAGCTTGTTGCAGAAATTTCGATAGCCGTCGACGCGATTCATATCGAATCGAATTGTGCGGCTTCGAGTGGCAATCGAATAGAACGTGAATCTCAGAGCGTCGGTGCCATAGGCTGATATGCCGTCCGGAAATTCCTTGCGAGTTGATTTTTCAATTTTCTTCGCCATCTTCGGCTGCAACATGTTCGCTGTGCGTTTTGCGACGAGCTCTTCAAGACCGATGCCGTCGATGATGTCGAGTGGGTCAAGACCATTTCCCTTCGATTTAGACATCTTTTGGCCTTCGGCATCGGTAACCAAACCGGTGACATAGACCATTTTAAATGGAACCTCGTCCATGAACTTTAACGTCATCATGATCATTCGAGAGACCCAAAATGTAATGATGTCGTGTCCAGTCACCATGACGTCGGTAGAATGAAACGTTTCGAGGTCTTCGGTCTTGTCTGGCCAGCCGAGTGTAGAGAAGGTCCACAAAGCGGAAGAGAACCACGTGTCCAGCACATCCTCGTCCTGACGCAGTGCGTACTCGTCTGTCAGGTTGTGATTTTTCCGCACTTCTGCTTCGCTTCGACCGACGTAAACATTGCCTGCCTCGTCATACCAGGCAGGTATACGATGCCCCCACCATTGTTGTCTTGATATACACCAGTCTTGAATGTCGCGCATCCATGAGTAGTAGGTGTTTTCGTAATTCTTTGGAACAAACTCAATATCACCATTCTCTACCGCTGCAATTGCAGGTTCTGCCAGGGGCTTGGCTTTTACGAACCACTGGTCACTGAGATAGGGTTCAACCACAACGCCAGATTTCTCGCCCCGAGGCACCATCATTTTATGGTCTTCGATTTTCTCTAGTAGGCCAAGCGCCTCTAAATCGGCAACGACCATCTTGCGTGCGTCGTAACGATCGAGTCCTTGGTACTTAAGTGGAACGGCATCATTGAGTGAAGCATCGTCATTTAAAATATTGATCAGTTCTAGATCGTTGCGACGACCGACATCATAGTCATTGAAATCATGTGCGGGTGTGATCTTTACGCAACCTGTGCCAAATTCTTGATCGACATAATGATCGGCGATGACGGGAATTGTTCGATCCGTTAGTGGCAACGCAACACGCTTCCCAACTAAGGCTTTGTATCTTTCATCATCAGGGTGAACAGCAACCGCTGTGTCGCCCAGCATGGTTTCGGGTCGGGTCGTTGCGACCACAAGAAATTGTCCAGGGTTATCAACCAGGGGGTATTTGAAGTGCCACAGGTGACCGTTTTCTTCCTCGGATTCAACCTCAAGGTCAGAGATGGATGTTTTTAATACCGGGTCCCAATTGACTAAGCGCTTACCGCGATAAATCAGACCATCTTCATGTAGGCGCACGAAAACTTCTAGAACCGCTTTGGATAGACCTTCATCGAGGGTAAAGCGTTCAGTTTCCCAGTGTAACGACGCGCCTAAACGACGGAGTTGTTTTGAGATACTACCGCCGGATTCTTCTTTCCATTCCCAGGCTTTTTCAAGAAATGCTTCTCGACCTAGATCGGACGGTTTGACACCCTGTGCTGCGAGTTTTTCTGTCACCAGCATTTGTGTGGAAATACCAGCGTGATCGGTGCCCATCTGCCACAAGGTTCTATCGCCTTTCATTCGGCGATAACGAATAAGTGAGTCGACGAGACTGTGTTGGAATGCATGTCCCATATGCAATGTCCCCGTCACGTTAGGCGGTGGAATCGCAATCGAGAATGGTTGGCCATTGCCTGAAGGTGCAAAGTAATTAGCAGCTTCCCATTTTTCATACCAGGCTGTTTCAATATCCTGCGGTTGGTATTTGTTCATACTTTCTTCAATTTAACAGACTCAGCGGAAGCGGAATTATACACAGATTCTTGCCTCCCGTAGGCGAACCGGCAGTGTCATTTATCTCGGTGATGCTGCAGGTGAACTTCATGTCTAGTTTCGCTAAACCGCTTTTTCGAGTGTTTGTTCTACAGCGGTTTTTTCAGCGAACTGTCGATTGTGTGTTGATGGCTTTTCTTATTCTTTCTTGGAATCGCCTTGACCGGTGTCAAGTTCGTCGAGAAGGGTGGTTAGTTCATCTTTAAGTCTGCGCACGATTTCTGTTGAATACTCTTCAACTAAAGCGTCCACCACCTGCGAAGCCTGTGCTTTTACCTTGGTCTTTTTGCCATCAATATCATGCGCCTGATATTGCGCGGAAAGTGGCCCAAGTGTTGCTGTTTCTGGTGTGCCGCCGAACAAGTCGGTAGGCCTGGGTACTGATTCACCGGGTCCGAGGCTGGGCTTTGGTTTCTTTGTTGTTACTTTTAATGGCAGGCTGGTGTTGAACACAATATTGTCGAGTAAAGGGACTTGAGACGGCGCTGAGACTTCGTTGCGATGCGTGCTGGAGGTTTGTTTGATTTCGTTTTGGTCAGTCGATTCAGGATCAACATGCCTATTGCCTTTGCCAGGCTCGGTTAAGGTGTCGGCATCATTGAGCGTCGTGTCCTGCCCAATCATACCTTGGTCAGTAGCGTTGGCAGAATTAGCGTCAGTGTCTTCAGTGTCTTTAGTGTTCATAGTCATCTATGTTGATTGTTTATATGTCTGAATTTACTTTTAGTACCTAATATCGCGTTTATGTGATGCCCTACTTTGATTTCATGGCGTGATAGGCAAGTGGGTAACCCCGATCTTTGTAAAATTTATAATTGATTCTGGCGGCGTCTCGCTTTGTGTCATCCAAGGGCACAACTTCGGCGACCCGCGAGAAGCGACTAAAGAAATCAGGGACTACACCCGATAGGTTAACGAGAATATCCTGATGACCCGGTTCGGCTTGGTGCGAGATCTTCACGGCAAGTCCATCGTCGGCATATTCTGCCTCGTTAGCGCAATGTGCATGAGGGATGAAGCGATCTTCTCGAAAAGCCCAGAGTAAACTGTCCAATTCCTGAGACTGTTCAACATTCTCGGTGTGAATATGAATTTTATGCCCGAGATGAAAAATTTTGTCGATAAGTCGACAGGTGAACTGCAGTGCCGGTTCATCGCTTTCAATCTGATAAAAATCAATCTTAGTCATCTATTTCTCAATTAGAGTCGCTCTGTCTCCGAGCGACTCCTCAACTAGGCTTTGAGTGCTTTGCAACAGCGTCTACTTCGACTCAGCAACTCGATCCATCAGATATTGAACTAATAATCCAACGGGACGACCAGTCGACCCTTTGGTTGTTGTGCCGCCTTTAAATGCGCTACCCGCTATGTCCAAGTGAGCCCAACGGTACTTTTTTGTAAATCTTGAAAGAAAGCAGGCGGCGGTGATAGACCCAGCTTGTGGCCCGCCAATATTCGCCATATCGGCGAATGCGCTGTTAATCTGCGGTTGATACTCATCCCACAAAGGCATACGCCAGACTCGGTCGAGGCTGTCTTCACCTGCTTCGGTAATGTCTTGCGCAAGCTTGTCATCGTTCGCATACAAAGCAGACGCATGTGAACCCAGGGCAACGACGCAAGCGCCTGTCAGCGTTGCGACATCGATCACAGTTTCGGGGTCAAATTTATCAACATAGGTCAATGCATCACACAGAACCAGTCTGCCTTCCGCATCCGTATTCAATACTTCAATCGTCTGCCCGGACATACTGGTGACAATATCGCCGGGACGCGTGGCTCGATCTGAAGGCATATTCTCAGCGGCGGCTATGACAGCGATAATATTTATGGGCAGATTTTGCTCCGCTACCGTTTTCATCGCCCCCATCACGCTGGCTGCACCGCACATATCATAAATCATGTCGTACATAGTGCCTGCCGACTTAAGACTGATGCCGCCGGTGTCAAAAGTGATACCTTTGCCGACGAGTACGTGTGGCTTAGCCTTGGCTTTGCCGCCCTTATGCTGAATAACAATCAGTTTTGATGGTTCCGCGCTGCCGTGACCAACAGACAGTAGTGAGCCCATGCCGAGCTTTTGCATTTCTTTTTCGTCGAGAACCTTGCAGGTTAAACTTTTATAAGCCTTGGCAAGCTTCTTTGATTCGTCCGCCAGGTAGGTGGGTGTGCAGATGTTGCCAGGCAAATTACCTAAATCTTTGGCGAAGCTAATGCCCATTCCTATTGCACTGCCGTCCGCCAGCGCCGCTTTCGCAGCCGCATTCGATTTTTTGTCGGCAACGTAGACATCAACACTCTGCAGTGCATTGTCTGACGCCGGTGGTTTACCCTTTAGACGGGTGAGGCTGTAGTTGCCCGAAGTAAATGCTTCTGCCAGTCGCCGAGTTTTCCAGGCTAGGTCATTTTTACCCGCGCCTGTTTCAGTGAGGCAACACAATGCACTTATTGCAGAGGATTTTTTTAGCGTCGCAACCGCGGCCTTTAACATTTGAAGGTAACGGGCGCCGGTGGCCCCGTTGATGTCGCCGCAGCCAACCAACATGACTCTTGGCGCGTTGATTCCGGGCACATCATGAAGCATTAGCGTTTGGCCGGCTTTACCGCTAATGTCGCCACGGCCGATCACTTTCTTCAAATAACCTTTGCTGGCTTTATCAAAGAGCTTGGCGGTGTCGCTTAATTTGTTATTTTCATAGATACCGACCAGAACACATTGGGTACGTGTTTTTGCAGGATTTCCAGAACTTGTGCTGAATTGCATGCAAACTCCTAAAGACTTTGGGTTGAGTGAAGGGATAATATAACGCTTCTGGCCGTTAGGGTCACATCACTGTAAAAAAAGCGATAATTTTCTTTGATTCTGTATCGATATTTGGCAAAAGAAGTTTTCTCAAGCATGTTGGCAATCACGCTGGTTGTCCTCGTTATTTCGATGGGTTGGCGATTTAGTGGTTATCTGGATCAGGCCGCTGAAGGCACGTTAACCGAAGATATTCTTTTTTTGATCATGGCCTATCGACTGCCCGGTTTTCTTGAGTTGATACTCCCCATCAGTTTCTTCCTATCGATTATGTTGACCTATGGTCGCATGCACGCCGATAGTGAAATGGTCGTCTTGGAGTCGACAGGTATGAGCCCGCGTCGGCTGGTGATGATGACGATGGGACTCGCCTTGATTGTGATGCTGCTGACAGCAATGTTTAGCCTTTGGTTGAAACCAGCGGGCGAGGCTGAAGTCGAAATGCTTTTTGCCGATCAACGTAACCTGACAGAGTTCGATATGCTTGCGCCGGGTCGCTTTCAAAATCTCCGGTCAGGCAAACGCGTGACCTATGCCGAAGACATTGAAGATCAAGGCACAATGCGCGGTGTTTTCATCAATGAGACGGAAGGTAGTGACACGCGTTTTGACGTAACCAAGAGTGTGACCGTCAAGGCGCAAAGTGGCGAAACACTGATTGATAGTGGCGGTAATCGATTCCTCGTTCTGAAAAATGGTACGCGAGTCACCGGCCGACCCGGTAAACTCGACTTTCAAACCATCGAATATGAGGAGTATGGTCAACTCATCCAAAAGGAGCAGGCCGAGCAGAGGCGGCGCAAACGCACTGCGATTTCAACGAGCACGTTGTTGGACGAACCAACCTTAAGAAACGTATCTGAGTTCCATTGGCGTATTTCGATTGTACTTGCCGTACCGCTGATTGGCTTAATGGCGATTCCCTTAAGTAAGGTCAATGCAAGGCAAGGGCGCTTGTCCCGCTTGGTCCCAGGCATGCTTTTGTGCTTTCTTTATATTGTTGGCTTGTCTGCTGCCAGATCAGCTTTGGAGAGGGGACAGACGCCTGAATCGGCAGGGTTGTGGTGGGTTCACGGCATCGCTATTTGTATCGTTGTAGGGCTTTACTACCTTGATGATCTAGGCGAATGGCTCGCTCGGTTGAGACGGAGTCCGAGATCATGAAGCAAATTAATTATTATATTATCTCGACAATAGCCGCGACCATGGGACTCGCCATCGTAGGCTTGGTTGGTATCCTGAGTGTCTTCAGTCTGTTAGATCAAATTGAAGATCTTCGCAATAACTACACCATCTTTGCGGCGATGTTATTCGTACTCTACAGCGTTCCGTCGATTTTTTGTGACGTCATTCCCTATGCCGCACTCATTGGATGTTTGGCCGGGCTGGGCATGATGGCAAGTAGCAGTGAGTTGATTGTGATGCGTGCAGCGGGCATTTCAACCTGGGCAATCTGTTGGAATGCGATGAAGCCTGCCTTGTTATTGGTTGTTGTTAGTCTTTATTTGGGTGAGTACATTTTGCCAAGTATCGAGAAGTCTGCTCGAGTCGCCCGAGAACAAGCCATGTCGACTGACGGGAAAATGTCGACTGAGTTTGGCTTTTGGTATCGCGAAGCGACTGTCTATATGCATTTTGGTGAAGTGACTCAAACTGGCGTGATTAATGGCGTCAGTCACTATTTCTACGACGAGAACAATGATCTTACTCGGAGCCTCTTTGCAGAACGGGCGGTGTTTCATGATGTGCGACAAACAGAGCAATACTGGTTACTTGAGGACGTATCGGTAACGCATATTGGTGATGATGGGGTCCAGGTGTCGAAATTTGCCAGCCAACGCTGGGAAACTGATTTAACGCCGGAGCTCATAAGTTCGGAGGTTTTAGTCAAGCCCGAGAAGATGTCGATCGCGGAACTCAATGTGAAGATTGATTACATGCAGGAACAAGGTTTGAATAGCGGTAAATTTGAGTTGGGGTTTTGGCGCAAAGTACTGCAACCCCTTGCAACCATAGCGTTAGTTTTTGTGGCGATCTCCTTTGTCTTCGGTCCTTTAAGAGAAGCGACAATGGGTATGCGTGTCATCAGCGGTTTGGTGATTGGCATTATGTTTAAGTTTTTTCAGGATCTGTTATCACCGGCAAGTTTGGTTTTCGGTTTCGAACCAATTATAGCCATACTCTTGCCGATAGTGGTTTGCGCTGTGGCGGGTTATATCCTGCTGCGGCGTGCAGGCTAGCGATGCCGGGTTGCAACTTACTGTGATTTTACAAGTGGGCTCAATGTTACGGCTGGATTTCTGACTCATATGGTTTGGAACCAAGGTAAACCACGCGCGTTCGCGCCCATCGGTCATGTAATGCTAGCCGTTTTGGGTCAACCAAGATCCATAGCAGTCCCGGTAGCACAAGCGTCAACGTTGCCATCACAAAATGTAATGTACCTTTGGCGATATCGACCATCTCGCCGTTTTCGTCAACCAGACGAATCTTCCACACCTGCATGCCAAGGCTTTGGCCTTTCATGCGCCAGAAGTAGATATAAAATAAGTAAATCTCAACGTATAGCGTCAATTGCAGGGGCAATCCGACCACCGCTTCACCTTCGTTAAAACCGGCAACAAAGACGCCCACGGTTAGCATCCATAATGCAACGATCAGGAAACCATCGTAGAGGATGGCGGCGAAACGTCGAATGAGACTAGCATTTGGGTATTGATTAGACACAGTAGGCATACATCGTTTTCAGAGGCGGACATGATAGCAGAATTCGCCGGCGGGATTTATCTTAGGTTGGCAATAGTGGTTCAGCGCAACCCAATCTACCGTATTTGTTGACGAGGTGGATTTGGGTAGCGAGCGAGCATGATTCGAATCATCTGTTTGTCGGATGCGTTTAACTTTGAAATATGCCTATACTTTTTAAAAAACCTGAGACGATCACTGCGGCTGAGGTGCAGTCTTGCCTGTTCGTCCAAATTCGCGAGATCTTTTATTCTTCTGTAATCAAAAAAT
Organism: uncultured OM182 clade bacterium; assembly: GCA_905182025.1. Lineage (GTDB taxonomy): Bacteria > Pseudomonadota > Gammaproteobacteria > Pseudomonadales > Azotimanducaceae > JAHRVQ01. Next base: position 93,586 of record CAJJAA010000027.1, read on the forward strand.
GGCCAATTGAAACGCCGTCCAAAGGGACAGTCGATCAGCGCAATTGTCGGTTCGGTTTCTTCGATAACGAGGATGTTGCGCCATTGGAAGTCGTTGTGACAAAAGTTTGTTTGATGCAGTTGACGCGCAATGAGCGCAACTTTGTCGATGATTTTGTGACGCCACGTCTGGTCCTTGAAAGCGGTAGCGTTTTCAGCGATCCACTGTAAGTCGTGACTGTTGTCGACATTTTCGGTAATAAGAATACCGCGCTGGGTTCTGCCATTTTTTCGTTCGATACCGTGCGCGACCAAGTTGCCACATCGGATACCAAGGGCTTCGAACCGTTTAATGTTGCGTATTTCGACTTCACATCTTGAGTAACCAAACCAGGCGCTTATGCCGGTAGCCTGAAAATATTGTTTGACGAAGAATATACCGTGATCGGTTACGACTTTATGGACATGACTTTGCCGACCCACAGAAATCATTTCACCGTCGGAGTCTGCTGCAGCCTTAAAGCTGCAGTATAATTTGATGATGGGGTGGTCTTGCCAGGCAGGTTCAATGTTCCAGCTGGCAGGAGTTGAAGTCTGTTTAGGCACGTGTTGAGTATCAAAATAGCTAAAAAAGTGCAGTGATTGTCCTTTAAACTGCCCTTTTTTGCTAACTATTCTTTTTCAACTATTTCTAAATCCACATTCAAAACTGAATTAGGCTAAGACTATTTGTTACCTCGAGCGATCAGGAAATCGATGCTGATACGGCCTGGACCCATGACGAGCAGAGGTATGAACATAACGATATAAATCAGTGGCAACTTATAATTCCCCTTGCCCTCATCGGAAATTGCGTAGCCGCTTAACATGTCGCTGACGCTGGACCAACCTTCTGGTGGAATGTGAACCGCAATTGCAGCAACAATTGTCAGCACGATAAGAGAAAGTGACGCGTAGCGCGTCCCCAATCCAATCAATAGCGCGATGGCACCGAGTATTTCGAACCAGGTTGCGAGAAACCAACTGATGTCAGGATCGATAATGCTAAAAGGAAATGGGAACTTATCTTGTATATGTTGGAACCAATTTGTGCCGTTAAATTTCGTGCTGCCTGCTTCCCAGTATTCCCACGCCAGTAACAACCTTAATACCAGCGGTCCGACGTCGGTGAACTGACTGACTGTCTGGCGAAACCGCGTATCCCATTTCATCATGAAGTTCATAAATGATCCTATTGTTTAGATTCTTGTTAGCTTTGTGTTTTCAATATGACCGAGTCACAAAGCTGATTATTCCCCAGAGTCCTATTCTGGCCTATTTTCGATTCAAGGGAAAATTTCCAATGTTGCTAACAGGCTAAAGCTTGTTTGATCTGTATAGAGTGCCTTCAATGAAAGTCTTTGCGCTACGCCAAGTGTTGCTAATAAATTGCTCGCGATGACAGGTGTGAAAGGGCTTAACAACATAGCCGGCTTCTCGATTGCATTGCACGCCTGCCATAAAGTGTCTTTTGAAAAGAAGAGAGTCCAAAACAAAAAAAATCGGGTAGTTACCTATCCGGGGTTTTGTAGCGGCTTATCCGAAAAGGGTTGGCTACCTTTGGGGGAATGCAGGAGGTCAGGCTATCGCGTTTGCCAGAGACATTATGTCGCTTAGGTCGTAGTTTAGGTCGTAGTTAAGATGGTAGTTAAGTTAGTTAAGTTCATAGTTAAGATCATAGTTCGGGACATTGATCAGATTGTTGGTAACGCAGTTGTGAACCTTGCTGTGAACCTTGTTGTGAACATATGGTGAAGATCGGTGTAAGAGTTTCTGTTCATAGTGACGAGTCGATTCTCGTGTTCTATTTTGTGTGCTTTGCGCAGTTTGTAATAAGCGCGTAGAAGTTTACATCGCTTAATCGCTGTAAAAAAGCAGTCAGAGGCCCCGCCTCAACGAGACTTGATTAACAGGCTTTGCCTGCCTTCAGCAAGTAACAGGTCTTCCTCATCGTGTATCTCGAATCGCCATACCTGCGCATCAGTACCTAATTGCACCGGCCTTGCCATTGCCGTAATCGTGCCTTCGGTCGTATTGTTAAACTGGCTGATATTGATTTCGGTTGTTTTCGTGCTATGCGTTTGAGTGTTGATGCAAGCTTCTGCGGCGATCGCAACAAGCGTGTTTGCTGTCATCAGTAGGGTGGCTTCACGCAGATTCTGTTGCTCAGGATCTGCGTCATTCGCCATCGATAGCGTCGCGACAAGAAAGTCTTCGCCAATATGTGCAATTTTGAACCCCAAGCCCTGTTGAACGCTGCCCTTTAATTTACTGTTCAATTCCCTAACGGTGCACTGATTTTTCCATATCGCCATAGGTCTTCAACTTATATTACAAATTAATAATCAGTTGCGGATCTAACCTCAGCCCTGCGTTCGAATCAAGTTATCGTTTTACTGTTATGAAGAATTTCACGCCGCAGGCAATGATCCTTTCACTTTTCGGTGCATTGTTCTCTGTTATGATCATGTTTGTATTAGGCGGTGGATACCTACTGAAAATGTCTTTTAAAAAATTGTTAAAACTTGGCATCTCGATGATCCTTGTAACAAGTTCAATCGCGCAGGCTGCAGCGGTGGAAATTGATGCAAAGGAATTCAACGCTTGGCTGTTAGAACTTCAAGATGAAGCGGCGACTCGTGGATTTAGTCCGTCGACGCTTGCTGCGTTGTCAAACATAGAGCCTGATCCTCGGGTGCTCGGATTTGATCGTAAGCAACCGGAGTTCGTTCAAACGTTTGAGCAGTATCTTGGAAAACGGGTGACCACTTATCGAATCAACAAAGGCCGTGAATATTATCAAACAAACAAAGCCCTGCTCGAGCGCATAGCCGCCGAATATGGTGTTGATGCGCAATATCTTGTCGCCTTTTGGGGATTAGAGTCTAATTTTGGCACCTACCAAGGTAAGTATTCCATCATTAGGTCCTTAGCCACACTTGCCTATGACCCCAGACGTTCGACATTCTTTCGTAAGGAGTTATTCAAAGCCTTGCAGATTCTCGATGAGGGACATATTTCAGCGCAGGATTTTGTTGGTGGTTGGGCTGGAGCGATGGGTCAAAACCAGTTTATGCCCTCCAGCTTTTTGAATTACGCACAAGATTACGACGGTGATGGACGCAAAAATATTTGGCAGAGCAACGAAGACGTTTGGGCATCTATCGCCAATTACTTGAGCAAGAATAGGTGGAACGAGGGGCGCACCTGGGGAGCCAAGGTACTGCTGCCGAATACGGATGTTGATTTTGTGAGTTTGAAACGGACTAAGCCACCTTCTGGCTGCAGGGCGTTTCGCTATCACACCAAAGAGATGACTCACGAGCAGTGGGGTGCTTTGGGCGTAAAGGTGCCCGCCAATTCAGATTTGCCAGATCCAATAGCGATGGTGATTCCTGAAGAGGGCGAGAAGAATGCCTATCTGGTTGGGCCGAACTTCTCTAGAATTTTGGCCTATAACTGCGCCAATAAATATGCTGTATCGGTGGGTCTACTGGCTGACGAAATCATTGCAGATACTGAAGCTGAAGGACAATAATTAGCTTTTATTATCGACCATGAAGCTGGCGTCGGTTTCTGCAACAACTTGATCATTGTCTATGCGGGTCATGATCCCCTTCATCTGTACCAGGCGACCTCGTTGCTTGGTGCAGTGTCCCTCGAGTCGCACGGCTGTGCCGGTTGGGAGAGTATCTTTGTAGCGGATTTCACACTTGGCTGTGTAAGCGCGAATACCCTTTAGAAAAATCCAGTTTGCCATCACGTCATCAAGTGCAGCAAAGACGATGCCGCCGTGAGTGACTTCATCGTAACCGCAGTGAATATCTAAAGGCGTAAACTCTGACCGGCAGATGTCGCCGTCTAAACGGAACTCAAGTTTTAGCCCGATTGGATTTCCAGGGCCGCACACGAAACAGCGGTTCGCATCGGTTCGCATTTCACTCATATCAACTGTGCCTCGTATCTGTGCTGCTCATCTGCAAAGCAAACTTAAGCGTCGGTTCGCGTTTAGGGTGAAGCCGCCGAGTCTAGATCCTACGACGAGAGTTTGAAGGCGCGACCAACGAAGCTATTAGTGATCATGTCCCAAATAGAGCTGAAGTAAAGTTCTTCAGGGATGTTGTGCTTAATCTCATCATGCAATCGTGGTAGTTCTGACCAATGTAGCCCCTGCTTGTAGTGATGGGCGGTGTGATAGCCCAAGTTACCAGTGAGGGTATTGAAAACGACATTGGTATTGTTGTACGACGCCTTAAAGTGATCCTGGGTCTCGTCAAGGCCGGCGTGATGATCATAGGTTGCCCAAGCTGTCATTAATAAACCTGTCATCATAGGGAAGACAAAAAGCATCATGCCCTGTAGTGGCTGATACCAAGTAAGTGCGCCGACAATCGAAAAGGCTAAAATGGTGTAGATGACATGCGTGCGGTAATGTTTGGGATAGCGTTTACCAACCTGGTAGCCGCGATAGTAAGCAGTAAGTGCTACGTTTAGCGTGTATTCGAGCTCCCCCATCGTTGAACCGTCAGCTCGCTTCCATCGACTTTCGTCGACGCTTTGATCCAAGTAATGATGATGATGGCCGAATACATGGTGAAGTAGCCAGAGATTTGTCGTGACCCCGGTATGAAATGCATAGGCGAGTTCGAGCAACCTATTCCAAGGCGTCTTATTGAATGTTTTAGTATGTTGATGATGGTGATTCCAGGCACAGATGCAGCCTTTGGGAATGATCATCGCCACAAAATAAATGAACAGGACCCAAAAATTTTCAACTGTAAAATACAGGAAAAAGTCGAGCGCTGTTAAGGATAGGATAAAAAAAAGTGGGACACGGTCCGCTGTATTTCTAAGCACTGTATACAAGTCTGCTGTCATTGATTTTTAAGTTTAGCACACTGAATTTTTGACTAATTTTACATTAGTGTGCGTAGGTCTAGCGGCATGGTATAAGGCTCTTAGGGAAAAGTAAACCGGACATTATTTGTTGGTATTAAGTATCTATATAGTGTCACGAGCGTCACATGTCGGCTTATTCAGGCTGTCTTTGTGTGAGATTGTCATTTTTTTTAACGAGCGTTTACGATGGACCAACAGATAGGGTATCAATTGGGTATGACTAGTGACGGAAGATAAGATAATTGAACTTGATAAGGCGCGTGCGCCCCATGACGTTGCTCGCAAGGAAGCGAAAGTCGACAAGATTAAAAAAGCCTTTAAAGCCGCTAGAGCTGCTGTGCCATCTGCATCGGCGCAGACGCTAAAGAACCGCAAGCGGCGCAACAAGAAAAAGAAATAAACCGGCGATGGCGGTTGCGCGCCTTCAGGCGGTGTCGTCCAAGCAATTTTGAATGGCGTCACGGGTGAGATTTGATAACTCACCGATATCGTGTTCATCCATACCTGACGTCTCGATTGGTGGCAGGATCTCAAGCCTTGCATTGCCCGGTGCGAGGTCTGTTGTGTCAGAAGGTAATATCTTGTTGGTGCCATGGATAACGACAGGCAAAATGGGTAAACCTAATTCCACCGCAAGTCTAAATGCGCCCTTTTTGAAAGGCATCAGGCTGCCAGAGCGCGATCGTGTTCCCTCGGGGAAAAACAGCACACTCATGCCATTGATAATACGCGCTCTTGCCAAATTGATGGTCCCTAACGCTGCGTTGGTGTTACTTCGATCTACAATGATGTGTCCCATTGCCTCGCAGGCAACGCCGAGGATGGGAACTGAGCGCAATTCTTTCTTCATCACCCATTTAAAGTTTGTTGGCAAATAGCCGTAGATGACATAAATGTCGACCAAGCTCTGGTGGTTGGCCGCTATGATGTAAGAGGTTTGGGGATCTAAGTTGTGTAAGCCTTCGACCTTCACGGTCACGAGTGAAACGGCGATGTTGAGTCTGGCCCATAAAGGACCGAATACTCTAGATGATAAGTCGGGCATGCCGAGTAACGACAAGAGGGTGATTAAGGAGCCGATTACAAATGTCGTAAAAACCAAAAAGGGAATGACAAAGAGCCACTTGTAGGCGATGAATGCAAACGTGAACAAGGAGTCGTCACGTTTGCTGAAGCTAGAAAGATCCACGATTATCCTTATCTCTGCCGTTGTTGGGCCTATTAGCCCTAAAAGGGCTGGTCACCTGCGACGGTGGTGCGGAGCATTTCTCGGCGATGTCCTTGGTAGTCCGACGTTGCGCAATGTTGCGTGCAACGATTATCCCAAACGGTCAGCGAATCTTTCTGCCAGCGCACTCGGCAGGTATTCGACGGGTTAGTTGCCAACGCATTGAGGTAGTTGAGTAAAGGCTGGCTTTCTTGCTCGGTCATATCCTTGAATCGAATGGTGTAAACCGGGTTTATCCACAGTGCTTTTTTGCCTGTTTGTGGATGCGTTCTGATAACAGGGTGTTCCATTGCCTCAGGCTCTTGCGAGTCGTTGATGATTGTCATGTTCTCTTGTGTGTCTTTCAGGGTTGCCTTTGGACCATAGGATCTCACCGCGCTATGGATTGCAGTGAGGCCTTCCAGCATCTTTTGCATGCCCGGTGAAAGCGAGTCATAGGCTTTGTAGAGGTTGCAATAAAGTGTGTCACCACCGACCTGCGGAACATCAACGGCGTACAATAGCGTTCTGCTAGGGGGCTGCGCCTGGAAGGTGAAATCGGTATGCCAACCTGAACCAAAAGTAAGCGCTGACTTCTCGTTAGGCTCTTTAATAACGGGGACTACGTCGGGATGGGTTGATAATCCGCCAAGATACGGGGTGACGCCGACGCCGCCCATTTTTTCTGTTATTTCAAGCAGACTGGTCGGATCAAGGTGCTGATCTCGAAAGCACAGCACCAGGTGCTCCAGAAAAGCATCCTCAATGATTGCTGTGCTCTCATTGTCGAGTGGTTTACTGAGATCAATCCCGGTTACCTCTGCGCCGAGTGAGCCGGCGATAGGTGTGATAGTGATGCTAGACACAATGTTAGTCCCCATGGTGATTGACGCCCATATTAAGTCAAAGGATAGCGGTGAGTACAGTTTAGTAGGCAGTCCGGCATGTGGATGGTCGCGATCACGTGAAAGCGGATTAAGAGAGCTTCAATAGTTGGCGATTTGTTATGTCGTAAATTATGTAGTTAACTACGTAGATAGCTACATAAATGGCGATTGAATTTATTATGCGAGTTCGCACAATGCCAATCACTTTTCCGCCGATAGTTCGGGCTTTGTCTTATAGCAACGGTCGGTCACTCACTTTTGCGAAAAAATGGCGCATAGAAAAGAGGAGCTAACGGATGGATCTGATTCGAGAACTGGGCGCTCTGAGCTTGGCTAGCAGGCTCAAGCGTTTGTCCGATTTGCTCATGCAGGATGGCATTCGAATTTATAAATCGACCGGCTCTGAATTCCAGCCGAAATGGTTCCCTGTTTACTATCATCTTGCGGAAAAAGGTCCTTCGTCCGTCATGTCATTAACGACGAGTCTCGGCATTAGTCATCCGTCGATCAATCAGATCGTCAATGAAATGATTAAGGCGGGTTTTGTTGCAGCCTACAAAGACACCAAAGACAAGCGTAAGCGTGTGCTTGCATTAACTCAGCAAGGTAAACAAGCGAGACAATCACTAGAAAAAATCTGGCAGCCGATCCGCGGCGCCCTTGATGAGGTTATTGAGGAGGCTGGAGTGGACCTGCTCGGCTATTTGGATATTGTTGAGGCGGTATTGAAAAAGAAATCCTTCGTTGAACGGTTCGAGCAGCGTTACAACATTGGTCTGCCGGGTGTCACCTTAAGCGCTTATCAAGGTAAGTATGCTGCAGCATTCAAATCAATTAACGAAGCATGGATAACCGAGCACTTTGAGATCGAAGCATCCGACCGATTAGCGCTAGATGATCCTGAGGGCTACATCATCAATCGTGGCGGTGAAATTCTGTTTGCGATCGATGATGAAACATCGCAGGTGTTGGGTACCTGCGCGTTAATCAAAACCGATCAAGGCCAGTTCGAGTTGGCAAAAATGGGCGTGACAAAATCTGCTCAAGGTCGCGGCATTGGTAAATTGTTGGCGCTGGCTGTTGTTGAAAAAGCCAAGAAAATGGGTGCGCAACGGATTCATTTGGAATCGAATGCTCGGTTAGCGCCGGCGATGGGGCTCTACCGATCAATTGGATTTGTTCGGCAACCGTTTCCTGTCGCATCTGATTACAGTCGCGCAGATGTCTACATGGAAATGTCTTTATAGGTCTTCCTATAATTTGCACTCAATCTAATCTCGCAATCCGGTTTTCCGTCTGCTTCTGCGACCCTAGCTTCGTTACTATCTGTCAACACACATTGGCTATGTGAGGTTAACGAAATTTAAATACGTGTGCTAAATCACTAGAAATCTGATAAAAATTGCTGATAGAATTTTGAATCCCGCTTAAAGGGTAATCTAAGTCCTAACGTCAATTCTGGATTGATCGAAAGGGGTCTATGAGCGAACCAGTACAGTATCGTCGCGAACAAGTTCGGCAGGGCAAAGTGCCCGTTTCCACTAAAGTCTTCCAAGGTTTTGGCGGTCTTGTTAACAGCCATAAAGATTTCGCCTTTAATACCTTTCTGTTGCTGTACTACTCTCAAATTATGGGCCTTTCCGCCTCGCTAGTTTCGCTGGCCATCGCTATCTCGCTCGTTGTCGATGCAGTATCAGATCCGTTGGTCGGTTCGCTGTCAGATAACTTTCAGTCAAAGTTAGGTAGAAGGCACCCGTTCATGTTGGCTGCTGCATTACCTTTTGGATTAACCTTGTACCTACTATTTGATCCGCCAGCAGGTTTGAGTGATCCCATGCTGCTCGGTTGGCTGTTGTTGTTTACTATTTCCTGTCGACTTGCTTTCACTTTTTTCATCGTACCTTGGAATGCAATTGCTGCAGAGTTCTCTAACGATTATATTGAGCGAACTTCAATTATTACCTTTCGATACCTCGTCGGTTGGGTTGGTGGTATTGCCTTCTTCCTATTTACATGGGAATACCTGTTTCCAAATACCGAACAATACCCGGCGGGACAGTTGAATGGTGACTACTATCCGCGTTTCGGTATGGTGGTTGGGGGTTTAGTTACTCTGTGGGCGCTGGTTTCTAGCTTAGGCACACGAAAAGAGATCCCGTTTCTTTTACAGCCTGTAGATTCGGTGCCTCGCTTCAGTCTGCAAAATGCCTTTGATGAAGTTGTGCTTGCGCTGAGAAATGCGAATTTTCGGCGTCTGTTCATTCTGTTTCTGTTGTTCTCAGGTATTGGTGGTGTCGGTGGTGTGTTCGATATCTATATGAACACCTACTTTTGGGCGTTTACCTCTACAGAACTCAAATGGTTTGCACTCGCAGGTTTAGGCGCGATGGCAGCATTTATTACAGTGCCGTTGCTGCAAATAAAATTCGACAAAAATATCATGCTGCAAGTGTGTCTTAGTATGGTGATGGTGAGTGCTATCGGTAAGGTCTGTTTGCGATTTTGGGACGTGTTACCTGACAACGGCGACGTGCTATTGCTGCAACTGCTGGTGTTTCAAGCGACGGTTCAAGCGTATCTACTCACGATTTGCGGCATCATGGTTGGTAGTCTGGTTGCGGACCTGCTGGATGAACAAGAGTTGGAAACGGGTCGTCGACAGGAAGGCGTGTTTGCGTCGGGCTTGAGTTTTTCCGCCAAGGCGACCAGCAGTATTGGCATTGTGATTGGTGGCCTTATTCTTGATTTTGTTGTGAGCCTGCCAAAACAAGCAGTCCCTGGTTCTATAGATCAAGACACGCTATTTCGGTTAGCGTTCAGCGATGGTGTTGCGGTGCCTCTACTGTTTTTTATACCTATCTTTCTAATGTCGCGAATCACAATGAGTCGCGCCAGACTCGCAGAGGTCCAAAGCGCATTGATTGCACGCAGAGGAGAGTAAGGGCAGTTGCAGTGAGTCTTTTGTCGTATCGGATACTTGTCAGTCACTTGCCAACGACAGGTGGAAATCCCACTGCAATCGTGTCCTGTGATAGTTTTCATAATTTCCAAAAGTCGTGTCATCCTTGCCAAAGGATTAGCCAACACTGACCTTGTTGTTATGCCCCGAGAAAAACCAATTCATCACAATGCTGGTTTCCTTATGGTTGCCACTTTGTGATTTTTAGGCCTGGCCAGTCATAGCTAGCGGCGCTGGTTAGTGAGGCGGCGAGTATCAAAAATGTAACGAGCAAGGGTCTGTTAATTTTCATGACGCAGGCGCTCAAAGCAAAAACGTTGCTGAGAAAATTCTTCAGCAACGTTGCTTTGGCGTTCCCAGAGCATTCCCGGGATATTCCCAGAACATTTCCTGCAAAACGGATCAGAAGACGAGCCGGCCTAGGCTCTCGGCGACGCAGCAAGGCTTTTCTTGCCCTTCGATTTCAACGACGAGCTCATTCATTGTCTCAATCATTGCGCCTTTGATTTCGACACGCTTGAGTGTGCCTGTGGTGCGAATTTTTGAGCCAGCCGGAACAGGTGATGGAAAACGCACTTTATCGAAGCCATAGTTAATAGTCAGCTTCTGGCCTTCTAGTGCAGTTTGCTTGTTGGATGCATCTGCCACACGGGGCAAGTGACCCATAATCGACAAGGTCAATTGACCATGGGCGATAGGTGCACCGAAGGGACCAGCGTTAGCTTTCTCGACGTCGATATGAATCCACTGCTGGTCTAGTGTCACATCAGCAAAATCATTGATGCGTTCCTGGGTAATTTCGAACCATTCGGTCTGTGACGTTTGCTCGCCGATTCGGCCGGTGAGAATTTCGAAAGCATTTTGAAGTTCGTTAGACATAGTGGCTCCTGATAGTTTAGCCAATCGTGCGATCGACTGTTGAGTTGATGGTTTGGTGAGGATTATTCGCCAATCTGCGCTTAAGTGGAAGCCGCATAGATTTGCTGAATTGAAGCGAAATAGCTTCGTCGAACTATTTCCCGAGAAAATCTGGCGCAGTTGGACAAGTTTGCCTATACTTCGCGCTCTGTCCACCCATAGCTCGGCTGGATAGAGTTCAGTGGCCCGCACGCGGACTTTGAACCTTGGTTCGAAGAGAACCACTAAAGCAAGTAATATCGAAAATCTATCCGCCCATAGCTCAGCTGGATAGAGCACCAGGCTTCGAACCTGGGTGTCGGGAGTTCGAATCTCTCTGGGCGGACCACTTTCTCTGTGCTCACTGCACAACCTCGTAATAACATGTATAAAGCAATCCGTTGGATTGAGTGTCGGGAAGCTAGCCGCCCGCGTACGAATCTCTCTGGCGGTACGTTCGGGACACGTTGTTCGGGACACGTTGTTCGGGACGCCAAGCATAGGATGGGGCGGGTTTCAGTAAGGCTGCGCTGGGCGATAAAATTGGGGCTTACTGAAATGTCGAATCAGATGCTAGTATCCTGTTTTAAATAACTGTTAGGCGTTAGATTCGAATGCGAAGTCTCTGGATCAAAATCCATCTCTATGTTGCTGCTTTTTTTCTCCCGATGCTATTGGCGACGGCTGTTTCCGGTGGTCTTTATCTTCTCGGCATAAAAGGTTCCACTGAGTCGACCTCGGTTCCCTTATCTGTCACAAAGGTGATGTCCGCTGACTCGAAAACGCTGGAAAGTGATGTTCGCGAACTGTTGAATGCCAATGGAATAGATCACAATTTTGAGTACGTAAAAGTTTCCGGTGGCACGTTCATCACCCGACCAACGTCTTCTGATTATTATCAGATTAGAACCCGCGATGATGCGTTAGAGGTAACCTTCAATCAGCCGGATGTCATTAAGACACTGATCGAGCTTCATAAAGGACACGGACCTTTATTCTTCAAAGACCTGCAGAAGCTCATGGCCGTTGGTCTATTGATTGTTCTACTGAGCGGGTTCTGGCTTGGCACATCGTCACGAGCGCTGCGCGTGCCGACACTTCTCACGAGTATTGCGGGATTGTTGGTGTTTCTAGCGCTGGGTTTTATGATTTGATCGATTTAATGAGAATTATTCTTATTAGATATTGATAATGATTCTCATTTCGGTTAACTTGCTGGCTTACAATTTAATTGAGGCCAATAAAGTGAAATCTGTAATAGTCCTACTTACCCTAATCCTGCTTAGCCACGTGGCACATGGCAACGAAGTACCTTTCATCGAGGAAATCACCATTGTCGGTCAGAATACCGACAACCACCAAATTAGCGGCGCTGCGCAATACATTGGTGAAAAGCAATTGCAGGAGCAATCCTACTCGGATATTCAGAGGATCTTGCGCCAGTCGCCGGGCGTCTCAGTCCAGATAGAAGACGGCTATGGCCTGCGGCCCAACATCAGCATACGCGGCGTTGCGACAGAAAGAAGCGGGCGCATAACCCTGCTGGAAGATAATGTGTTGATCGCACCAGCACCTTATTCGGCACCATCTGCCTATTACTTTCCAACCGCCGGCCGCATGCAGGCTATCGAGATCTTGAAAGGTCCGTCTGCGATTACGCAGGGTCCGTATACCATTGGTGGGGCGATGAATATGATTTCGACGTCAATACCAACAGATCGAGGAGGATCTTTGAATGCCGAAGCTGGTGAGGATGGGACCTATCGGGTTCACGCAACTTACGGTGGCACGAATGATAGTGGGTTTGGTTTTATGGTCGAAACTCACCAATGGCAGTCGGATGGCTTTCAGAGCATCGATCGCAGCAACTCTGATACAGGTCTTGATGTTGAAGACTATACTGCAAAATTTGGTTACTCGAATGACCGACACAGTATCGAACTCAAACTCCAATACGCGGATCAGGATTCAAATCAGAGTTATCTTGGTTTGACCGACGGTGACTTCGGTAATGATGCTTTTCGTCGTTACGGCTTGTCAGCGCTCGACAATATTGACGACTAAACACGAGCAACAAGTTCTAAGATATCGTTTCGACATCTCTGACTCCCTGTCAGTTTCCGCAACAGCCTACAACAATACGCACGAAAGGGACTGGTTCAAGACTGAAGGAATCGATTTTGACGGCAGTGCTGACGCAGAATCGTTTTCAAAAACCAGTTGGTCAAAGGTTGTTTCAGCGATCAATACCAATGCTAGTCTATCCGGTTTTAGTCCAACGGAACTGCAGGGAATCGTAGCAGGTGATGACACGGCGATCGGTAGTGTCCAGGTTCGATCAAACGCTAGAGAGTACTATTCACGCGGCGTTCAGTTCGGGTTGGACTGGCAGTTTGCTGGCGATAATTTATCCCATGATATTCAAGTCGGCCTTCGACTCCACGAAGACGAGGAAGACCGGTTGCAGCGTAACAGCACTTACCATCAGGAAAACGGCTCTTTAGTGCTTGATGACCTAGGTTTGCTGGGTAATGCTGGAAACAGGGTTCAGGAAGCCGAAGCCCTCGCGTTTCATATTCAAGACAACATTGCGTTTGGCAACTGGGTGCTCACACCGGGTTTACGTTACGAAGATATCAAGCAGAAGCGTACTCGATGGGAAACTCGAAATGGTCGGACGGCAGATCCTTCATCGCGTGATGATTCGAACCTTCGTAGCACTCGCAACAATGACACTCAAGTGTGGCTGCCTGGTTTTGGCGCACGCTACAGCCTGTCTGATACCACCACATTGATCGCGGGCGTCCATAAAGGGTTTTCGGCTCCCAGCAATTCTCCTGATGTCGATGAAGAAGAAGCAATAAACTACGAGTTAGGTGTCCGCTACAACAGCGACCGGATTTCCACGGAAGCGATCTACTTTCTAAGTGATTACGATAACTTGTTAGGCGAGTGCACAGCGTCATCTGGCACAGATTGTACCATTGGCGATGCGTTTAACGGCGATGCTGCAACGGTCCAGGGGCTTGAACTTATGTTCACGACAGATCTAAACCGAAGCGGTGGATACAGTATCCCTGTCGTATTTAACTATACATATATCGATAGCCAGTTTGACTCTGATATCGCGGATACTGGCTATTTTGGCGATGTATCTGATGGGGATCCTATCCCTTACATTCCTGAGCATCAGTTTAATCTGAGCGTTGGATTCCTTAAAAACAAGTGGTCTAGTTTTATGAATGTCAATTACGTCGATGAAGTTTGTGTCAGGGCATCTTGCGGTCAGTTCGAGATAACCGATAGCTCGCTTACCGTCGACATCAGTGCGCATTACGCGCTATCTGACAACTTGGACATCTACGGCAAAGTCGAAAATGTCACCGGTGAAGAAGACATAATGGGTCGTCAGCCTTATGGTGCTCGACCCAACAAAGATACAACAGCGTCACTTGGCGTCCGACTGGCTTTTTAAGCATTTAGTGCGAGCGTAAAGTCGTCTCTCGATTAGCGAAACCATTGACAATGGGATGAGTGAAGACGACTTTGCCTTGCATGCGGCATAACCTCGTATCAATCCATGTATAAAGCCAATCCGGTCGGTGAGTGTCGAAGCTAGCCGCCCGCGCATTCGGACATTGATAAGCCTATCGTGAGCGTCTCGTAAATCGTTGAGATTGTGTGGATTGCGGACATCCATGATAAGCCTAATCGCTGACTCTCTAAATAGCCAACCTCTCACCCACCCGTAAGAACCCAGCGCTATAGCGTTGCGTGCAAGTCATCTAAACTGCTCGCATGACCTATCCCAGAGCACATCTGATTGATCCCGACGGTGGTATCTACCATGTTTGTTCGCGCTGCGTTCGACGTGCTTGGTTGTGTGGCACCGATAAGGAAACAGGGTTTAACTTCGATCATCGACGGCAATGGTTGGAGGATCGTATCTTGACACTGTCAGACATCTTCGCCGTAGAGCTCTTCGGCTATGCGGTGATGTCTAACCACTATCATCTAGTTCTACAGATCGATGCAGGCGTGGTGCAAAGTTGGAGCGATGAAGTGGTTGTTGATAAGTGGCTGTTGCTTTGTCCCAAACAGTTTGTCGGTGGCGTGTCATTGACGCAGCAAACTGTCCATCGAAACTCGTTGCTACAAAACAAGGAAAGGCTATTGGTTTTTCGTGAACGACTCAGTTCACTCTCCTGGTTCATGCGTATGATCAATGAACCTTTAGCGCGCACAGCCAATCAAGAAGACCACTGTAAAGGCAGGTTTTGGGAGGGACGATTTAAGTCACAGCGGCTGCTGGATGAAGACGGGTTGCTGGCATGCATGGTCTATGTTGATCTCAACCCCGTCAGAGCAGGGATGGTGGAGGATGTGATAGATGCCGAGCATACATCCGTCGCGCGTCGTCTAAAAGCCAATCCATCTGAAGAACAATTGATGACGGCTATACAAAGTACAACTGTGCTGCCGTTCGACTATCGTATCCATGACTATATAGCTCTGGCAAGAACGACCGCGTCAGCTCAGCGTGCGAACCGATTCAGTGGCAGACTCCGTGTGGTAGATGCACCTGATACAAGGCTGTCTTGGCTGGAAGCGATCATGCCGGTTCCTGGACGATGGCAACGCGCCATCGGCACGGTCCAAAACATGAAAGATTATGCGAAGGGGATTGGACAATGTTGGGTGAAGACCTACTCGCGATGTTAACTTCCAATCGTTTGCTATCTTCTAACATGGCGCATAGCCGTCGATCGGCTTAGAAAATGGTCTGGAAATTCAATTTTAAAAATGTCTATGTACCTCCAATCATGAATTGCAGTTAACTCGCTGCTAAAACTTCTCACGTATTAATCTTGTGCAGTATTTTGTAGGCATACAACCCAGCGCGATGTAGGTTATGGCGTTATGATGGCTGTCCTAAACTTCTGGCTTTCTAAACTTCGATTGCAGTTAACTCGCTGCTAAAACTTCTCACGTATTAATCTTGTGCAGTATTTTGTCGGCATACAACCCAGCGCGATGTCGGTTCTGGCGTTATGATGGCTGTCGCTAAACTTCGCTAGTCCTAAACTTCGTTCTTCGTCGTTTTGCTGTCTTAAACTTCGTTTTCTGGCGGTATTCTATAGCACTTTTATTCGCTAAAGTGTTGCGAAAGTAATCGGCTTTAGCTGAAAATCGCTATCCGATTTCGATCCTAATTTTAATCTCAATCATTCGGAGTAAGTGAATGAGCACACAAGCCTTTATCAGGTCTAAAAGTATTGGATCTCACGCACGTGCTGGCGGGTCCTTATTGCACTTACCAACTCGCCCTGCTGGGTGCTGAAGTCATTAAAGTTGAGTCACCCAGAGGCGATATGACTCGCCCGTGGGGTGGCGATGAAGAACAAATTGCGATGGGCTTGGGCACAGGTTTTGTGGCTCAAAATGCGGGCAAGCGCAGTGTCGTGATTGATATCACGACTGAGCGAGGTGCATTGTTAGTCAGTGAACTAGCTAAACAGGCTGATATCTTTGTAGAGAATTATCGGCCTGGCACCATGCAGGATCATGGTCTTGATTATGATTCTCTTGCGGCAGATAACCCTGAGTTAATTTACCTGTCAATTTCGGCCTTTGGCCAAAATGGTCCAATGGGACATCGTCCGGGTTTCGATGATGTGATTCAGGCGACGTCTGGCTTTATGTCGATTAATGAGCGCGGCGATGGTCCGATAAGAACCGGTGGTCCTGTGCTTGATTACGCAACGGGCATGCATTCGACATCCGCTGTGCTCGCGGCTGTTTTACTTCGCCAGCAAACGGGCCAAGGGCAACGCATCGATATTGCGATGCAGGATGTCACCATGCTGCTGATGAATCGCCACACCAGTATTGCCGCGACAACGGGTGTCGCTGTGCCTCCCGGTGCTAATCGTGATGGGCCGATGTTGGGGCGTTATCGGGCCAAAGACGGCTACGTCATGCTGGCCGGTTATAGGGCAAGTCATCAGCGCGGCATTCTTAAAGCGATTGGTTTGATGGAGTTTGCGTCGTTCAGTACGGCGCAATTAATGGCTCAAATGCCACAGATTGAAGCAAAAGTAGAAGAAGTCCTTCAGCAAAAAACTGTCGCCCAATGGGACGTTATATTTAGTGATAGCGGCGTTGTTGCCGGCGGCGTGAAAGACTTGGTTGAAGTATTCGAAACAGGTCAGCCCGAAGCGAGAGGGCTCACAACCAAAGTAGAAAGTGCCTACGGCGAACATCAGGTCACGTCAGCGGGATATCGAATCAACGATGTGACGTTCGAGCCGGGTACGCATGTGCCCGTATTGGGTGAGCACACCAATGAAGTGTTAACCGCGCTAGGTTATTCAGAGAGTGACATAGCAAGTTTGGTGGATCAGCAAGTTATTGCGACCAAGTAGTGGAGATTCTAGGACTCTCGGGCACCGCCATTGCAAAGCGCATAAAAAATGGCGAAGTTAGTGCGGTCGATGTGATGGAGCAGGCGCTGAATCAGGCCGATAAAGTTCAGGCGCATCTCAATCCCTTCGTTACCATTACCCGCGAGGCCGCCCTCGCACAAGCGAAGCAGGCAGATGAGCTGCTTAAAAGAACGCGGCCCGAAACATTGCCAGCATTTTTTGGTGTGCCTTTTACCGTTAAAGATCTATTGGATACGCAGGGCGTGCAGACGACCTATGGGTCACGTTCGCTCGAACACAACATCCCTGACAGTGATGTCGTCGCGGTAGCAAGAATGCGAGCTGCAGGTGCAATTTTGCTCGGCAAGACAACAACGCCTGAGTTCGCCAGCAAAGTCACCACTGACGCTGTGCTCACCGGCATCACGAGAAACCCTTGGGCACCCTCATTGTCCTGCGGCGGTAGCAGCGGAGGCGACGGCGTTGCTGTTGCGACCGGCACTGTTCCCTTTGGGGTGAGTACTGATGGTGGCGGCTCGTCCCGCATTCCAGCATCGGCCTGTGGCGTGTTGGGCATGAAGGTGACCATCGGCGCGATACCGCACGAAAGTTGGCCGTTTCATTTTGGTAACAACAGTTCCATTTCTATGAACTGTCGACACCCGGAAGACCTTGTGACGCTATTCAATACCATGTCCGGTGCACATCACCTTGATCCTTGGTCGCGCCGAGAGATTAAGACAATGAGCCCGCTTGTTGATCCTGCGCGAGCAGTGCAAGGTAAACGGGCGCTCTTCATCCCAGCATTGGGAGGGAATATCGCCGATGCGCAATACCAAGCGATAGTCGAAAAAGGCTTAGCGAAGCTTGGCGATTTGGGTTTGGATATTGATGTCGCATTGGATGACCCGACGGAATTTCAGCCAGGTATTGCGACTCAAATGATGACCAGCAATCTTGCTGCCAGGGTTCGGCAAATGCCAGTTGAAGCACAACAGCTTCTGGGACCTGTTCTGCAAAGTTTACTGGAAGAAGAAACGTTCAAATCCGACGGTGTCCGATTGCAATCAGATGCCATCGATCGATCACGCACCTACGACCGTTTGGAGCGGGTATTAAGTCAGTATGATTTTGTACTCACGCCCACATTAACGGCGCCGCCACCCCTTGCTGATCCCAACGGCGATCAACGTGTCACGATCAACGGCAACAAAGAGCGTGTTAACAAATGGTGGACGCACCTTTGCATTGCTAATTTAACCGGGCATCCGGCGATATCTATTCCCTGCGGTATAGATACCAATGACTTGCCCGTTGGATTGCACGCAATTGGTGGTTGGGATCGAGACAGCGATCTAGTGTCATTAGCCTTTGCAAGTATTGCATGTTTTGACTGGACCGAAAGACGACCAGTTTATTAATATCGTTAAACATCAACCGCTCAAGGTTAGTTAAGAACATACAAGTAAGTCACTGATGGGCAGCTTTGTGTTCCTGCGATGCTTCGACTACTTCGATTGAAGCGGGTATGATTTTATTTAAGTAAAAGATAGTCGCGCGCAGGGTGTGAATCAATTTTTCATTTAGGAGAAAGCTAGATGATATCAAAACGCCAATTTGTTCAAGGCACTCTGCTGGCGACGTTGCTACCCCTGAAGTTCCAACTGCTGGCCGAGGAAGGTTCTATGCAAAGTTCTGTACAAAGCTCTTTACAAAGCTCTTTACAAAGTGCCATGCAAAGTAGAATTGCTGAAATTATCAGCGAGTATGCCGCGCAGGGTATTCATCGCACCGGTACTGATGTTGATAACCAGAGTGCTGACTGGCTGATGCGCAGGATCGAGATGCTCGATGTCGCGGCCACTGACACCGCGTTTGAGTTTGAACGGTTGCAGCCTATTACGACCGAATTGTCCTTAGCCGGCTCCGCCATCGCAGGCGTGCCACTTTACGACTGCCGCTACACGGATGCGAACGGCATAGCCGGCAGTATTGGTGAACTCGGCAGTCATGCTGATATCGGCGTTATCATGGCTTTGCCGTTTGACTCCGCGCCGAACGTTCGCCGTCTGCATGCCGCGAGAAAAGAAGGCCGTCATAAAGCAATTGTTGTCGTCACGGACAGCCGCTTGCCTGAAGAAGGTGTGGCCTTGCTCAATGCCGAGGACTTCACTTCGCCTTTTGGACCACCGGTGTTGCAGGTGGCAAACAAGCATTGGGCAGATATCCAAGCTGCAATGAAGTCGGGTACCCAAGCCAGCTTTGTACTTCATTGTGAATATGTCAAAGCAACTGCAAGAAATGTCGAGGCCAAAATTGAAGGAAGCAATCCCGAGCTTGCCCCGATCGTTGTGATGACGCCTCGCAGTGGTTGGTGGGTCAATGCTTCAGAGCGCGGCGGTGGCATCGCCTGTTTTCTAGAGATCATGCGCGCGGTTAAATCCTCGCTGCCAAAAAGAGATGTCATCTTCACTGCAAATACCGGTCATGAGTTAGGCCATACTGGCCTGGACCTGTTCCTTCACGACAATCCAACGCTGATAAAAGATGCGCACATATGGATGCATCTGGGTGCTAATTTTGCTGCGAAGCTGGGTGCGCAGGTCAGGCTTCAGTATTCTGATGACAAGGCTGTTGCCAGCCTTGACCCTTGGCTCAAACAAAATGGTTTGGCGCCAGCGGCCGTCACACCGATTGGGCAGCGCCCCTTAGGCGAGGCACGTAACGTCTACGATGGTCAGGGTAGGTTTGTTTCTATCCTCGGAGGCAATGGGTTGTTTCACCATCCAGCAGACCGGTGGCCGGATGCTGTAGATCTAGAGGTCACTGGCAAATGGGTAAACGCTTTTACGCAATTGGCGGTCGCTGCGGCAGGCAACACAAACTTATAAAGCGGCGCAGCAATACCTCGATAGATCAACGACTCATCGACTAACTGCTAGCGTAATTGCGCCGCTAAGTCGTGATACCATTGGGTCGAAGTATAATTTTTTGAGACAGCCATGCCTTTTACGGGTGCCGATCATGTAGTGATATTGGTTCGAGATATAGATCAAGCCATACACACTTGGCAGAACCAATTTGGTTTGCCACTGAGTCACAGAGCAGATCTGCCGGAGGTAGGCATTCGCCAGGCGTTCTTTCTGCTCGAAGACAATACGTTTCTTGAGTTGATTGCGCCAATGGGGGAGCAGTCGCCGATTGAAAAGGTACTTGAATCACGTGGTGAGGGCGTTCACACCCTCGCACTCAAAGTTGATGATCTGGATGCCACCGTCGAAAAGCTCGAATCACAGGGTGTTCAGTTGATGGGGGTTGGCACACCGCAGGTTTTCATACATCCGAAATCGGCAAATGGGGTGCGCGTGCAATTATGGCCATCGACACGCCCACATCATTGGAAAGATAAGCCGAGTGAAGGTAGC